>DATLBX010000096.1:0-2213 GCA_035526705.1 Acidimicrobiales bacterium | reverse complement strand
ACCTGGAACGTCTCCTCGAAGCCGTCCTCGGTGACGCTACGGTCACCGAGGATCGCTCCGGCGTTGTTGGCCAGTACGTCGATGCGCGGACAGTGATCGGCGAGCTGTGCCGCGAGGGTGCGCACCTGGTCCAAGTGCGCGAAGTCCGCGACGAAATGACTCACGCCGAGCTCATGCGCGACCGCCTCGGTCTTGGCTGCGGACCTGCCCACGACAATCACATGGTGTCCGTCTCTCACCAGCCGGCGGGCCGCGGCGGCACCGGTTCCATCGCTCGCACCGGTGATGACAACGGTCTTCGGCAAAGCAGTTCCCTTCGAATCGAATGCTGTAGGGGCGGGGCGGACCTGTCGGCATCACGTGCCGACGCACTTGACCGCACCACGACGGCGCCGGACCAACGACCTGTCGACCGCGCGTGCGCTGTGCGAGACAGGCGAACTCCGCCCAGGGGCCTCCTCCCGCACAGCATAGGGGGCGATCTCGTCGATGGGGCGCGGAAGGTCACCCAGCCGCTCGCTCCCGTAGGTGACCTGCGAAAGACGGTGGAACGCCCGACGCTCCCCGACCGGCCCGCCCGAAAGGGCCCGAGACCTGTGGACAGAGTGGAAGAGCTGGGCGGACCAGCGGCCACCCCATGCCCGAATCCGCAACTCGGCCCCAACGCGGCCTGCACGACCCCGAAACGATCAACCGGGAATCAAGCCGGTGGATCCGGGCTGAGCTTCTCGACCAAGTCGCAATCGGGACCGGAGTCAGTGACAAGGAGGTGCTTCGCTTTCAGCACGCGCAGAACACGCGTGGCGGCGCTGTCGGCAGTACCTGCTTCAATCCTGCACCACGCGGGCGAGACGAGTTCCGGGCAGGCTCCGGCCAAGGCCGCGAGACGGCCAGCGACATCCTGCGTGGCCGGCTCGCGGGGGTTGCCGCGCAGTGAAACATCAAGGAATTGGGTAGGTCACCTGAATACCCTCAGGTGGTCGCCTCTACCGCTGCACCTCAAGGGCGGTGTAGTCGGGCAGTACCAGTCCCGAGTGGGCCGCGCGCTTTTCGTCTCCTCCTGCTGCTGCCATCGCCTTCGCGGCAGCTTCGGGATCGCGCACCATGGCGTTTCGGCCGTCCAGCTCTGCCTGCGTCGTCGGCGCCACCACTGAGCCACCGTCGGTGGCGAGTGCCTGGTTACGCTCGGCGAAGGGTCGCACTGTGCGCTCGTACGCTGCGAAAGCGTCTTTGTGGTGGTCGTGTGCGGCGAGTTCACCGGCCAGGATGTACGCGCCGACGAGCGAGACGCTCGAACCCTGCCCGGAGAGGAAGGAGGTCGCGTGTGCGGCGTCACCGGTCAGGGCGACTCGGCCGTGGGACCAGGTGGGCATGTGGATCTGGCTCACGGTGTCGAAGAACAGGTCGTCCGCTTCCCGCATCGCCTCCACCATCCGCGGCAGGTGCCAGACCAGTTCGGGGAAGTGGGCCGCGACCAGATCGCGCTGAGCCTTCGGGTCGCGCAAGACGCTGAAGGGCGGGGCCGGGTGGGCGAAGGTGAAGAAGCCGTGCACAACGTCGGAGGACTCGTAGGCGTAGAGGACCGCGCTGCGCCCCGGTTCGGTCCAGATGACGCCTTCGTGGGCGAGTCCGAACTCGTTCGGCAGGGTGAAGACGGCGAAGACCCGCCCGAGGTAGCGGTGGAAGGGCTCTTCCGGGCCGAAGGTCAGCCGGCGCGTGTTCGAGTGCAGTCCGTCGGCGCCGATCACGAGGTCGAAGGTGCGGCGCGTGCCGCTCTCGAAGACGATGTGCACGGCCTCGCCGTCGTCGTCCAGCGTCGCTATGGAGTCGCCGAAGAGGAATTCGACCCGGCCGTGCAGGGGCGCGTTGAGCGCGTCGGCCAGGTCCCCGCGGCGGACTTCGAGGTCGAGCTCCCTCTGCCCGCCAGTCACTTGCTCCGGCTCCAGCGCGCCGATCGTCTCACCGACGGCGTCGACGAAAGTTATCCGGTTGGTGTCCACGTGGGCCCGGCGCAGTTGCGGCATCAGGCCCATGCGGTCCACGACGTCGCGGGCCGTGCCGCGGATGTCGATCGCGTATCCGCCCCCTCGTACCGTGGCGTTCTTCTCGACGACGGTCACCTCGAAGCCGTACCGGTCGAGCCAGTACGCGAGAGCGGGGCCGGCGATGCTTGCTCCCGAGATCAGTACACGGCGGGCGGAAGACGTCCTGGT
>DATLBX010000095.1:0-13596 GCA_035526705.1 Acidimicrobiales bacterium | reverse complement strand
CGCTCGGCCGAGTCGGGCGACGTCGCCCTGCTCAAGGTCGAGGCCAGCGATCTGCCCGCCGTGCTCGTCTCGGACGTCAATGAGCTCGAGATCGGAACGCCCCTCCTGTCGGTGGGATACCCCGGACTGACCGAGGGCGCGGTGGACGAGTCGCTCGAACCCACCAACAAGGACGGAAAGGTCAGCGCCAAGAAGACGCAGGGGAGCTACCCGGTGTACGAGGTGAGCGCGGCTATCGCCAGTGGCATGAGTGGCGGCCCGACCGTGAACATGGAGGGGGAGGTCATCGGCGTCAACAGCTTCGGAATCGGTGACAGCGAGGCGTTCAACTTCATCGTTCCGGCCGGCAATGTCCGCGAGATCCTCGCCAGGAACGGGATCAAGAACGAGCTCGGACGGATCGACACCATTTACCGCGAGGGCCTCACCTCTTTCTATGCCGGTCGCTACACGCCGGCTATCGAGGCGTTCGACCGGGTGCTCGATCTCGACCCCGGTCACCAGCAGGCGCAGGAGTACCGCAAGGACGCGGCCAAGGAGCGCGCTGAAGGCGGCGAGGTGGGCGACAGCAAGTTTCCCGTGGTGCCCGTCGCCATCGGAGCCGTGGTGGTGCTCGGCCTCATCGGCGCCGCTGTGGTCATGAAGGGCCGGAAGAAGCCGCAAGGCGAGCTGCCTGCCGCGGGCGCCACGAGTGGACCCGCATATCAGGCGCCGCCGGCGGGCCCTTCCTACGACGCGCCGCAGTCGCCCGCACCCACGCCCACGCCGGTTCCCCCGGCACCCGTGGCCGCGCCGTCGACTTCGCAGACGCCGGCTGACTCGCCCTCTCCCGTCTCGCCTCCGCCTCCCGCACCCACGGCTCAGTCCTCGGACGCGGCAGACACCAGCGGGGACTCGGCGACGAAGCCGAAGTTCTGCCCCAGCTGCGGCACGGCCCGGGCGACGGAAACCACCCAGTTCTGCGGGAGCTGCGGCACGAAGTTCTGAGCTTCAGGCTCCTCGCTTCAGGCTCCGACTAGTTCGTAGGCGCGGCGCGACAGCCGGAGCGCTTCTTCGAGCGTGCTCTGGTCCGTGAGGCTTATCGATACCTGGTAGGCGTTGTCGCGTTTGACCTCACGCGCCGCGGCATGGGTGGCGCCCTTGGCCTCTGCCGCGTCGAGACGGAAGTTCAGTCTCAGCCGCGCCGGGAACACATAGACGAACGCGCCCCGGGTTCGGGGGTGGCGGTGGACGCGGAGGTAGGACACTCGCCCCGGTGCGTTGGCGCGCCAGTTGGGCACGACCGATACGTCGCCCCAGGAACGCACGGTGTCGAAGAAGGCTTCCAGCAGCTCGCGCGTTCGCCCCGGTGGAGCCTCCGCCTCGAGGATGGTCGACAAGCGGGCTTCGTCGAAGCCGGCGGGGTCGGTGTCTGCCTCCATCAGCGACTGCGATGGAGAGAAGGGCCGGCCAAGGAGTTGTTCGATGTCGAGACGTCGGATCTCCTCCGGGGTTCCCTCGACCTCCACGAGCCGCAGTCGCATGCCGTGCGCACCTTCCGTAAATGCCGGGCCGGCGGCCGCAGTCGCGCCGCAATCGCGCGCTATTGCATCACACCGGAACCACAAGTCGCGGGCCAAAACAGACGCCGCGATTCACCTATTTCAGGTGACGGGTATTCACGGAGAAGTGAGTGTGTTTGCGTGAGTTGAACGCGCTATTTCACGCGGCAAGGGGAAGTTTTTCGGGATCCCATCCGAGATAGGTCACCGCCGACGACATGGCATAACGGTCGGTCATGCCGCTCACGTGGTGTACCGCAAGGGCGGTCGCCTCTGCACTGCCTGGCAGAAGGCGGGAGACATCCGCGGAGTTAATCCGGTCCGGATGGTGGGCAAACCAGTCGGTCAATGCCCGCAGAAGCTCGATGACCTTTTCGGCTTGTGCAACCGACGCGGGACGCAGATATATCCGTTCGAAGTTGAATTCTCTGAACGCGTCCATGGCCTCGGCCTCCTCGGCGCGCATGCCGACGCCCCCGGTCTCGACGATCGTCTGCAGCATCGCCCCGATCAGGCGGTCCAGCTGGGCCGAGCGCCGCTCCCCGAGCGTGAGCCGAACTTCTGCCGGCAGGTCGTCGGCGCGAACCACGCCGGCTCGCACCGCGTCCTCGAAGTCGTGGCAGACGTAGGCGATCCGGTCCGCCCACGAAACGACCTCGCCTTCCGGGGTCGAGGGGCCGGGCCGGTTCCACGAATGGTTCCTGACTGCGTCGAGCGTCTCCAGGCAGAGGTTGAGCGGGGCCAAGGTGACGTCCGCCCCATAGACGGCGTGGTGGTACCCGCCCTCGACGAATGGGGACAGCGCCTCCTCGGAAGCGTGTCCGGCGGGGCCGTGCCCGCAGTCGTGAGCCATGGCCGCCGCGGCGGTGAGCGCCACGTTGAGGCCGGCCGGGCGGGCGATGCCCACCGCGACCTGAGCCACTTCGATCGCGTGGGTGAGGCGGGTGCGGAGGTGGTCGTCGTCCGGCGCGATGAAGACCTGGCACTTGCCGGCCAGACGCCGGAACGCACGGGAGTGCTGGACCCGATCGAGGTCCCGTTCGAAACAGGTGCGCATGGGATCGGGATCCTCGGGCCGGGCTCGATTTCCTGCGCCGGAGGCCCGGGTCGCCCCTGTTGCGAGGAGGGAGTCCTCGAGGACCTCCCGTTCCACCCTCGTCTTCAGCCCCGCCGAGAGGGGCCCGACCGAGACTGGTCCATGCGCGTAAACGTGTGCCACGCCGTCACCGTATAGACGGGTGGTGACTAGGACCGCGAGATCGGCCGCGCGGGACCCCGTAATTGGCCACGCGTCACCGACTTCCGATGCCACTGTGAAGCGATGAGATGGGAACAGCAGCCGCCTCACCCCGTCGACGAAGACGAACTGAGCGGGTATACCGACCGCCTCATTGCCGAGTTGGAGCGCTGCTGCGGGGAGCGACTGGCGTGCGTCCTGCTTTGCGGTAGCTGGGCCCGGGGCGAAGCCGAACCGCCCCGCAGCGACGTCGACATGTTCGTCGTCGTTCGGACTGTCGACGAGGAAACGCTCGGGTTATTGGCTGAGGCCTGGACCTCCGCGGGCGCTGGCCCCTCGAACGTCGTTGGCTTGGATGAGCTGGGTGGACTTCCCCGCTATGGCCAAGAAATGGTGACGACGAACGCGAAGGTTTTATGGGGCCTGAACCCATTTTCCGAGCCGACTAGGCAGGATTTCGCCGCGGACCTTTCCGATGTCGCTGACTCCCTCGCCCGTACAGCGCGCTGCCTACTCCTGTACCCATGGCTGACCGGCGAGGAGCGGCTCGTAATGGTCGAGCGACTTACCGGAAAGTGGGGGTTGGCGTGGGCCGCCAAATGCCTGATCGCCTACAGAACCGGAGCATTTCCTGAGGGAGCTTCCGCTGTAGAGCGGGAACTGGCCGGCCAGCCCGAGGGCCACTTGATCCAGTCGTTGATCGGGTCCGCCCCGCGGGATCCAGATCAGCAGCGGCTGATGGCTAGGACCGTTAATGGGCTCGCTCGAACCTGGCTCGGGGAGGTGGCCAACGAGCGCTCTTAGCGCGGCTCCACTCGCCGGGCTCGCCCCCTCCTCATAGCAGTGGTGCCGTGCGCAGCTTGGCGCCGCACGCTCGGCGAAGCCAATTCCCCAGGAAATCCCCAGGTCAGGACCTTGCGCAGGGGCGAACACGCGTGCGAAAATACATCCATGTCATTCGCGGTCGCCGACGTGTCGCGAGGCTCAACCGACGCAGACTTCGAGGTGCTCGAGGACGTGACCGAGTGGCTTGGCATCGTCGTGCGCGGCCTCGAGCCGGGCGCGCTCGACGGTCCCGGCGCGGCTACCGGAGTGGCCGTCTTCGCGGCCATCGAGAACATGGCTGCGGCCGGCAAGGCCCTGTGCGCGACACGGGTGGCCAGGACCCGGCATTGGCGCATTGCGGGCGACCGCACCCCCGCGCACTGGGTGGCGCGCACTACGGGATGCTCAATCGCAGAGGCGATGGCCGCCACCCAGGTGCCGGAGCGATTGGGTGCACTGCCCGAAACCGACGCCCAGTTCCGTGCCGGCGGTCTGACGCTCGCGCAGACCCGCCACATCACGGAGGCAGCCAGCGCGGATCCGCGGTCCGAATCCCACCTGCTCGAGCTTGCGCACCGCGAGCCGCTTCCCGTCCTGCGCGACCACTGTCAGCGCGTCATTGCCGCGGCCTGTGAGGACGACGAGGCGCGCTATCGCAAGGTGCACGACGGGCGCTATCTGCGGTCTTGGACCAATGCCGAAGGCGCATTCCGGATGGACATCAGCGGCACTCCCGACGCGGGTGCCGAAGTGATGGCCGCGCTCGAGCCGATCGCCAAGCGGCTCGGCCGCCAAGCCCGCCGCAACGGCTGCACGGCGCGCAAAGAAGCCTTGTTGTTCGACGCACTGGTCGAGCTGTGCCGCGGCAAGGACGCGGACGGCAATGTTCAACGTCCTCGGTTCTCCATCAACATCACCGCGGACCGCGATGCCTGGCTCCGCGGCCGCACGCGCTCCGGCGAGAAGTGCGAAATCGACGGTGCCGGCCCAATTCCGGTGCCGGTCGCACACGCGCTGGTGGACGACGGAGTCCTCAATGAGGTCGGCATGGAGGGCCCTGATGTCGTGTCCTTGGTCTCGCGCAGTCGATACATCCCCGCGAACGTGCGCCGGGCGGTGATCGCTCGCGACCCGGTCTGTATCTGGCCCGGGTGTTACCAACGCAAGGACCTGCAGTTCCACCATTGGCGCGACGACTTCTCGAGGAGCCGCCGGACGTCGCTGGATGACCTGTGCCGGGCCTGCACCTTCCACCACGACCTCGTCACCAAGGGCTTCGCCAAGCTGATCGGCGGGCCCGGGAAGTGGGACGTGATCATTGATGCGCGGCAGAACCGGATGAGAACAGGAGCCGATCCTCCGGCGCTTCCGATCGACTGACCAAGCGGCATCGCCCGGCGCGGCGGCGGCGCGCTCCAAGGCTAGAAACTCAGGGTGCTCGGGGCTCTCTCCTACAACCCGATTGTCAAGATCGAGGTCGGACCGCTCGACCTATCGCCGCACGGCATCGGTATAGCGGTCGGTTTCCTGGCGGGGGCCACCCTCATGTTGCGGGCCGCTGAGAAGAAGGGGATCTCGGAGGACGCGGTCTACTCCATCCTCATCCGCGCCCTGATCGGATCGATTATCGGGGCCCGGCTCGCCTACGTGCTGAACCACTTCTCCGACTTCGAGTCGCCGGTAGAGGTCTTCCAGATCTGGAAGGGAGGGATCAGCCTCCTTGGCGGGATCATCGGCGGAATCGTCCTGCCGTGCTTCTGGGCCCGACGCCACGGCGTGTCGTTCTGGAAGGGAACCGACGCGGCGGCGCCCGGATTGGCGCTCGGGATCGTGATCGGTCGGATCGGCGACCTCATCGTTGCGGACCACCTCGGCAAGCCGACCAAGCTCTTCCTCGGGTACCTCTGTCCGGGCGCGTCGATCGACACCGCGTCGCCGTGCCCGCCGGGGTCGGTAGTGCACCAGACCGCCCTGTACGACCTGCTCCTCACCGCCGTACTGCTGGGGGTTCTTCTCTGGCTGCGCCGGCGGGACCGTTTCGACGGCTTCCTGATCCTGGCCTTCGGCGCCGTCTACGGCGCGCAGCGGCTACTCGAAGACTTCTTTCGCGAGGACGTGAGGCGGTTCGGACTGACCGGGAGCCAGTGGACGGCGTCGGTGGCCGTGCTGCTGTGCCTTTACGTGCTGCTGGTGACCCGTCGGACTCCGGCTTGGGGCCGATGGGATCAGACCCGGACCGACCAAGTCGAGGCCGAACCTACGATGACCGACGACGACGGCGAGACTCCCGAGCAGCTGCCCCACCGGGACGCGGCCGAGGCTGAGATAGGAGAGAAGGACTGATGGAAGTACGAATCGGGGTGCTGCACACGGCGCGGGAGATCGAACTCGACCTGGGCGATGGCGCCGACGCGGACAAGCTGGCCAAGGAAATCGAGACTGCGATCGCGTCGGGCGAGGGCATGCTCTGGCTCACCGATCGACGGGGCCGTCGCGTGGGCGTTCCCGCGCAGCGCCTGGCCTATGTGGAGATCGGCAGCTCCGGCGACCGCCGCGTCGGTTTCGGCACGCATTAATGGCTCCGCCGCCTTCGGCTCGTCGCGGTGCGGCGGAGGACCCCCAACCCCCACCGCGCGGGTGTGATTCCCGCGGGTAGAACCTTCGAGCGGCACCGCACTTGATGCTGCCGTTGATGGATCGACGACTCCTGGTCGTCACAGGCAAAGGGGGCACCGGCAAGTCGACGATCGCGGCCGCGCTGGCCCTGCTGGCCGCGGAATCCGGCAAGAAGACCCTGCTGGTCAGTGTCGATGCGAAGAACGACCTGGCGGAGTTCCTGGAGGTCGGCCCGCTCACTCCTAAGGCCCGCACGGACCACCCCGGGTTGTGGGCGCTGGCCCTCGATCCCGAGGAGTCCCTGCGGGAGTACATCCAGCTCCAGTTGCGCGTCCCTCTGTTGTCGCGCATCGGTCCGTTGTCGCGCATCTTCGAATACGTCGCCACCGCCGCTCCGGGAGTTCGGGAGGTCGTCACAGTCGGCAAAATCCTCTTCGAGGTCAAAGAGCGCGACTGGGACCTCGTGGTCGTCGACGGAACCGCGAGCGGCCATGTGATTGGTCAACTGGCGGCCCCCCAGGCGATCAACGAGCTCGTGCACGTGGGCCTGATCCGCTCGCAGACCGCCTGGATGATCGAGCTGCTTTCCAACCCGGAAACCACCGGCGCCGTAATCGTGGCGACGCCCGAGGAGATGCCGGTGTCGGAGACGATCGAGTTGACCGCCAGGCTGCGCGACGAGACTCCGGTCGAGCTGGCCGCGGTCGTGGCCAACCGCGTGTTGCCCGAGTTGTTCGGCACGGCGGAGGAGGCTCTGTTCGAGGAATTGGTCGGCGGAGACGGACCAGCGCGGTTGGCCGCATCGGCGGGCGGGGATCCGGCTCTCGTCGTCGCAGGGGCACGGCTGGCCGTTGACCTGCGCCGGAACCGTGCCATCCATCTCGAACGTTTACGGCGCGAGCTCGATCCGGACGTACCCCTGTTGTATGTGCCTTACCTCTTCACGCGAACTCACGGATTGCGGGCGACGCGTCAGGTTCTCGCCGCGCTGTCCGCCGAACTCGGCACGTGAGCGTCCCCACGGCGCGGGGCCTGCGGGACCTGCTCGCGGCCCGGGAGATCGTGATCTTCTGCGGCCCCGGAGGCGTCGGCAAGACGACGGTGGCGGCGGCGGCTGGGGCGCAGGCTGCCGCCGTCAACGGCGGACGCGTCCTCGTCCTCACGATCGACCCGGCGCGCCGCCTGGCGGACGCGCTGGGCATCGGGCTGATCGGCAACGAGGAGACCGAAGTCGACCTCGGGCCCGGCGCGCGCGGCCGACTGTTCGCCGCGATGCTCGACACCGAACAGTCCTGGGACGATCTCGTGCGCCGGCACGCGCCCGACGCCCAGACGCGCGACCGCATCCTTGCGAACGCGCTCTATCGGAACATTGCAGGGCGGTTCGTGCAGAGTCACGACTACATCGCCATGGAGAGGCTGTACCAGATCCATTCCGAAGGTGGCTACGACTTGATCGTCCTCGACACACCGCCCAGTCGGAACGCGATCGACTTCCTCGAGGCACCAGAGCGGATGGCGGAGTTCTTCTCGAGCCGGTTCCTGCGCATGCTCACCGCGCCATACCGGAACCGCCTGACCAACTTGGCGTCGCGTCCGTTCCACCAGATCGCAGACCGGATTCTGGGAACTCAGTTCCTGTCGGATATTGCGGAGTTCTTTCTTCTCTTCCAGTCGATGTACCAGGGCTTTGTCGACCGCTCCCGCGCGGTGAGCCGGTTACTGCGGGATCACAGAACGAGCTTTGTGGTCGTGACCACGCTCGAAGGCCCGCCGCTGGCCGAGGCGCGGCGCTTCGTGAGTGGGCTGGCCGAGCGGGAGTTCCATCTGGGCGGCATGGTGCTCAACCGCGCCCTGCCGACCTACTTTCTGGACCCCACCGCGGAAAGGGTCGCGGCGCGGTTGGCCGGCGGGGGGCGAGCAGTGGCCGGCGAAGCGTTCCCCGGGCACGCGGAACCGGACGCGGCGGGTCGGGTTCTGCAGGAGGTCGGCGAGAGTTTCTGCCGTTTCTCCGTGGTCGCGCAGCGGGAAGCGGATTTGAGGCGAGAGCTCACCGGCGCCTCGGAGGCGGCCGCCGTCATCCCCTACATGCCGGTCGATATCGCGGATATGAATGGTCTCATGGAACTCGGTGAGCACCTCTTCGACGCTCCGGGCGGAGCGGACTGATGGACCCGATCGTCGACCCCGCGATCGAGGCGTACGCGGAACAGCACACGTCACCCCCAGGCGAGGGACTGCTCCGTCTGGCCGAGGAGACCAGATCGACGCTCGACGCGCCCCAGATGATGGTCGGGGCGCTCGAGGGGCGCTTCCTCGAGATGCTCGTGTTCCTGTCAGGCGCACAGCGGGTCCTGGAAATCGGCACGTTCAGCGGCTACTCCTCGATTTCGATGGCGGCCGGGTTGCCCGAGGGCGGCCACATCGTCACCTGCGACATCTCCGAGAAACACGCCGAGGTGGCGAAGCGCCACATCGAGGCCAACGGCCTCTCCAACCGCATCGAGGTGCGGGTCGGGCCGGCGTTGGACTCGCTCGCCGAACTGGACGGCCCGTTCGACTTCGTGTTCATCGACGCGGACAAAGGCAACTACGCGAACTACTACGAGGCGGTGTTGCCCAAGCTCGCCCCCGGGGGAGTGATCGCCGCGGACAACACCCTGTGGAGCGGCCGGGTGATCGCCTCCGAAGACCAGGAGGCCGACACCATCGCGATCCGCGAGTTCAACAAATTGGTGGCCGACGACCCTCGCGTCGTCAATGTGATGCTCACCGTCCGTGACGGCGTAACCCTCATCAGAAAAAGCGTCAGTCCCCAGCTTTGAGTCTGAGCCCGGCTGAGACGGCGCTGGCCCATACGGATCTCGCGCCGGGCCCGCTGGCCCACCTCCAGAGGCTGATCGCCTCGTGGGGAATGCTCGCCGACCTCTGCTTCTCCGATCTGCTTCTGTTCGCGCCCGCCTCGTCCGGGCGGGGCGACGACGAAAGCCTGGGCAGAAGGAGCGGCGACGGGCCGCACTCCCAGTTCGTGATTCTCGGACAGATGCGGCCGACGTCGGCCCGCACTCTGCACTGGGATGACCTCATTGGTCGTCTGACGGACGCGACCGAGCGGCCGCTGGTCGGCGAGGCGTGGGATCGCGGGGAGGTGGTCGACGGCGAGCAGTTCATCTTCGGCACCAACGAGCCGGCGAGGGTGCAGTGCATCCCGGTCCGTTACCGGGCCGACGGCAGCCGAACTTCGCCGGACACGGAGCTGGTGGCCATCTTGTCGAGAGAAGCCGAGCTGGCGGTCGGCAGGTCCCCCGGAGACCTCGAGCGCGTATACGCGGCAACGTTCGCCCGTTTCGCCGCGATGATCACGCGCGGCGAGTTTCCGTTCCCGGTCGACGAGGCCGGCCACGAGGAGGCGCCGCGGGTCGGCGACGGCGTCATGGTGCTCGACCGCGGTCGGCGCATCGAATATGCGTCGCCCAACGCGGTGAACGCGTTGCACCGCCTCGGGATCCATTCGAATCCGGAAGGCATGAGGCTGGATGAGTTGGGGGCCGACGAGACCGCCGTAGCTGGCGCATTTGCCACTGGCCTGCCGGTCACGGCCGACCTCTCGGGGGCGGCCTCGGTGACTGTGCTGGCGCGCTGCATCCCCATGCTCGACCACGCCACAGTGACCGGCGCGCTGGTGTTGCTGCGCGACGTCACCGACATTCGTCGGCGGGACCGGCTGCTGCTCGACAAGGACACCACCATTCGGGAGATCCACCACCGGGTCAAGAACAACCTGCAGACGATCTCGTCGCTCCTGCGAATTCAGTCGCGTCGACTGTCGAACGCGAACGCGCGGGCTGCGCTGGAGGAGGCCGACCGGCGGATCCGTTCGATCGCCCTGGTTCACGAGATCCTGTCGCGCGACGTCAACGAAGTCGTCCCGCTGGGGGAGGTGCTGGAGTGGATTCTGCGATCGGCCCACGACAGCGTCACTGGCGACCCCGTGGACTTCAGCGTGACGGGCGACGCCGGCTCGGTACCCGCGGAGATCGCCACACCGATGGCCGTGGTCCTGACCGAGCTACTGCAGAACGCGGTGGAACACGCCTTCCCCGAGAGTCGGGGCGCCACCGATCAGTGCGTCATTGTCGAGCTCGTCAACGACGGTGAAGCCCTGACCGTTCGCGTGAGAGACAACGGTGTGGGATTGCCGGAGAGCTTCTCGACGCACACCATGGCGAGCATGGGCATTTCGATCATCAAGCACTTGGTAACCACACAACTCGGTGGGGTCTTGCGCTTTCACGGAAATCCGGAGGGGCAGGGCACCGAGGTGGAGTTGACGGTGCCGTTGCTGCAAGAGGAGCACCCGCCTCTGCCGACGGGTCGGCGCTAGGAGCCTTCGCCCGGGGCGTGCCCTGGTCGGAGCACCCACAGACTGGCCGGCATGTGGGCGATGCGCAGTTCTCGAACCTGATCGATGTAATCGCCGTCTACTTGGTAATGGAAGGGGCGGTCGGCGGTGATGGCGAGCTGCTTGACCCCACGCTCTACGCGTACGGCCCGTCCGGTCGTGAGTCCTGCCGGCTGCATTAGGGCGCGCCCGGCCGCGGCGACGGTCGAGACCAGGCCCAGTGACTTGAAGCAGGCCACCGCGAAGCCGGTGTCGAAGTCCGCGCCCACCGCGAGCCGCAGCGGTCGTTCGCCCAGATACGTGTACGGGTCGCGGTTCAGCACGAGGGTCAAGGGGCTGGCCTGCACGGAGCCGCCGAAGAACTCGACCCTGAATCGCGCCCGCCGGTCGTAGCCCGCCCAGGTCCTGAAGGCAGACCAGATGAACAGCGGATGGGCAATCCAGCGCTTGAGGTGGCCTCGCTTCTCGACCTCCTGCACCACTGCCGCGTCGAAGCCCACGCCCGTGTGGAATACGAAGTGTCGCCCGTTGGCGGTGCCGAGGCTCATGTGGTCCTCGTTGGCGTGCATGTCGCCGAGGGAGTCGATGAGTTGAGCAGTTGCTTCCACAGGGTCGTCGGACATCCCCAGCGAACGGGCAAAGACATTCGTCGATCCCCCAGGAAGCACGCCGAGGCGGACGCGGGATCCGGCGAGCGCGCACGCCACTTCGTTGAGTGTGCCGTCGCCACCTAGGACGACCACGACATCGGCTCCGGCCCGCAGTGCGTCTCCGGCCAGCTCTGTGGCGTGACCCCGGCGCTCGGTCATGTGAACTTCGACGTTGGCGTCCGAGGCGAAGGCTCGGCTGATTACGACGCGGGCGCGAGGCGTCACCGAGGAGGCGGTCGGGTTGACCACCAGATGGATGTTGCGGGTCATCCCCCTGCCGTGTCGGCCTGGTTACGGAGCTTGGCCAGACTGCGCGACAGCAGCCGCGAAACATGCATCTGGCTGATGCCGAGTCTCTCCGCGATCTCCGATTGGGTGAGGTCGTCGTAGAACCGCAGCCGCAAAATCATCTGCTCGCGCTCGGGCAGCGTGGCAAGGAGAGGGTCCATCGTGGCGCGGCGTTCTGCGTCGGCCAGGCCGGGCTCGTCCTGCCCGAGTTGCGCGGCCATGCCCTCGCCTTCGTCGTCGTCGCCCCCGCCGCCGCCGGGGGAGTCGAGAGAGGCGAAGCGGTATGCCTGGCCGGCTTCGAGAGCCTCGAGCACTTCTTCCTCGGTGACTTCGGCTTCCTTGGCGATCTCCGCGACGGTGGGGGAGCGGCCGAGTTCCTGGCTGGCCGTGCTGACGATCTTGCCGATGCGGAGATAGAGCTCCTGCATACGGCGCGGCGCACGCACGGCCCAGCCCTTGTCCCGGAAGTGCCGCTTCAGTTCGCCGACGATGGTGTGGGTGGCGTAGGTGGAGAACTCGACGGCGCGCTCGGGGTCGAAGCGGTCCACGGCCTTCACCAGGCCGATGGAGGCGACCTGGACCAGGTCGTCGAGGGGCTCGCCGCGGTTACCGAACCTCCGGGCGAGGTACTCGGCGAGCCCGATGTGGGCTTCGATCAGGCCGTCCCGCACCCCAGGGTCGCGGGCGCGGGCGAATTCCTCGAACTGGCCCCGCAGCTCCGCGCGCCGCTCGGGGTCTACCGGCATGGGATTAGCCCGCCCGTTTGAGCATCCGGAAGCCGCGCACCCCGTTGCCATCTGCGCCAGAGGTGCGACCGACTTCGTGCTCATCGACGAGCGCATCGAGGATCTGGTCCGACCAGTCCGAAAGGTGAGGGACGTCGGTATCGGGGGAGTCGAGCGAGCCGTGGACCTCCAGAGCGCTGCCATCGAGGCGGTAGCGGAGCTCGAGGCGGCCCTCTCGTCCTTTGGTACCGATGAGGGTGAAGCACAACTCGTCGATGGCCAGGCGTAGGTCTTCCACCTCGTCGATGCTGAAGCCGGCTCGACTGGCGAGCCCCGTTGCCGTCACGCGGGCGAGGCGGACGAACTCCGGGGTCGCGGGGAGCGCCAGGTGGACCTCGGGAACTGTCGTCACTCTCCCGGCTGGGGGGTTGCCACCGTCTGACATCACCGCCGGAAACTAGTGCCAGTATCACGTCCCATGAACGTTGCCGTCTGCGTGAAGCAGATTCCCGACCCCAACCTGCCTGGAAAGCTGGACCCGCAGACGAACACGCTGGTTCGCGAGGGCAAGCTCGTGATCGACGACTCCGACATGTATGGCGTGGAGATGGGTCTCCAGTTGGTGGCTGCGGCCGGCGGAGGGGAGGTCACCCTCGTGTCGATGGCACCGAACAACGAGACCAGCGGGCTGCGCACCGCCCTGGCGATGGGCGCCGAAAAGGCGATCCTGGTTTCCGACGAGGCGTTGGTCGGATCCGACGCTCTCGGGACCGCCAAGGTGCTGGCTGCGGCGTTGGCCCGAGCGGGCGCGGATCTGATTCTGGCCGCGACGGAGTCGACCGACGGCTACACCGGCACGACGCCGGTGCAGGTGGCCGAGTTGATGGGCCTGCCGTCGGTGAGCTTCGCGAAGCACATCGAGGTGGATGGCTCACAAGTAAAGGTGCAGCGCCAGACGGAAGCGGGCTACGACGACGTGACCTGCCCACTGCCATGTCTGGTGACGGTGACCGCGGGAGTGGTGGAGCCGCGGTATCCGAACTTCAAGGGGATCATGAGCGCCAAGTCCAAGCCGGTCGAGCAGCTGACGCTGGCGGACCTCGGGCTCGCACCGGACCAGGTCGGATGGCCCGGGGCGCGACAGGAGATCACCGACGTCGCCGACGCGGAAGAGCGCAAGGCGGGCGACATTCACGTGGACAGCGGGGACGGCAC
The DNA here is from genome assembly GCA_035526705.1 of Acidimicrobiales bacterium. Lineage (GTDB taxonomy): Bacteria > Actinomycetota > Acidimicrobiia > Acidimicrobiales > JAHWKP01 > JAHWKP01. The sequence goes on along the minus strand of DATLBX010000095.1, from coordinate 97 downwards.
CGAGGGCGCACAGCGCATCGTGGCCTACCTCGAACAGCTGAAAGTGATCTGAGGAGAAATCGATGGCTGTCTCGACCGTATGGGTCCTCGCCGAGGC
>DATLBX010000094.1:0-2617 GCA_035526705.1 Acidimicrobiales bacterium | reverse complement strand
AGGTGTCGTGCGACTGGACGACGACATGGCGGGCCAACTAGCCGCCCTCGGCGCTCGCACGGGGGTAGCGGTCCCCCTTCAACTCGCCTCGTTATAGCGGGAGTGCCCGGAGCGGGATTTGAACCCGCACGGCCTTTCGGCCACGGCTGTTTAAGAGCCGAGTGTCTGCATTCCACCACCCGGGCTGGGCGCCCACAGCGTAGGTCGCGCCTTAGACGCTTCCCACGACGCGCGCTATCTCGGGCGAGGTGAACACGCCCTCGGGGTCGAGGCGGCGGCGCACGGCTTGGAAGGCGTCCCACTCGGGGTAGCGAGGCTTCAAATCGGCAGCAGTGAGCGTGTGCAACTTGCCCCAGTGGGGGCGGGCTTCGTTGCCGGCCAGGTCATGGATGGCGGCTTCCACTGCCTCGAAGTACGGGCGGTATTCGACGCCCTTGTACATGTGCACCGCGACCCATCCGTTGGCCGCGCCGTAACCCATCGACAACGGGATGTCGTCAGCTGCCGACACGCGGACCTCCACTGGGAACGAGACCATCAGCTCCCTGCGCTCGACGACATCCATCACTGCCCGTAGCGCATCCGTCGTCAGATGGCGCGGCACGCGGTACTCCATTTCGACGAAGTGCACCCACCGCGGACTGGTGAACACCCGGTCACTGCGATCGCTGTAACGAACAACTCCCGTCGAGGGCAGGGCCTTCGACAGCCTCGGCACCAAGGATGGCCGCCACTTCCCCACCCGACATACCGCGCCGAAGGCCAGATTGGCGAGGAGCACGTCGTCGGTGAGCGTCCTCCAGCGCGGCCGCTCGGGTTCGGCCTCCCCCGCACCGACCTCGTTGTTGCGCTTCGTCAGCGCCCAGCCCGTGTGCGGCACCCAGTAGAACTCGAAGTGCTTGTTCGCCGCCACCTCGGCGTCGAACTCCTCCAGCAGGTCGTCAACCCGCTCCGGCTTCTCCAGCACGTTCAGCCGGAAGGCGTCCACGCAGCGCAGCGTCACCGCCGAGAGCACTCCAAGGGCGCCCAGCGCCACCCGGCCACACCGGAACACCTCCGGCTCCTCCTCTGCGGACGCGGCCACCACCGACCCGTCTGCCGTCACCAACTCGAACCCGACCACGAACGTCGGCAACGCCCCGAGGTCGGTTCCCGTCCCGTGCGTACCGGTCGAAATCGCACCCGCCACCGTCTGGCGGTCGATGTCGCCCAGATTCGGCAGTGCCAGACCCAGAGCCGCAAGATCACGGTTCAAGCGCCACAAGGGCATCCCGGCCTCGACGGTCACGTGGGTCTCGCCGTCACTCACGCGCCCCACCCGCAGCACCCGCCGATGCTCCGACAGCGAGATCAATGTCCCGTCGGTCACCGCGAGATCAGTGAACGAGTGCCCCGACCCGACGACGCGCACCGTGCCGGTGTCGCGCGCGCCTCGCTTGATCGCGTCGGCCAGCTCACTTGTGGATGCGGGCCGCTCGATCTGCCGCGGCGCGCCCTTCTGATTACCCGCCCAGTTGCGCCAGCCCGGGGTCATGGCGGATCTCTTTACCGGGACTGAAGCGCCTCGATCAGAGCAGGCAGAACCTTGTTGACGTCACCGACGATGCCGAGGTCGGCGATCGAAAGGATCGGAGCCTGGTCGTCCTTGTTGACCGCGATGATGTTCTTCGCGCCCTTCATTCCGACCATGTGCTGCGTGGCACCCGAGATTCCACACGCCAGGTAAACGGTGGGCTTCACCGTCTTGCCGGTCTGCCCCACCTGATAGGCGTACGGAACCCAACCGGCGTCGACGATGGCGCGGGACGCGCCCGGCGCGCCCTTGAGCAACTTCGCCAGCTGCTCTACCAACTCGAACTTGCCGGCCTCGCCCAGACCGCGGCCGCCGGACACCACCACCGCGGCCTCGTCCAGCTTCGGCCCTGACCGCTCCTCCACATGCCGCTCCGCGATCTTCGCCGCGCCGGTCGCACCCAGGTCAGGGACGCTCAGCGTCTCCACCTCAGCTGCACCGCCGCCGCTCGGCTCCGGCGCGAAGGACTTGGGCCGCACCAAGAACAGCTGCGGAGGCTCACCTGTGAACCGCGCCTTCACGATCTTCGCTCCACCGAACACCGCGTGACACGCCTCGGGCGCATCGCCCCCTGCGAGATCGACGACATTCGTCAACACCGGTCGGTCCAGCCGCGCCGACAACCGCGCCGCAATGTCGCGGCCGTCATAGGACTGCGGCATCAACAGAACATCGGGTGCGCCACCCCCGATCCGCTCCGCCAACGCAGCCGCGACCGCGGGACCGGGCAAGCCGTCGCCAACGTCCGTCACGTGCAGCACCTTGGTTGCGCCGTGCGCTCCGAGAGCCTCGGCCATACCCGCGCCGGAGTCGCCCCAAGCCACAGCCTGGATGTCACTGGCGAGCTCGCGCGCCTTGGTCAGAAGTTCGAGAGTTGTGGTGGTCGGTGCGCCGGACTCGTTCGCCTCGGCGAGGACCCATACGGTCGAGACAGCCATCGATTTCTCCTCAGATCACTTTCAGCTGTTCGAGGTAGGCCACGATGCGCTGTGCGCCCTCGGTGCCGTCCCCGCTGTCCACGTGAATGTCGCCCGCCTTGCGCTC
>DATLBX010000093.1:0-2539 GCA_035526705.1 Acidimicrobiales bacterium | reverse complement strand
GTCGAGTCGATTGCGAACGAGTTGATCGACGACATCTGCGAACGCGGCGAGGTCGACCTGGTCGAAACGGTGTCGGTCCCGTTCCCGCTGCTGATCATCTGCGACATGATGGGCATTCCGCGCAGCGAGTTCCCGACCGTGCTCACCGCCACCAACGCCATCCTCGGCGCGGGCGATCCGGACATGACCGGCGACGACGACATGGCCGGGATCATGCAGGCGGTCATGAACCTCGTCGGTCTCTTCAACGAAACTGGTCGATGACCGCCGCGTGAACCCGCGCGACGACCTCACCTCGAAGCTCGCGCACAACGACGCGGGCGAGGAGATGCTCACGCAGGGCGAACTCGCCGGTTTCTTCATCCTCCTCGCGGTGGCGGGGAACGATACGACCCGCAACGCCATCAGCCACGGCGTCCATCTGTTGAGCCGCTTTCCGGAGCAGAAGCAGGTCTGGCTCGACGACATCGACGGCGTCGCGCCGACGGCAACCGAGGAGATCGTGCGGTACGCGTCGCCGGTCACGTTCATGCGGCGAACGCTCACCACCGACGCCACGGTCTCGGGTCACGACTTCAGCGCGGGCGAGAAGGTGGTGCTGTTCTACGGCGCGGCCAACCGCGATCCGAAGGCGTTCAAGCACCCCGAAGTGTTCGACGTCCGCCGCAGCCCGAACTCCCATCTCGGTTTCGGCGGGCCCGGCCCGCACTTCTGTCTCGGAGCGCATCTCGCGCGCCGCGAGATCTCGACCATGTTCCGGCTGCTGCTTCGCCGCTTGCCCGACCTCGAAGTCACCGCCGAACCGACACCTCTCGCCGCCGCGACGATCCCGCTGGTGGGTGGCCTCAAGCGCGTGCCGGTCCGGTTCACCCCAGCCGAGAAGGAAAGACAGAGATAGCCGCGCGCAATCCAGCTGTCGAGGTACTGATCGGAGGTGATCGTCGCTGCTGGGTTCGGCGCTCAACGCTGGTTGGTCACAGGGGAGCGGTACGGCCCATACGCGCCGTGGATGGCTCGCTCGAACGCGTCGGCGGCTTCGCCTCGGCGGGTGTCAGGGACCACGTGAAGTGCACGGTTGTCCAGTTTCCGCTGACGGTCATCCACCTTGCCCCGTTGGGAATCGGGAACGGCTCGCACGTGCCGCACCTGTTGATGTACGGGTTGTGGGTGTGCCGTTCTGTGTCGGGAATCTCCGTGCAGTTCTGTCGCCAGAACTGGATGAGCGCCCCAGGATGCACCTTGGCCCCCGCGCGCCATCGAAACGACCGGCGTGTATGTCCGTCGGCAAGAGCGCCGACATCGACGATGGAGGCGGTCAGCGCCGGGTCGCGCCCGGCCAGCGCCGGCTTGCATTTGCTCTTCAGCCACGCGCGGCACTCCGCGGCGTACTCGCACCCCCACCGCTCGCCCGCGGGCTGTTCGCCCGCGAAAATTACACCGGTGCCGCCCTCGATGGTCCCGGACGGGGCTGGTTTCGGAGCGGTGGCCGTCGACGGTGATGCGAACATCGACAAAGCGGCGATGGCGAGGGTCACCGCCCCCCAGATGCGCATGGTCTTGGTCATGCCTCGAACGGTCCCACCGCGACCGCCTCGAGACATCCCTGAGCATCAGGGATTTGCTCAGGAGTCTCTCAATGCGAGAGGCGGTTTTGCGTTTTCAGAGTCCGTCTCGACTGTGTGTCGCGGCTTCGGCCTTGGCGAGGAAGTCGGTGAGCGCCTGGCGGTAGCGCTCGGGATCCTCGAGGTGGGTGGAGTGCGAGCTCTCCTCGAGCAGCACCCATTCCGAACCGGCGATGGCGTCGCGCATGATCTCCTGATGTTTGGGGGTGGCTTCGTCGTAGCGGCCCGAGATGAGCAGGGTCGGGACGTCGATCTCGCCGAGGCGGGAGGTGACGTCCCAGTCCTTGAGGTTGCCGGTGGCGAAGAACTCGCTCGGGCCCCACATGGTCTCGTACACCTTGCGGTTCATGGCCGCGAACGAGCGCAGGGCCGGCATCGGGAAGGGCTTGATGCGGCAGGCGTGGCGGACGTTGAACTCCATGCCCACCACTTCGTAGGCGGCCTTGCGCAGGAAGGGGACGGCCGATGCCCGCACGGCCAGCGCCTGGACGGCGGGCTTGGTCATGAGGGTGGCGATGGGGCGCATGACCTTGGCCATGCGGTCGATCTGCTTTTCGGTTATGCCCTTCTTGACCTTGGCCCCGGGCTTGGGCCGCACCGGCTTGGCTTCGAGGTTTTCCTCGAAGCGGCGCATCGCCTTCTGGATGCCGGCCGGTAGATCGGCCCGCAGGCGCCGGGCCTCTTCGCCCCACAGCGGCGCGCTCGCCAGCGAGTTGGACAGCGTCAGGCTCACCACGCCTTCCGGCTTGGTCAACAGGTACTCCAGCGCGAGCATCCCGCCCCACGATTGGCCCAGCAGGTGCACCTGGTCGAGTCCGAGTTGCTGGCGGACCGCGGCCAACTCCTCGACGAACGACTCGATGCGCCACAACCCCGGGTCGGTCGGCCGGTCCGACCGCCCGCACCCCACTTGGTCG
>DATLBX010000092.1:0-15433 GCA_035526705.1 Acidimicrobiales bacterium | reverse complement strand
ACGGCATCGAGGAGCAGCGTCGTACGAACCCCGCGCTCATCGATATCGCGAAGAAGCTCAACGCTCCGCTGCTGGCTACGAACGACAGCCACTACACGGAGAAAGAGGACTGCAAAGCGCACGACGCGCTCCTGTGTGTGCAGACGAACTCACGGGTGGACGACGAGCGCCGCTTCCGATTCTCCAGCCCTGACCAGCACTACTTGAAGTCCGCAGTCGAGATGCGCCATCTCTTCCGCGACTACGAGGAGGCTTGCGACAACACGCTATGGATCGCGGAGCGTGCCAAGGCGCTCGAGATCCCTCTCGGCGAAATGATCCTTCCGAGCTTCCCGATCCCCGAGCCGCATGCCAACGAGGACGCATACCTGCGACACCTCGTCGCCGAGGGCGCCAAGAACCGATACGGCGATCCGCTGGCGAAAGACGTCGCCGAACGCATCGAATACGAGCTCGGTGTCATCACCTCCATGGGCCTGTCCGCCTACTTCCTGGTGGTGTGGGACCTCATTCGCTACGCCCGAGAGCGCGGGATCCGGGTCGGCCCGGGGCGCGGCTCCGCCGCGGGGTGTGCCGTGTCGTACTGCCTCCGTATCACCGACCTCGACCCGTTGAAGTTCGGACTCATCTTCGAGCGCTTCCTGGACCCGAGTCGCAAAGAGATGCCCGACATCGACATGGACTTCGACGAGCGGTATCGCGGCGAACTCATCAAGTACGCGTCCGAGCGTTATGGCAAGGACCGGGTGGCGCAGATCGTCACCTTCTCCACCATCAAAGCCCGAGCCGCCGTCCGCGACGCGGCCCGCGTGCTGGGTCTGCCCTACATCGTCGGCGACAAGATCGCCAAGGCCATGCCGCCGCTGATCATGGGGCGGGACACACCGTTGGCCGCGTGTCTGGAGAAGGTGCCCGAGCACTCCGAGGGGTACGGCATGGCTGCGGAGCTGCGTCAGCTTCACCAGGACGACCCCGAGGCCCGGCAGGTCATCGAAGTGGCGCGTGGCCTCGAAGGCCTCCGTCGCCAGGCCGGCATCCACGCCGCCGCGGTGGTGATCGGACGCGAACCGCTCACCGAGTATCTGCCGCTTCAACGCAAGCCGGATCCGGGCATGGACCCCGACGACGTGCCGATAGTCACCCAGTACGAGATGGGCGCGGTGGCCGAGCTCGGCCTACTGAAGATGGACTTTCTCGGGCTGCGCAACCTCAGCGTGATCGAGCGCAGCCTCGACCTGATCGAAGCCAACACCGGAACCCGTCCCGATATCGACAACCTCCCGCTCGACGACGAAGGCGTCTTCGAAATGTTGCGACGCGGCGACTCGATGGGGGTGTTCCAGTTGGAGGGCCGCGCCATGCGCGACCTGGCCCGCGCTCTGGCGCCCACTTGCTTCGAGGACATCGGTGCACTGATCGCCCTCTACAGGCCGGGGCCGATGGCGGCCAACATGCACAACGACTTCGCGGACCGGAAGAATGGTCGCCAGGAGCCCACCTATCTGCATCCGGACCTGGCCGAAGTGCTCGGCGACACGCAGGGGCTGATGATCTATCAGGAGTCGCTGATGCGGGTCGCGCAGCGGTTCGCCGGTTACTCGATGGCGGAGGCGGGCCGGCTCCGCAAGGCGTGTGCGAAGAAGAAGCGCGATCTCATTGCGAAGGAGCGCGAGAGCTTCATCGAAGGCTGCCAGAAGACGGGTTATGGGGAGAAGATCGGCGAAGGCCTGTTCGCCATCATCGAACCCTTCGCCGACTACGCCTTTCCCAAGAGCCACGCCTTCGCGTACGGGCTCATCTCGTACCAAACCGCGTGGTTGAAGGTCCACTATCCCGTCGAGTACTTCGCCGCGCTGCTCACGAGCGTGCGCGACGACAAGGACAAGACCGCGATCTACCTCTCCGAGTGCCGGTCGCGCGGGATCACCGTGCACTGCCCCGACATCAACGTCTCCGAAGCCGATTTCACGGCCCGAGCAGGCAGCAACGACGGCCGGGCGGGGGTGGGGCCACACGCTCCGGAGGAGGGCGGGGATGGGGCCCCCGCCCGGGAAGACGATGTCGGTCCGTCGATTCTCTTCGGTCTGGCTGCGATTCGGAACGTGGGCGAGGGCCTGGTCGCCCACATCGTTGCCGAACGAAATGCCAACGGCCCGTTCACCGACTTCTGGGACTTCTGCCGCCGCGTGGATCCCTCCGTACTCAACAAGCGAACACTCGATTCGTTGATCAAGGCCGGTGCTTTCGACTCGTTGAAGCACTCGCGCAAGGGCCTCACCCTCGTCTTCGAGACCGAAGTGGATCGCATCCTGGCCCGGCGTCGCGAGCACGACATGGGCGTAATGAGTCTGTTCGGCGACGACACCGCGGGGCTCGACGGAGCCTCGTTCGACGAGCGGGCGCGCATCTCCGACGAGGAATTCGACAAGTCGCTCCGGCTCAAGCTCGAGAAGGAGATGCTCGGCCTGTATGTCAGCGACCACCCGTTGCGCGGAGTGGAGGAGGCGTTACGCAGGCAGAGTGAGGTCGGGATCGCGGAACTTCGCGCCGGTGCGGACCACGGTGAAGCAGGTATGTCGTTCGACGCCAAATGGGTCGGCGGCGTCATCACGAGCCTCAACCGCCGGTACACCAAGCGCGGCGAACTGATGGCCACCTTCACCCTCGAGGACCTGGGCAGCGCCATAGACGCGTGGGTCTTCCCGAAGGTGATGCAGGGCTACGGCTCGATGCTCGCCGACGACGAAATCCTGTGCGTGAAGGGGCGCCTGGATATGCGCGACGACACACCGAAGCTGGTGGTGATGGAGGTCCGCAAGCCGGTGTTGGAAGGAGGTGCCCCTCTTCGCCTCCGGCTGCCAGTGGCCACCCTCGGCGAGTCGGACGTAGGGCGTCTGAAGGACGTTTTGGCCCGACACCCCGGACCATCCCCGATTCTCTTGGAGCTTGCAGGCAAGCTCTGGCGTCTGCCATCTCACTGGAACGTCAACGACGCCAACGGACTCGTGGGCGAGCTGCGCGAGCTCTTTGGAGCGGGGTGCATCGCCTAGCTCGTTTCGTTGCGGCGGGTCGAAACGTATGCCCGGCCGCCCGCGCCTTTCGATGGCCAGGTCAGGGGTCAAATAGAATGTCCATCCATGGGGATCCAGGTCGAGACGAAGGACTGCACTGCTCTAGGCGACGCCGAGCTCGGCGAGATGGCCGACATCTGTGCGGAGGGGCCCGCAGGCTACGAGATCGGACTTCTGTCCAAGCAGTGCGAGGAGTGGGTCCTGATCAGCCAGGCCCGCGATGGGAACAAGCTCGCCGGCTTTTCCTTCTGCACCCTCGAGCGCATCGGTGGCACGCCCGCGCTGATCGTCGGCCTCGCCTCGATCAGGCGGACATCGCGTCGCGACACTGCCTTGCGCGCCCTCATGAACGATCAGTACCGGCGGGCACTGCTGGCCTTTCCGGACGAGGACGTCCTGGTTGGCACGCGGATGGCCGGCGCGGACGCGTTCGGCGCCTTCAAGGGCCTTCAGGACATCGTGCCGCGGCCGGGCCACAAGGCCTCCGGCGAAGAGCGTGCCTGGAGTCGCCGCCTCGCCAAGCGATTCGGCGCAGAGGGACGCATCGACGACCGCACCTTCATCTTGAAGGGAGACGGCAACCCGTGCGGGCTTCTGGACCACGAGAGCCTGAAGCCGGAGTCGATCGACCCGGAAGTGACGGCCTATTTCAAGGGCATCAACGCCAAGCGTCGGGACTGCCTCATCGCTTTTGGCTGGGCCATGGCGGAGGACCTCGCGTCGGGCTCCGTAGCCAAATAGGTAGAGCATGGGCCCCGATGGGAAGAAGGGCCCAGTGAGCAAAACTCCGGGGGGCGTAACTCCCAAGAAGACCGGCCTGGTGCTGGGCGCGGGCGGTTTGATGGGTCTCGCCTACCACGCGGGTGTACTTCGAGCCCTGGAGAAGGAAACGGGCTTCCGCGCCGACGAGGCCGAGTTGATAGTCGGCACCAGCGCTGGCGCGGTCATCGGTGCCTACCTGCGCGCCGGCTGGGGGGTCGAGGACCTCTGGAACCTGGCCATGGACGCCGCAAAGCTCGAGGGCACCACCCCGCCGATTCCGGCGCCGCGCCGCGGCCGCCGCCGGTTGCCCGTCGGGGCTATGGCTCGGTTGGCCAACCAGGCCGGCGCGGAGAACGTGCCCACACCGCCGGTCGGCGGAATGGCCGAGTGGGACCGCCATGTCATGGCTCCGGCGTTCCGCACTCCGCTGGACCTGGCCCGTCGGGGCGTAGGTGCGGCCTACGTGCTTTCCCGCTCGGTCATCAGATTGCCCGGGCCCGCGCTGCCCCCGCTTCCGGCCGCGGTGGCCAACCTGATTCCGGGCGGTCTCTTCGCCATGCCCGAAGGCCGTCGCCGGTTGGCCGCAGACCTACCCGAGGCGTGGCCGCACGGTCCTCGCCGGGACCTCTGGCTCGTCGCGTACGACATCAACCACCGCCGGCGCGTGGTCCTGGGCCGGCATGGAACGCCGCGGATCAGCCTGGTCGACGCCGTTATGGCGTCCTCGGCGATCCCTGGCGTCTACGCGCCGGTCGACCTCGATGACATGACGCTGGTCGACGGCGGCGTGTCGTCCACCACGCACCTCAACCTCGCGACCGCAGCGGGATGCGACCGCATCATCTGCCTGGCGCCGATGGCCTTCGACCCGGCCGCCGCGCCAAGCACCCTCGACCAGGTCGTGCGACGGTGGGCGACCCGCTCACTCGAGCGCGAGGTCGCGGCCGCCAAAGCCAAGGGGATCGTCGCCGAGGTGTATCGGCCGACCCGCGCCGAGATTCGCAGCCAGGGCCTGAACTTCATGCGGCCCGGAGGGCTGCAGAAGGTGGCCGAGGCAGCGTTCGAAGCGACTCTGGCGCGACTGAACGCCGCCGCCGCGTAACTGACCCGCGGCCAGAACCCCTAACCCGGGGCCAGCGCGGTGCGGAGCGAATCCGCGTCACCGACCGGTGCCCTGCAGCTCGCGTCCCGACAGACGTAGGCCAGGTCGGGCTTCCGCCCTTCCCATAGCGGCGAGTCCCAGCCCCGGCCGTGCGCCAGCACCGACCTCGGCCACCATCCCGTCTGGACCACGGTGAGCAGATCCTCACGACTGCCCGTGATGACAACCTCGTCGATGCCGCGGCGCAGAAGGTCCACCGCGAGGAGCGCGTTGGTGACCGACGTCGGGCTGCGCGTGATCTGGCCGGAGATCGAGTTGATGATTTCCTCCGCTCGGATTGTCCAGGTCCGGTCCGAGGTGAGCGCGCCCAAGCGGGCCAGCGCGACCGCGGCCACCGAGTTGGCCGAGGGGGTTGCCCCGTCGTAGGTGTCGCGCGGCTGGGTTATGAGCCGCTCACTGTCGTGGGCCACCGTCAACAGACCGCCGCTGTCCTTGTCCCAGAACAGATCGACCATGTCGTGGGCGGTCCGCACCGCGGTTTCCAGCCCTGCCGTGTCGCCGGTCATTTCGGTGAGGCGGGTGTACGCGTCGACTACCCACGCGTAATCCGCGGCGACTGCGAGGTGGCGGGAGCCTGCGGCGCGCATCCACCTTCCGTCGCCGCGTCGGGTCCGCGCCGGCAGACGCTCGGCGAGGGCCCTCGCCGCGCTCTCCCAGTCGGCTCGGCCGAAGGTCGCGGCGGCCTCGCACAGCGCGCCGAGAAACATCGCGTTCCACTCGGTCAGCACCTTGTCGTCGAGTCCGGGTCGTACGCGTGTCTCGCGCACCTGGAAGAGAGCGCGGCGCGCCTCCTCGACCTCCGCGGGGCGGAGCAGCGCCTGGCGCAGCGGCCGGCGCAGGATATTCGTCCCCTCGAAGTTGCCCGACTCGCTGACGCCGTACCAGTCCACGGCTTGCGGCGCGATGGCCGTGACCTCATCGAGACTCCACACGTAGAACTTCCCCTCGACTCCCTCTGAGTCCGCGTCCTCCGCCGCACAGATCCCACCCTCGGGGTGCGCGAGGTCGCGCAGGACATACGTGATCGTCTCGTCGACCACCTGAGCCCACGCCGGATCCGGGGCGGCGCGCCACAGCCGCGTATAGAGCCGTATGAGCCCGGCTTGGTCGTAGAGCATCTTCTCGAAGTGCGGCACCGTCCACGTGCGCTCGACCGCGTAACGGGCGAACCCTCCGCCCAGATGGTCGTAGATGCCCCCCGCCGCCATGGCCGCCGCGGTGCTCGCAACTGCAGCCAGGATCCCCGGGTTGTTGCTGTCGAATGATCGGTGGAGCAGGAGCTCCGAAAAGCTGGGTTGAGGGAACTTCGGAGCGCCGCCGAAGCCGCCCCACTCCTGGTCGAAGGCGCGCATGAGTCCGGCCACGGCCGCGTCGAGCTGCTCGTCGCCCACCTCCGCGGCAGCTGGCATGGCGGCGGAGTTCGCCCGGATCCCGTCCGTGAGTTGGCGGGCCTGCTGGTCGACCTGGTCGCGCCGCTCCCTCCAGGCCTCGTCGATCGCCCGCATCAGCTCCAGGAACCCGGGCCGGCCGTGCGTGGCCCGTGGTGGGTAATACGTGCCTCCGTAGAAGGGCTCGCCCGTGGGGGTGAGGAAGACCGTCATGGGCCACCCGCCCTGTCCCGACAGGGCCTGGACGGCCTCCATGTAGATGGAATCGACGTCGGGGCGTTCCTCGCGATCGACCTTGACGTTGACGAAGAGCTCGTTCATGACGGCGGCCACGTCGGGGTCCTCGAAGGACTCGTGGGCCATGACGTGGCACCAGTGGCAGGCCGAATATCCGACGGACAGAAGGATGGGACGGTTCTCGCTGCGGGCCTTGGCGAAGGCCTCTTCGCCCCACGGGAACCAGTCGACCGGATTGTCGGCGTGCTGCCGCAGGTAGGGGGAAGCCTCTTGGGCGAGTCGATTCGGCATTGTCTGTCTATGTTTCCCACATATGGAGCTACGTCTCGACGGAAGAGTCGCAATCGTGACGGGGGGGTCCCGGGGAATCGGCAAGGCCATCGCGGCGGCGTTTGCCGAGGCAGGGGCCTTCGTGATGATTTCGTCACGCAAGCCGGACGACCTGAAGGCCACCACGAAGGAATTGGGGCCGATGGTCCACTGGCACGCGGCCAACGCCGGAGATCCAGAGGCGGCTCGCGAGTGCATCGAGATGACCATCGAGCGTCTCGGCGGGCTGGACATCCTGGTGAACAACGCCGCGACCAACCCCTATATGGGCCCGGTCCTGGAGTCCGATCTGCCGCGGTGGGACAAGACGTTCCAGGTCAACCTGCGCGGGCCGCTCAACTGGGTGCAGGCGGCATGGGAGCTGGCCATGAAGGAGAAGGGCGGCTCGGTGCTGAACATCTCGTCGATCGGAGGCCTGAGGGCCGGTGGGCCGATCGGGGTCTACGACACGACCAAAGCTGCGCTGGTCCATCTCACCGCGCACCTCGCCACAGAGATGGGTCCCAAGGTCCGCGTCAACGCCATCGCCCCGGGACTCGTCAAGACCGACTTCGCGCGCGTACTGGTCGAGGGCGTCGGGGATGCCGTTGCGGCGCGCACCCCGCTGCGGCGGCTCGGTGAGCCCGAGGACATTGCCAACGCGGCGCTTTTCCTGTCGTCACCGGCCGCGTCGTGGATCACGGGGCAGACGCTTGTCGTGGACGGCGGGGCGCTACTGACATCGGCCATGGGCTGATCGGTTGCGGGTGTGGCGGTGGTCCGAATCCACCGGCTGAGGCCCTAGCCTGCCCGCCCGTATGAGCGACCAGACGCCCGTTCCCGGACCCGACTCGACCAGTCAGCCGCCTACGGCGCCTCCGGCGCGCATGGCCTGCCCGCGCTGCCGCGGCACCTTCGAGGGCAGCCCGGATGCTTGTCCGCATTGCGGTTTTACCAAGGCGGAGGCGGCACAGCTCAACTCGCAAGCCACGATCACCGCCCCGCTGAACGCGCCCGCGGCGCAACCGGAGCCCGCGCCGCAACCGACGCCCGCGCCGCAACCGCAGCCGGTGCCCGATGCGGCCCCCGAGGGCGTCACGGCACTTCCTGCGACGGTCGAGCCGGACAAGAAGAGCAGGCGCTGGCTGCTCGCCGTACCCCTGGTGCTCGTCCTGTTGGCCGGTGGCTACTGGTGGATGACGAAGGGCGAGAGCCAGACCCAGGGGCCCGCAGATCAGGACGCGTGCACCCCGTTCCGGGAGGAGCTACTCGAGGTCCAGGGCAAGGACTTCCCCAACGAGCGGGAGGAGCGTCGAGCCGAGGGCGAGGTCCGCGGGCGGGCCCTGGAGGCAGGCTGCGAGCCCGACGAGCTGCGCTCCGAGACCTAGGGGTCCCGAGGGGCTACTTGAACCAAATCTTGTAGTAGTTGCGGCTGAGGGGATGAGCCAGGAGCGCGAACTTGGCGATGGCAAAAAGCAGCCCGATCAGCACCCGGGGATCGAAGAGGACCCCGATATGACCGGCGGTCGCGACCAGCACATACGGGTACAGGCCGAACATCGCAATCGCGATGCCGAGCCAGTAGCCCCACTTGCGTTCATTGGCGATACCGAAGCCGGCCGCCACGGCTCCGGCCACGAGGGCCAGGGCGAATATCGACCCGACTCGTCCGAACAGGACGGCGAGACCTGCGTCGAGGTAGAGCAGGATCACCGCGATGTAGAGGGTCTGCGGTTGGGCTTGATTCACCCAACGCTGGGTCTCCATCCGGTCAGTCTGGCACTGCCTCCGGGTACGTTGACCGGGTGACCGACAGCTTCCATCCGGCCGAGGAGTCGACGGCGGCGACCGAGGGCGTAGCAGCAGCCGGCGCGAACGGTGTCGAAGCCCACCACCACGATCACGCCGACGACCACGATCACCACCACCGCGATATCAGCGGCGGGGCGGCGCGAGCCGCGGTGTTCGGGGTCAGCGATGGGCTGGTCTCCAACGTCGCGCTGATCCTCGGCGTGGCCGGCGCCAGCCCCGCATCCGGCGTGGTGCGCTTGGCGGGACTGGCCGGCCTGGTAGCCGGCGCCGTTTCGATGGCCGCGGGCGAATACGTCTCCGTCAAGGCGCAGGTCGAGTTGCTCGAGCGGGAGTTGGAGCTGGAGCGCATCGAGCTGGAGCGGCGGCCTGACCTAGAGCAACGGGAGCTGGCGGGCATCTACATCCGGCGGGGAGTGGAGCCGCAGCTCGCCAATCAGCTCGCCGCCGCGATGAGCACGGACCCGGAGCTCGCCTTGCAGACCCACGCGCGCGAAGAGCTCGGAGTGGACCCTTCGGCGCTGGGGTCACCGGTAAAGGCCGCGTCAGCCTCGTTGGTGTCGTTCGCGGTGGGGGCTCTGATCCCACTACTGCCTTGGTTCTTCTTGACGGGTTCGACCGCGGTGATTTCCTCGGTGGTGCTGACCGCGATCGCGGCGATCGCGGTTGGCGTGGCGTTGGCGGTCTTCACCGAGCGGCCTTGGCCGCGCTCCGCGGCGAGACAGTTGCTGATCGCGGCCGTCGCAGCCGCGGTGACCTTTGGTGTCGGCCGGCTCGTCGGAGTCGGAGTGGCCGGCCCCTAGGCGGCCGCAGGCCGGGAGTAGCCACGGTGAATGTGGTCCACGACGAAGCCGAGGTCCTCGTACATTTTCAAAGCTCGCCGATTGCTCGCGTCGACATAGAGCATCCCGACTGTCAGGCCGCGCTCGCAGAGGTGATCGAGGCCTGCGAGGGTCAGCTCCCGGCCCAGACCCCGTCCGCCGAACGCCGGGTCGACGGCGATGACGAAGATCTCGCCAAGTGGGGGTCGCTCATCGGGATGGACCTTGGTCCAGCAGAAGCCAGCCAGCTCCCCGTCGACCTCGTGGAGCAGGAAACCGCCGGGGTCGAACCAGGGCTCCGCCAGAACCTCCTCCAAGGCGGCGCGGTCCCACGCACCCTGTTCGGGGTGTTCGGCGAAGGCGCGGTTGTTGACGGTCAACCAGGCGTCCTCGTCTCGCCCCGCAACGAAGGGACGGACCTCGACGGACCACTCCGCACCGGCGGGCAGGGGCCGGCGCATCTGAAGCAGATCGCGGATGGCGGTCAGCCCGGCCGCTTCGGCTGCCGCGTCGTGCTCGGGTGTCGGGCGGGGCTCCCACAACGTGACTTCCTCCGCGCCATGCGCGGTGGCCGCCGCGAGAGCAGCTCGGATCAGTTCCGCCCGGACTGGCTCGGCGGGAGCGGGGGGTCGAGGGTCGAGGACGACTTCCAGCGACCACCCCCGCGGTCTTCTGACCGCTTGCGCGTAACCGAGGGACCGACCTCCAGGTTCGGTGCGGGCCACCACGGAGACGAACTCCGACCGGCGACTTTCGCCCGGCTCGACGGACAGCTCCATCGATCGGAAGTTAGGTGACCTCTGGGCGTGGGTGGGGCCAACCCTCCGGCAGCGGCGGGGTTACGGTGCCCGGCCGCGGGAGACACCGTGGAGCGAGCAGAGTGGCGGCATGGCGCGGCCACGGACTCCGGCGGGGCGAGCGAAGCGCGCCCAGGAGCGGTTGGCGGCGGAGTATCCGGAGACGGTCTGCCCGCTCGACCACGAGGACGCTTACCAACTGTTGACCGCCACGATTCTCTCCGCGCAGACGACCGACGAACGCGTGAACACGGTGACACCGGCCCTTTTCGCGAAATACCCGACTCCGGAGTCGCTCGCTTCGGCGAGGCCGAATGACGTGGAGAACGTGATCAAGTCGACCGGATTCTTCCGGTCCAAGACTCGCAGCATCATCGGTATGGCTCAGGCGCTGGTCGAGCGTTTCGGCGGCCAGGTTCCGTCGAAGATGGAGGATCTCGTCACCATCCCGGGCGTGGGTCGCAAGACCGCGAACGTTGTGCGACACGTCGTGTTCGACGAGCCGGGTTTCCCGGTGGACACGCACGTGGGCCGGTTGTGTCGCCGACTCGGATTGACGACGGAGGTCGATCCCGTGAAGGTCGAGCACGAGCTGAACGCCATGGTCTCCCCTGCGGAGCGCGGGAAGTTCAGCCTGCGGTTGATTTTTCACGGGCGCGCCGTGTGCGTGGCGCGGAAGCCTCGTTGTGAGGTCTGCCTCCTGAACGATTTCTGCCCCAGCGCATTCGCGGAGCGTTAGGGGTTACGCCTCTGGCGCGTGGCAGACGGCTTCGACGTTGTTGCCTTCTGGGTCGCGGACAAAGCCGCCGTAGTAGTTCGGGTGGTACTCCGGGCAGACGCGGGGCGCCTGAATGAGATCCGACCCGCCGGGAATACCACCCCACCTGGGGTGGGTTATAGGCAGCATGAAAGACACGCACCGCCAGTCGGTGACCAATCGGCTCAAGACCGCCCGGGGGCACCTCGAGGCCGTGCTTCGCATGGTCGAGGAGGACGCTTACTGCCCGGACGTCATGAAGCAGCTCTCCGCCGTCCAGGGATCCCTGGAGCGGGCCAGCCGCATCGTCCTCCGCAATCATCTCGAGACCTGCGTTGCCGCGGGCATGGTGGCGGGGCGCACCGACGAGGTCGTCGACGAACTGATGGAGGCGTTGCGCTTCGACCGTGTAAGCACCGGTCCCGACCGAGGAGAGAACTGATGACCACCACCCACGATCACGGCACCAAACAACACGGCGTCGGCGAAACCAAAGAGGAACTGGTGCTGGACATCAGCGGGATGACCTGCGGCTCATGCGCGGCGCGCGTGGAGCGCACGCTGGCGGGTGCGGCGGGCGTAGGCGAAGCGGGAGTCAACTACGCCACCCGTCGCGCCACGGTCGCCTTTGATCCGGCGGCCACTAACCCGGATGCGCTGGTTCAAGCGGTGGAGCGCGCTGGTTATGGCGCGAAGCCCTCGATGGCTCACCACGGCATGACCGCCGAGGATCACTCCGAACACATGAAGGGTGACGAAGCCACGCAGCGGGCCTGGTTGCGTCGGGTGCTCATCGCGTGGCCACTCGGCGTGACGGTCATGGTCCTGTCGATGGGTTGGATGCACGAGCCATGGGCCCGTTGGGGCGCGTTCGCGTTGACGATCCCTGTGCAGTTCGTCGCGGGATGGCCGTTCATTCGGGAGGCAGCGAAGCGTGCCCGCGTCCTGCAGTCGAACATGGACACCCTCATCGTGCTCGGCACCATGGCTGCATTCATCTTTTCGGTCGTGGAAGTCGTCCGTGGCTCACATCACGCGCACTACTTCGACACCGCGGCAATCATCATCGCCTTCCTGGTGCTCGGTAAGTACTTCGAGGCCCGCGCCAGTGGTCGCGCCGGGAACGCGATTCGCGCCCTGCTGGATCTGAGCGCCAAGCAGGCGACCTTGGTCGACGAGGGCCAGGAGCGGAGCGTCGCCATCGAGGACGTGAAGGTCGGCGACCTGCTGCGCGTCCGACCGGGCGAGAAGATTCCCGTGGACGGAGAAGTCGTCGAGGGGGCCTCCGCGGTCGACGAGTCGATGCTGACCGGCGAGTCCGTACCAGTCGAGAAGGGCGCCGGCGATCGGGTCACGGGCGCGACGGTCAACTCCAACGGCGTACTCACCGTGCGCGCCACGGCGGTCGGAAGCGACACCGCGCTCGCGCAGATCGTGAGACTGGTCGAGCAGGCCCAGGGTTCGAAGGCGCCCGTGCAGCGACTGGCGGACCGGATCGCGGGCATCTTCGTTCCGGTTGTGATGTTGGTGGCCGCCGCTACCTTCGTGGGCTGGTGGGCTCTGGCCGAGGACCCGACCCGCGGTCTCATCGCGGCCGTGGCCGTGTTGATCATTGCCTGCCCGTGTGCCCTGGGCCTGGCCACGCCGACCGCCATCATGGTGGGGACGGGGCGGGGTGCATCGATGGGCGTCTTGATCAAGGGCGGTGAAATTCTCGAGCGGTCCCGCCAGATCGACACCGTGGTGTTCGACAAGACCGGCACCCTCACCAAGGGCCGTATGTCGCTGGCCGTCGTGGAAACGACCGGGGGGAGTGACGAGTCCGAAGTGCTGCGCCGCGCCGCCGCGGTCGAGGACGCCTCGGAGCATCCGATCGGACGAGCCATTGTCGACGCGGCGCGCCAACGTGGCATCGAGATTCCTGCGGTCGCGAACTTCGCGGCTTCCGCGGGGCACGGCGTACGCGCCGAGGTCGAAGGCACCCCCGTCTTCGTCGGCCGCAACCGGATGATGGCCGAGGGCTCGACGCCCGTCCCCGAGGAGATCGCGGCGCGGGCCCTGCGGCTGGAGGCGGAAGGCAGGACCGTCGTCATGGCGGCATGGGACGGACAGGTCCAGGGCCTCCTCGCGGTAGCCGACGAGCTGCGCGAGGAAGCCACAGAGGTCGTAGGCAGACTCCGGCGCATGGGCAAGAGCGTCGCCATCATCACCGGCGACAACGAGACGACTGCCAACGCCGTGGCCAAGGAGGTCGGAGCGGACCGCGTGATGGCCGAGGTCCTTCCGCAGGACAAGGCAGCCGAGGTTCGCCGTCTCCAGGAGGCGGGCCAGATCGTTGCCATGGTCGGCGACGGGGTGAACGACGCACCGGCACTGGCCCAGGCGGATCTCGGCATCGCCATCGGTACCGGTACCGACGTCGCCATCGAGTCGTCGGACATCACGCTTTTGTCCGGCCGCCTCGACGGCGTGGCGACCGCGCTCGAGCTCTCCCGGAGGACGTACCGCACCATCCTGCAGAACCTCGGGTGGGCGTTCGTCTACAACATCGTGCTCATCCCGATCGCGGCGCTCGGCCTGCTCAATCCCATGCTGGCCGGGGCAGCCATGGCGTTCTCGAGTGTTTCGGTAGTCCTGAACAGCCTCCGCCTGTACCGCTTCGGTCGCTAGGGAGCGGAGCGCGGTGCCTCGTCCGTGCTGCAGGGATCAGGGCGGGTTCCGCCTTCTAGCGACACGGCCGGTTCGAATCCAACGGCCGTCCGGCGTCTTGACCACCCGGCCCGCCTCCTTCTCCCGGTTGTCGAAGCCGCACATGGCATCGAGGTTCCACTCGGCAGTAGGCCCGCCCAACGCAAAGGGTTCGGCGTGATCCCAATGAAGCCGGGCAGTCTGATCGCACTCCTCGACCTTGCAGATCACCTGCCCGTCTTCGAGGACTGAGCGCACAAGTAGCGCGGTGTCGAGCTCGGCGGGGCGGTACCGGCCGAAGTGCTTGACGGTCACGATCTTCTTGCCGTCGACCAGCAGGCCCTTCAAGAAGCAGTCGCTCAGCATCTCCTTGGCCCGGCTGACGGGAATCGCTCCGAAACCGGGCACCTCACACAGCTCCCCGCCCTCTGTATCCACCTCGCCCCGCAGCAGGGAGTCCCGGCTCACGACCACCACGACCTCGGCCCCCTTCGACTTGGTCTTGGTGCCGATCAACTTCTCGCCGGTAACCAGCGCAGCCAAGGCATCGGCCGCGTAGTTGCCCGGGCTATCCGATCGGCCCTCCTTGCAGCCGCGGCGGTAGTGGCGGTCTGTCTCGGCGCGGAGCTTCTTCATGAACGCGGCGCCGACCTCGGGGGTGAACCGGAACCGGCCCGCCGTCATGCCTTCGTCGTCGACCCAGGAGGAGAAATCCCGCAGCTTCCGCTGCCGGGCATAGCGCTGCTCGAGCGAACCCCGGGCGTCGAGCACCATGCGCCGGGCCTTGTCCTGCAGCATCTTCAGGCTCGCCCGCCCTGCGGTCTCCAGGAGCTCGGCCTCATCTCTTGGCGAGGCGGCTGCTCCCTCGGCCACCGCCGCGGCCTGAGCCAGCGACAGCGCACCGGTCTTTACCGCCGAGGCGGTGGCCGGCAACTGCTCCAGCCTCCTCCCCGTCTCGACGGTCGCCTTGGCCTGGCCCACTGAGGTTCCGGAGGTCCGGGCCATCCACTCCTCGGGCGAGCGATGCCCGGCGCGAGCCCACGTCTCGGACTGGGCGATCTTCGGAGCAACGAGGACCTTCAACGAAGCACCGAGCTTCTCCAGCTCCGCGCCCACCTCGAACAAACTGGACGCTTCGCGAGCGGTAAGCGCGGCGAGATCGAGAGCGGCGACAGCGGCGCGCGCCGATGCGAGAACTTCCTTGAGCCGATCGCACACAGACGCTTCCTCCTCCCGACAATGCGAGGCCGCGACCGCCCATCATGAGCGCGACCCGATGACTTGGAGGAGAGGCATGCGCTGCCTCACGAGCGTCCCGCCAGTGCAGGAGAGCTACATACTTACACGCGTGTAATTCGCTGTCAAGTCGCGGGCAAGTCTTCCCCTGCTACGCGCACCGGCTCGAGCGCAGCGACCGAGAAGGCCACGCTCGCTCAGGCGTGGGTTATGGAATGTCCCTAGAGAACGAAGCCTTGCCCAATGGCCGCTTCGGCTAGCCCTCGTCGTCGCGATCGGTTGATATCACCATCTCGAGAAGCCGCACATCGACAAGCTCGAGTCCCGACTCCCGCTGCGCGGCGCTATTGCCCCGGATGCTTGCGATCATCCTCGTAGCCGCCTCCTCGTCTTCAT
>DATLBX010000091.1:0-2356 GCA_035526705.1 Acidimicrobiales bacterium | reverse complement strand
GACCGACGGGGTCGGGTTCTACACCCGCGAGGAGCTGCCTCCGCTCTCGCACCGGCGCACCCCGGACCGGGTCATCGCCGCCGCGTTCGCCCACCGCGCCGACCCATCCCTGCCTGCCCTGTTCGAGTAGGCCCCACCGATGAGTTCGGGTAGGCGTGGCGGTCGAAGGGGTACCAGCACAAGGACAAAGACTTGAGGAGCGAGACGATGGACCAGCCGATCACCCCGTGCCTGTGGTTCGACGGCAATGCCCGGGAGGCGGCGGAGTTCTACACGTCGATCTTCCCGAACTCGAAGATGGGCGAGATCGGGAAGGCCCCCGAGGGTGGGACGCCGAGCAATGAGGCCGGAGACGAAATGGTGGTGGAGTTCAGCCTCAACGGACAGCCCTTCGTCGGGCTCAATGGCGGCCCGATGTTTTCCTTCACCGAGGCGGTCTCGTTCCAGATCTTCTGCGCCGATCAGGCCGAGGTGGACCACTACTTCGACAGCCTGACCGCGGACGGCGGCGAGGCCAGCTACTGCGGCTGGCTCAAGGACAAGTTCGGCCTGTCCTGGCAGGTCGTGCCCACGCAGGTGCTCGAGCTGATCAAGGGCCCGAAGGGTCAGGTGGCCTTCGAGGCGATCAACAAGCCGGCCAAGATCGTCATTGCGGACGTGCAGGCTGCCTGCGCGTGACCAGCGCGTGCACCAGCCGCATCTTCTCCTGCACCGTGGGGGAGAGCACGAAGGGGTACAGGGCCTGCTTACCCATGCTCCGATTGAGTGCGTTCAGCGCGTAGGTCAGCGGCAACCACGCGTCGATCAGCTCGTCGAAGTCGTTCATCTCCTCCAGGGGGATGGAGGTCAGCGGCGCGATGGGGTTCGGGGGTGCGTGCACCTCCGGCCCGGCGACGAGCACGCCGAAGGCGGCCGCGGTCTGCAGCGTGTCGCGGATGTGCAGATAGTGCGCGAAGGTCTCGGCCCAGTCCTCCCACGGGTGCGCCGTCGCGTAGATCGACACGTAGGTGTCCGCCCAGTTGGCCGGCGCGTCCGAGGTGTAGTGCGCCCTCAACGCCGCGCCGTAGTCAGTGCGCTCATCGCCGAAGAGGGCCCGGAACACCGACAGTGCCGCGGTCTTCTCGACCAGGACCATCCAGTAGTAGTGGCCGATCTCGTGCCGGAAGTGCCCGAGCAGGGTGCGGTAGGGCTCGTCCAGTCGGACGCGCATGGTCTCGCGGTGCCCGTCGTCGCCCTCCGCGAGGTCGAGGCTGATCACCCCGTCGGCGTGACCTGTCGTCACCACCCCGTTCGTCGAGGACAGCATGTCGAAGGCGAGGCCGAACTTCGGGTCTTCGTAGCGGGTGAACAACGGTAGGGCGAGGTCGTCGAGTTGGTACAGCAGCCGCCGTTTTGCCGCCTCCGCCCGGGCGAACGCGGCCATCGCCTCGGTGTCCTTGTTGTTCGGCCGGGTCCGGGTGAGAGCGCAACAGTCGCACAGGTCGCCGGGGCGTTCGACCAGCCAGTTGCACGCTGCGAAGACCGCGTTCGCGCAGCGCTGCTCCGGCGCGGCGAGCGCGAAGTTGGCCGACTTGCGCTCGTAACCGACCGCGGAACCGCAAGTCAGGCAGAGACTGTTCTCGAAGAACAGCAGGGCCCCGCAGGTGGGACAGTCGAAGGAGCGCACCTCGGCGACGCTACCCGCTGCTACTCCGGGGAGTCGCCGGCGAACGGGGCCATGTCGACCGAGACCTTCAGCGTGTTCTTCTTGCTCTCCGTGAAGATGACGCCCTTGAGCGGCGGGACGTCGGAGTAGTCGCGACCGATCGCGGTCACGACGTAGGTGTCATCGACGAACTTGTGGTTGGTCGGGTCCAGGTCGACCCAGCCCACGCCGGGCGCGAACACGGAGGCCCACGCGTGCGAAGCGTCGGCGCCGACCAGGCGGGGCTTGCCGGGGGGCGGCCGGGTCTCCAGGTAGCCGGAGACGTACCGGGCGGCCAGCCCCACCGAACGCAGGGCGGCCACCGCGAGGTGCGCGAAGTCCTGGCAGACGCCCTCCCGGGTGGCGAGCACCTCGGTCAGCGTGGTCCGCACGGTGGTGGAGCCCGAGACGTAGGAGAAGCCGTCGTGGATGCGATCGAGCAGGTCGGCGACCACCTCGTCGAGGCTGCGTGCCGGGCGGATCAGATCGTGGGCGAAATCCGCGACCTGCTCGGCGCGCCCGATCATCGGAGAGGGCAGCAGGTATTGCCGGGCCGCGTTCAGGTCCGCAGCGAGGTCGGTGCGGTCTGCGAGGCGATCGTGCACCTCCCGGGCGCGGACGTCGCGCAGCGCGTCACGGTGCGTTCCGCCGCGGTCGACGCCAACAACGCTG
>DATLBX010000090.1:0-2935 GCA_035526705.1 Acidimicrobiales bacterium | reverse complement strand
ATCGCCCTTCCCGTTGCCGATTCTCTTTGTCCTGCACATCGGTGAGCCGTTCGGCGCCGCGTTCGCCGACTGGCTCGACGGCCAGACCGGCATGCGTGTCTCGTACGCGCGTGACGGAGATCTGGTGAGCGCAAAGGCCGGACAGGTCACCATGGCGCCACCCGAGTCACATCTGGTGGCGAGGAACGGGCGCCTTCGCCTCACGCAGGATCCACCGCGCCATTCGTGTCGGCCTTCCGTTGACGCGCTCTTCGAGTCGGTCGCACGCGAGTACGGTCCGGCAGTCATCGCGAGCCTCCTCACCGGCATGGGACGAGACGGCGCCGCTGGACTGCTTGAAGTGCGCCGGAGTGGAGGCTTCACCATCGCGCAGGACGAAGGGACGTCGGTGGTGTACGGCATGCCGCGCGAAGCCGTGCTCCTGGGCGCCGTGGAGCGAGAGCTTCCACTGGCCCAGATCGGACCGGCCTTATCGGCCCTGGCGATGTCCAAGCGCGAGGAGTGGACCCCATGAACGAGGCCGTAGTGATCGTGGACGACAGCCTGACCGTGCGCATGGACCTGGCCGACGCCTTCCGCGACGCAGGCTTTCTCGCGGTGCCCTGTTCGACCGTGGCCGAAGCGCGAGCGGCGCTGGCTCAGGCTCCAGGGAGCGTCTTCGTTCTCGACGTGCTTTTACCGGATGGCGACGGCGTGGATCTCCTGCAGGAGATTCGCACTTCACCGGCGGGCACCTCGGCCGTTGTCGTGATGCTCTCCTCGGAAGCGGAAGTCAAGGACCGGGTTCGAGGGCTTCAGACCGGCGCCGACGAATATGTGGGCAAGCCGTACGACACCGGCTACCTGCTGGCCAGGGTGCGGGAGCTGCTTCAGAGTCGGCAGCGGTCGGAGGCCGTTGGCACAACGATTCTCGTCATCGATGACAGCGCGACATTCCGCGAGGAGCTGCGGACGGCCCTCGAATCAGCGGGTCACCGCGTGTTGACCGCGTCAAGCGGCGAGGACGGACTGCGCGTCGCTGGTGCGCAGCGTCCGGATGC
Source organism: Acidimicrobiales bacterium (assembly GCA_035526705.1). Taxonomy (GTDB): domain Bacteria; phylum Actinomycetota; class Acidimicrobiia; order Acidimicrobiales; family JAHWKP01; genus JAHWKP01. Next base: position 1,895 of record DATLBX010000090.1, on the reverse strand, counting down.
CATCGTGGTCGACGGTTTGCTGCCCGGTATTGATGGGGCGGCGGTGATTCGGCACATCCGGCTCGATGCGGTGTTACGGGACGTCCCGTGCCTCTTGCTGACCGCTTCCGCCGATAAGGGCGCGGAACTCAGAGCGCTCGACGCTGGAGCCGACACGTTCGTGCGGAAGGAAGAGGACCTCGACGTCATTCTGGCCAAACTCTCCGCCGTGCTTCGACGGACGACCGCGAGGACGCCCGGCGACGAGGCGACGAGAAGCCTGCTCGGCCCGAAGAAGATCCTGGCGGTTGACGACAGCGCGACCTACCTTCACGAACTGACCGACGCCCTGAGCGGGGAGGGCTACGACGTCGTGCTGGCGCGGTCCGGCGAAGAAGCGCTGGAGCTTCTGGCGTTCCAGGTGGTCGATTGCATTCTGCTCGACCTCGTCATGCCCGGACTCGGTGGCCATGAGACCTGTCGGCTGATCAAGAGCGCGCCCGTTGTGCGGGAGGTCCCTCTCATCATGCTCACGGCCATGGAGGACCGCGAGGCAATGATTCAGGGGCTGGGGGCTGGGGCTGACGACTACATTTCGAAGTCGAGCGAGTTTGACGTCTTGAAAGCCAGGGTGCGTGCGCAGATTCGGCGCAAGCAGTTCGAGGACGAGCACCGGCGCATTCGCGAAGAACTCCTGCGCAAGGAGCTCGAGACCGCGGAAGCCAGGGCAGCAAACGAATTGGCCCAGACCCGGGCCGCGCTGGTCGAGGAACTGGAACGGAAGAACAAGGAGCTCGAAGCCTTCAGCTATTCCGTCTCGCACGATCTGCGGGCGCCGCTCCGAAGCATTGACGGGTTCAGCAAAGCGCTGCTCGACCAGTGGGCGGATGGTCTGGATCCGAAGGCGAAAGATTACCTTGGGCGCGTTCGCGCGTCGGCGCAGCGCATGGGCGAGTTGATCGACGACTTGCTCGAGCTTTCACGCGTTGGGCGTGCTGAGCTCAGGCGGGGCCATACGAACCTGTCTGAGATCGCCTGCACGGTGGCGGCCGAACTGCGGAAGAGGGATCCGGACCGGCAGATCGAGATTAACATTCAGGACGGGCTCGTCGCGGATGCCGATCGACGACTGATGCACATCGTGTTCGAGAACCTGCTCGGCAATGGCTGGAAATTCACGGTGAAAGCCGAGCAGCCTCGGATCGAAGTGGGCAGCAGCCTGAGCGATGACGGCCCCGTGTACTTCGTCCGCGACAACGGCGCGGGGTTCGATATGACGTACGCGGAGAAACTCTTTCGGCCGTTTCAGCGGCTACACAGCACCGAGGATTATCCTGGCACCGGCATCGGACTCGCCACCGTTCAGCGGATCGTTGATCGTCATGGAGGCCGCGTGTCGTCAGAGGGTATGGTCGGACGTGGCGCCACCTTCTATTTCACCCTTCCGCCGTCCCGCCCTGGAGTCCGACCATGAGTCGTAGTCGCATCATTTTGCTCGTGGAAGACAACCCAGACGACGTCGAGCTCACGCTTCTCGCGTTCGAACAGAGCAAGATTGTCAACGAGATTGTCGTCGCCAAGGACGGCCAAGAAGCGCTCGATTATCTGTTCGCCGCTGGTCACCACACAGGTCGAGATCCGGCGCTGTTGCCGGAAGTCGTCCTGCTCGACTTGAAGCTGCCGAAGATCGACGGGCTCGACGTCCTGAGACGGATGCGGGCAGATGAACGAACACGACGGTTGCCGGTGGTGGTGTTGACTTCGAGCAAGGAAGAGCAGGATGTTTTGCGGAGCTATGACCTTGGGGCGAACAGCTTCGTGCAGAAGCCGGTAGACTTCGCCGAGTTCATCGAGGCGGCACGGCACCTCGGGTTGTACTGGCTCGTGCTCAACGAGGCGCCGCCACAGGGAAGCAG
>DATLBX010000089.1:0-16419 GCA_035526705.1 Acidimicrobiales bacterium | reverse complement strand
ATCGAGGCCCGAGGGTGGGGCGGCGTCGTCACCGACAACCACCTGCTCACCAAGCAAGTGGCGGAGCTCTCAGGCGAGGGCTACCGCGTCGTGCTCGCCGCCGACGGCGCGGGCAGCGCGGCCCGTATGGAGGGCCTCTTCCGCGACGAAGGCGTCTCCGTAGACACCGTCGTCGCCCCTATCGAGCGGGGCTTCGTCATCCCGCCCATCAAGCTGGCGGTGCTCTCTGAAGGCGACGTCACCGGTCGCCGTCGCGCCCACCGTCGCTCGAGGCCCCGCGCCCGCCTCTCGGAAACCTTCTTCGACGACCTGGCACCCGGCTCATACGTCGTTCACCACACTCACGGTGTCGCCCGTTACGGCGGCATGGTGCGCCGCGCCATCGGTGGCGCGGAGCGCGACTACCTCCTGCTCGAATACCGCGGCGGCGACAAGCTGTATGTGCCCTCAGACCAGATCGATGCGGTCCGGCCGTTCACCGGAGGAGAAGCGCCCTCCGTCTCCCGCCTCGGCGGCGGCGACTGGACCAAGACGAAGGCCCGCGTCCGGGCCGCGGTTCAGGAGATCGCACAGGAGCTCGTCGTCCTCTACCGGCGCCGCGCCACCTCTGAAGGCCACGCCTTCTCGCCGGACACTCCATGGCAGCGCGAGATGGAGGAGGCCTTCCCCTTCGTGGAGACGGTCGACCAAGCCAAAGCCATCGAGGAGGTCAAGGCAGACATGGAAGCCACGGTCCCGATGGACCGTCTCGTATGCGGCGATGTGGGTTTCGGCAAGACCGAAGTGGCGATCCGCGCCGTCTTCAAGGCGGTGCAGGACGGATTCCAGGCGGCCGTTCTCGTGCCCACCACGCTCCTGGCGCAGCAGCACTTCCAGACCTTCTCCGAGCGCTTCTCGGGCTACCCGGTGCGCGTCGAGGTGATCTCCCGCTTCCTGACCCCCGCCCAGCAGCGAGCCGTCGTCAACGGACTGTCCGACGGGACGGTCGACGTAGTCATCGGCACACATCGCCTTCTTTCCAACGACGTGCGCTGGAAGAACCTCGGCCTGCTCGTCGTCGATGAAGAGCAGCGCTTCGGAGTCACTCACAAAGAGGCCATCAAGACGCTCCGGGCCGAAGTCGACGTGCTCACCCTCACCGCCACGCCCATCCCCCGCACGTTGGAGATGAGCCTCACCGGCATTCGTGACCTGACGCTCCTGCACACTCCGCCAGCCGAGCGGCAGCCGATCCTCACCTACGTCGGCGAGTACGACGAGGCCGCGGTCTCCGAGTCCATCCGCCGCGAGCTCCTGCGCGAGGGCCAGGTGTTCTTCGTGCACAACCGGGTCGCCGACATCGAACACGTCGCGCAGGGCATCCGCGAGCTGGTGCCTGAAGCGCGCGTCGCGGTCGCGCACGGTCAAATGGACGAGGGAACACTCGAACAGGTCGTGCTCGACTTCTGGGAGGGCCAGTTCGACGTCCTCGTCTGTACGACCATCATCGAATCCGGCATCGACATGCCGACGGTCAACACGCTCGTGGTCGACCGCGCCGATCTCCTCGGTTTGGGCCAGCTCCACCAGCTCCGCGGCCGCGTCGGTCGGGCCGGCCAACGGGCGTACGCCTATCTCTTCTTTCCGCCAGATCGTTCTCTCTCGGAGGAGGCTTACGAACGGCTCCGCACCATCGGCGAGCAGACCGAGCTCGGGTCGGGATTCAAAATCGCCATGCGCGACCTCGAGATCCGCGGCGCGGGGCACCTTCTCGGTGAGAACCAGTCCGGCCACATCGCCGCCGTCGGATACGACCTCTACGTGCAGATGGTGAGTGAGGCCGTGTCGGAGTTGAAGGGCGAGGAGTTGAAGGTGCCCGCCGAGATCAAGATCGAAGTTCCCGTCGACGCCAATCTCCCTGCGGACTACGTCGGTCGTGAGGACGTGCGTCTCGACGCGTACCGCCGCTTGGCCACCGTCACGAGCGCGGCCGAAGTCGCCGACATCCGAGCCGAGTGGCTCGACCGCTTCGGTCCCGTCCCTCCCGCCGCTGAAGCGCTCCTCGGAGTGGCCCGGCTGCGCGCCGAGTGCTCCCGCGCCGGAGTTCGAGAGCTCGCGATCGCCAAGGACACCGCCCGAATCTCACCCATCACCCTTCCGGTCAGCCGTCAGATGCGCCTGAAGCGGCTGCACCCCCGCGCCGTCTACAAGGACGACCTGCACCAGCTGGTCCTGCCCCTCGCTCCGGGCACACGCGGGCCGGCGCTGACCGACGCGCTGATCACGTTCCTGAGCGAGATGGTCCCCGCGGAGCCCGTAGAGGCGACGCCGTCACTACCATCGCCCGCATGAAACGAGGTTTTGCGTCGTGCCTCGCCGCGCTCGTGCTGGTGGGAACCGCCTGCTCCACGCTCACCCCGTGGGCCGCGAAGGTCAACGGCGAGATGATCGCCACCTCCGATCTCGACCGAGAGCTGGAGGCGATCCTTTCCAACAAGCGGTACCTGGAACAGGTGGAGAGCGCCAACCTGACCGGTGGCGTGAAGGGATCCGGCCAGGGAACGTTCACCACGGCTTTCGTAGGGCGCATCCTGACCCGACAGATCTTCTTCGAGCTGATCGAGCAGGAAGTCGCTCGTCGCAAGCTGAAGCTCTCGGGTGCTGATGAGCAGGCTGCAGCGGCGGACGTGGTCGCCTCGTTCGGAGAGGAGGCCGTCTACAAGGCCTTCCCCGAGCAGTACCGGCGCGACCTCGTGCTCCGTCAGGCTCAGGTCACCGCGTTGCAGGAGGACATCGCCGAAGTCGAGGTCGATGACGCCGCCGTGGAGAAGTTCTTCAAAGAGAACTCCGAGTTGTTCGCCCGCACCTGCGTGTCGCACATCCTCGTGGCCACACCGGAAGAAGCCGTTGCCGCGAAGGCGCGAATCGACGGTGGCGAAGACTTCGCCGCGGTCGCGTCCGAGACCTCGATCGACCCCGGAAGCGGAGCGAACGGCGGTGAACTGGGCTGTGTGCCCTCCGGGAGCTTCGTGCCCGAGTTCGAGTCCGTCATGGAGACCCTCCCGATCGGCCAGGTCAGTGCCCCGACTCAGACCCAGTTCGGCTCGCACCTGATCCTGGTGACCGGGCGCACGACCCAGCCCATCGATGAAGTCCGCGCTGAGATCCGCCAGCGCCTTCTCTCGGAAGGGCAGGCCGGGTTCGACGCCTTTGTGGACGCGGCGCTCGACAAGGCGACCATCGAAGTAAACCCCCGGTACGGGCGTTTCGATCCGGACGCGGCGCAGCCCGGAATCATCCCCCCGCAGGGTCCGACTCCGGACGCGGACGAGGTACCCGAGGAATTGCCGGAAGGCGTAGGTCCACCGCCGCTGCAGCCTCAGGGGTGAGCAGCCAGACCGTCGGTCCCGCAGTCGAGGCCCTCACCGATCTGATCGCCCAGCTCCGCGAGCGCTGCCCCTGGGATCGCGAGCAGACCCACGCCAGCCTGGTGAAGTACCTGGTCGAGGAGTCCCAGGAGGTGGTGGACGCCCTGGCCGCCCTCGACACCCCCGGCGCGGACCGCAAGGTCGCCTACGCCGAACTCGAGGAGGAGCTCGGGGACCTCTTTCTGCAGGTGCTGCTCCACGCGCACTTGGCTTCGGAGCAGGGCTTTTTCGATCTGGCCGGGGTCGCCGAACGGCTCCACGCCAAGCTCGTGCGTCGGCACCCCCACGTTTTCGGCGACTTCGTGGCCGAGACGGCCGAGGAGGTAAACGCCAACTGGGAGCGCATCAAGGAACGCGAGCGGCAAGACAAAGGCGAGCCCTAGCCGGGTGCAGGCAATAGGGGCCGGATTCGGCCCTTATCGCACTGCAGCTACCTCACACTGGTAACTTCTGTAACAGCAGTCACACCAGTCACAGATCAGCTAAGTCACGGGGCCCCAATGAGTGAGATCACCGAGGTAGTCGGCCGGGAGGTGCTGGACTCCCGAGGCAACCCCACCGTCGAAGTGGAGGTAATCCTCGAGTCCGGGGCCCGCGGCCGGGCGATCGTCCCTTCCGGCGCCTCCACGGGCCGCTTCGAAGCAGTCGAGTTGCGCGACGGGGGCGACCGGTACGGCGGCAAGGGCGTGCAGCGAGCGGTCAACCACGTGTCGGGCGTCATCCGCGCCGCGATCAAGGGAGCGGACGCGCTCGACCAGCGGGGCATCGACCTTGCTCTCATCGACCTCGACGGCACGGACGACAAGTCGCGCCTCGGCGCAAACGCCATGCTCGGCGCATCGCTGGCCACCGCCAAGGCCGGCGCCGACGAGTGCGACCTTCCTCTTTACCGCTATGTCGGCGGGGTCGACGCGTCCGTCCTGCCCGTTCCGATGCTCAACGTCCTGAACGGCGGCGCGCACGCAGACAACAACGTCGACTTCCAGGAGTTCATGGTCATGCCGGTCGGCGCGGCGTCATTCTCCGAGGCCCTCCGCTGGTCGGCCGAGACGTACCACGCACTCCGCAAGACCCTGGCCGACCGAGGGCTCGCCACGGCCGTCGGCGACGAGGGCGGATTCGCCCCGAACCTCGCGTCGAACGAGGAGGCGATCACGCTGCTCATCGAGGGAATCGAGAAAGCGGGCCGCGTTCCCGGCGAAGAGATGGCCATCGCCCTCGACCCCGCCTGCACCGAGCTGTGGGACGACAAGACCAAGCGGTACAACCTGGCTGGTGAAGGTCGCGAGGTCACCTCAGCCGAACTCGTCGACGAGTTCGCGGGGTTGTGCGAGCGCTACCCCATCGTCTCCATCGAGGATGGCCTCGCCGAGGAGGACTGGGAGGGGTGGGCGTTGATGACCCGCGTGCTCGGCGACCGGGTGCAACTCGTCGGCGACGATCTCTTTGTTACGAACGTGCGCCGCCTCGAACGTGGCATCTCCTCGGGCGTCGCGAACTCGATTCTCGTGAAGGTCAACCAGATCGGAACACTGAGCGAAGCGCTCGACGCCGTGAACACGGCCAGGCGCGCCGCGTACACGGCCGTCATGTCGCATCGCTCCGGAGAGACGGAGGACGCGACGATTGCGGACCTCGCGGTTGCCACCGGGTGCGGACAGATCAAGACCGGAGCGCCGTGTCGGTCGGACCGAGTCGCGAAGTACAACCAGTTGTTGCGCATCGAGGAGGACCTCGGCGAATCCGCGGTCTATCCGGGCCGTTCCGCTCTGGCGCGAGGGAACGCCTCGTGACGGAGAAGCGCAAGCCGGCACCACGGGCAAAGGCGAAAGCGAAGGCCACCGACGCGAAGCCGGTGCCACGCGTCTGGCGGCGGATTGCCCTCGGGACTCTCAGCACGATGGTCTTCCTCGGGTTGATGGCCGGCGTGGTTCCCGTCCGTCAGTACCTGGAGCAGCAACGTCGACTGGACGCGGCGCGCCAACGCATCGACCTGCTCGACGAGGAGAACCGCCGGCTGGCGGCCCGCGCCGGGGAGTTGCGCACCGACGAGGAGATCGAACGGCTGGCCCGCGAGCAGTACAGCCTGGTGCGCCCCGGCGAAGAAGCCTTCGCGCTCCTTCCCGGCTCGGACGAGAAGCGGCCTGCTCAAGCGCCCCTGAAGCCGACCACGCCGGTAAAGCCCCCGGAGCCGAGCTGGCTGGAAAAGGCCCTGGACACCATCGCCTTCTGGGACTGACCACCGACCTCGGGGCAGTCCCCGCAACCGTCAGCCAGGCGGTTGCCTCCATATGACCCGAAGGTGGTCTTCAACCGTAGAGCCGGGGTGTACGTCCTAGGGTTCGGCGGTGAGTTTGCTCGGGGAGCGCGTCAAGAGGACTGAGGACCGGAAGTTCCTCACTACCGGCGGTACCTACGTCGACGACCTTCCGCACGAAGGGGCGCTGTGGGTCACCTACCTCCGGTCCACCGTCGCCCACGCCCGCATCTCGTCGATCGACGTCTCCGATGCCCGCAACGCGCTCGGCGTCGTCGACGTGATTACGGGCGACGACATCGATCTCGCCCCGTTGCCCCCCGATTTCGGGCTCTACAACGACAAGATGGTTCGCCCCTGGCTTCCACCCACCGGCGGCAAAGTCCGCTACGTCGGCGAACCCGTAGTCGCAATCCTCAGCGAGACCCGCGCCCAGGCCGTCGACGCTTCGGAACTGATCGTCGTCGATTACGACCCGTTGCCCGCGGTGGTCGGCGTCGAGAACGCGGCAAAGGACGAGAGCCTGCTCTTCGAAGAGGCTGGCACCAATCTGGCCTTCGAGATGAAGGGCGATTCGCCGCCGGGTGATCCAACACTCTTCGAGGGTTGCGACGTCGTTGTGCGGCAGCGGACGGTGAACCAGCGCGTCGCGCCCGCACCCCTCGAGACCCGGGCTTGTGCCGTCCGCTGGGAGGGCGACCACCTCACCGTCTGGGCCTCCACCCAGGCCCCGCACGGAGTGCGGGACGCCTACGCCAAGCACTTCGAACTCGAGCCCGAACAGATCCGCGTGATCTCACCCGACGTGGGTGGGGGCTTCGGGGCGAAGATCAGTCCCTACGTGGAGGAATTGCTTCTCCCCTGGCTGGCCCGTCGAAGCGGGAAGCCCGTCCGTTGGGCGGAGACGCGCACCGAGTCCATGTTGAACCTTGGTCACGGACGGGGTCAGGTCCAAGAGGTCGAGCTCGGTGGAACCCGCGACGGGAAGCTCCTCGCCTACCGACTGACGGTCGACCAGGACTGCGGCGCCTACTGCAAGGTCGGCGGACTGATGGTCTTCTCCACCCGGATGATGGCCACCGGTGTCTACGACATCCCGAAGGCTCACTACGCCTGTCGATCCTGGGTTACCAACACCACTCCGACGGTCGCATATCGCGGTGCAGGCCGGCCCGAGGCGGCGGCCGCCATCGAGCGGGCCGTGGACCTGTTCGCCGCGGAGGCCGGACTGGATCCGGCCGAGGTACGGCGCCTCAACTTCATCGCGGCGTTCGGCGAGCCCCACACCACGACGATGGGCACGGTCTATGACACGGGCGACTATCCGGCCGCGCTGAGCCTCGCACTGGACAAGGCCGACTACGCCGGCCTGCGTGCCGAGCAGAAGCGACGGCGAGAAACGAACGACTCCGTCGCCCTTGGAATCGGTCTGTCCGTTTATGTCGAGGTCACTGGTGGGGCCGGCGCAGGCGAATGGGCCGGCGTCTCCGTCGACGACAGCGGCAAGGTGACCGTGCGCACCGGCACGTCGCCGCACGGACAGGGCCATAACACTGCGTGGGCCCAGATCGCTTCGTCGAAGCTCGGCGTCGCCATGAGCGACATCACGGTCGAGCACGGCGACACCGACATCATCCCGATGGGCGGCGGCACGATGGGATCTCGCTCCCTCCAGCACGGCGGTGCCGCCGTTGCGAAGGTGTGCGACATGCTTCTGGAGAAAGCTGCCGGCGGTCCTTTGCAGGGATTGTCCGCCGACGCGAGCGTGTCGGCGTCGGGGCCGACGTTCCCATTCGGGGCGCACGTGGCGATCGTGGAAGTCGATACGGAGACCGGGATGGTGAAGCTGCGTCAGTTGGTCGCGGTGGACGACGCGGGCAAAATTCTCAACCCCACTCTGGCCGACGGCCAGGTGCACGGCGGGGTCGCTCAGGGTGTCGCCCAAGCGCTCCTCGAGGAGTTTTCCTACGACGCGGACGGCAACCCCTTGACGTCGACTCTCGCCGACTACGCCTTCGTAACTGCGGCCGAACTGCCGTCGGTCGACCGGTTCATGATGGAGACCCCCACGCCCAACAACGAGCTCGGAGCCAAAGGCATCGGCGAGTCCGGAACGATCGGCTCGACGCCGGCCGTCCAGAACGCCGTGGTGGACGCGCTGGCCCATCTCGGCGTACGTCATATTGATATGCCGACTACGCCAGAGAAGGTGTGGCGAGAGATCCAGAAGGCGCGCTCATGAAAGTGGCGATGAGAGTCAATGGCGAACACCGCGCCGACGAGGTCGAGTCGCGGCTGCTCCTCGTCCAGTACCTGCGCGATGTTCTCGGACTGAAGGCGACGAATATCGGCTGCGACACCACGTCGTGTGGGGCGTGCACCGTCCTGCTCGACGGTGAGTCAGTGAAGTCGTGCACCGTGCTGGCGGTTCAGGCCGACGGCTCCGCGGTCGTCACGGCGGAAGGGCTGCGTGGCGACGGCGACCAGATGCACCCGATGCAGCAGGCGTTCAACGACCACCACGGGCTGCAGTGCGGGTTCTGCACCCCCGGGATGGTCATGGCAGCGATCGGACTGGTGAAGGAGTCGTCCGACCTCGACGAAGAAGCCGTACGCCATGGTCTCGAGGGGAACCTCTGCCGCTGCACGGGCTACCAGAACATCGTCGCCGCGGTCCTCGATGCGGCCCGCCGTCCGGGCGTCACGGAGACATCGTGATTCCCGCCGCGTTCGAATACGTCAGGGCGGACAGTGTCGACGCGGCGATTGCGGCGCTGACCGAGCACGGCGACGAGGCGAAGCTCCTCGCCGGTGGTCACTCGCTGCTGCCGCTGATGAAGCTTCGCCTGGCGTTCCCTGCGGTGCTGGTCGACATCGGCCGGGTAAGCGAGCTGAACTTCGTGCGCGAGGAGGGCGACGAGATCGTCGTCGGTGCGCTGACGCGGCACAGCGAGTTGGCGCGGCACGACCTGGTTCGTCAGGAGGCCCCGCTGCTGGCTCGCGCCGCTTCGCTGATCGGTGACCCCCAGGTTCGCCATCGGGGCACGATCGGTGGGTCTCTCGCGCACGGGGACCCCGCCTCGGACCTTCCGGCGGTCGTTTTGGCGTTGGGCGCCACGCTCGTGGCGCAAGGCCCGGACGGACGCCGCGAGATCGGGGCCGACGACATGTTCCAGGGCTTTTTGGAAACCGCATTGGACGAGGACGAGATGCTCACCGAGATCCGGCTGCCCCGCGCCGCTGGCCGCGGCTGGAGCTACCAGAAGTTCACCCGGCGTTCCCAGGACTGGGCCATCGTCGCGGTCGCAGCGCTAATCGGCGACGGCGGTGCTCCATCCGTGACGCTCGTCAACATGGGAACGAAGCCGATGCGCGCTCGGGCGACGGAAGCGGCTCTCGCTGCGGGCTCTACAGCTCCTGAAGCCGCGGCGCTCGCCGCGCAGGAGACCGAGCCGCCGGCGGACCTCGTCGCGTCGCCGGAATATCGCAAGCACCTCGCAACCGTCCTGACCCGCCGGGCCCTCGAAGAGGCCGCCTCGCGGTGAGGGGGCTACTGGCCGACCTGGACCGTTGGGTCGCGGCCGGGCGGGAGGTGGCAATCGCGACTGTGGTCGACGTCGAAGGATCAGGACCGCGCGACGAGGGCGCCACCGTCGCGGTGAACAACGCCGGGGAAGTTGCCGGCGCGGTCTCCGGGGGTTGTGTCGAGAGCGTCGTCGTGGAGAGCGCGCTGGACGTCATCAAGACGAAACAGCCGGCGATGATCGAGTTCCTTCCTGCCGACGACGACGAGCTCTCCACGCACGTCGGGCTGACCTGCGGCGGGACCATTCGGGTGTTCGTCGAACCGCTGGACGAATGGGTGCGAGCCGAGTTGGCCCGCGGCGGTCCGGTCGCGGTGGCCACGGTTGTCGAGGGTGCACGCGTGGGCGCTCATCTGATCGTTCGGCCAGGGTCTGAGCCCGCCGGCCACCTCGGCCATCCCGACCTCGACCGCGCCGTGGCCGTCGACGCCGAAGGCGACCTGACTTCGGCCCGAAGTGGTGTCCGCCGTTACCGGGGTGGTCCCGGGGCGTGCGCAGGCGGTGTGAGCCTCGGGGAGGAGACGCATCCGGATGACGTCACCGTGTTCGTCCACTCCTTCGCGGTGCCGCCGCGGATGCTCGTGATCGGCGCCGTCGATTTCACTGCGGCACTGGTGCGGATGGCGAAACTTCTCGGCTTCGCCGTGACGGTGTGCGACCCGCGCTCGGCGTTCGCGACCGCGGAGCGGTTCCCGGAAGCCGACGAGGTGACGGTCGGCCAGCCGGACCGGTGCCTCACCGACATGCACGCCGCCGCGGCGCTAGGTCCGGATGACGCGGTCTGCGTCTTGACCCACGACCACCGGTTCGATGTTCCGGCGATTGTCGCCGCGTTGGCCACAGATGCGGGCTACATCGGCGTAATGGGGTCGCGTCGAACACACGCGCAGCGTGTCCAGCGGTTGGAGGCCGCGGGGATCAGCGACGACGGCGTGAAGCGGCTGATGGCCCCCATCGGCTTGGATCTGGGGGGTCGCACCCCGGAGGAAACGGCAGTCGCGATCTGCGCCGAGATCGTGGCTATCCGGTCAGGCCGCTCGGCCCCACACCTTCGGGACAGCACGGGCGCAATTCACTAGCGCGAGACTGTCGTCATGGCGATGGAGCGATCTGGGGGACGGCCGATGGTGCCGGTTCAGCGGATATCCGACACGGACCGAACCCAGGCCGTCGAGCTACTGCGTCACCACTGCGGGGAGGGGATCCTCACGCTGGACGAGTTCGGCGATCGGGTCACCCTGATCTACGACGCCCGCACCAGGGCCGAGCTCGATGACGTGCTGTCGGATCTGCCCCAGCAGGAAACAGACGTTCCCGAAACCCGGCGGCGGCGCATCACCCGCTGGGCCGTGGCCGTCATGGGTGGCCACAAGCCGAAGGGCCGAATCCGCCTCGCCGACGTCACGAACGTCGTGGCGGTAATGGGGGGCTGCGAACTCGACCTGCGCAACGCGGAGATCGACGGCGACGAAGTGATCATCAACTGCCTGTCGATCATGGGTGGCATCGAGATCATCGTGCCGGAGGGAATTTCCGTCGACTTCACCGCCATCCCGCTGTTGGGGGGCACGGAGTGCAAGATCAATGCGGACGTTCCGATCATTCCCGGCTCGCCCCGGATCATCGTGCGGGCCCTGGCGATCATGGGCGGGGTCGAGGTCTTCAGCCGCAAGACTCCCGCCGAGGAGAAGGCTCTGCGCGCCAAGCGTCGGGCCGAGCGCGCGGAGCTGCTGCGGTCCCGTGCACTGCAGTCTGCTGAGAAGCAGGCGGCTCGTCTCGAGAAGCATGCGGAGAAGCTCCGAGCCGCAGCCGGCGGAGCATTCGCGTCCGTCGAGTCGGCGATTCCGAGAACCGAGGTTGCGGCGCGCCCCGCCGCGCCCGGGACGAAGCGCGGCGGCCTGGGAATCGTCCGGGTTGCGGAAGCGGTGGCGTCCGAGTGGGACATGCTCGCTGCTAAGGCCGCGCCGGAAGGAATGGTGAGTGTTCTGTTCAGCGAGATCGACTCCTTCGCGGAAATCTCCGAGTCCCTCGGTGAACACGAAGCGGTAGAGGTGCTGCGTCGCCACAACGAGGTGGTCGGCGAAGTCGTACGCAAGTATGGCGGGTACTCCGTACTGACTGAAGGCGAGGCCTTCCTCGTTGCCTTCGGCGGCGCGAGTCGCGCCATGCGGTGCGCCAAGGAACTGCAGCAGCTTCTCGACGCCGAGGCGTCCACCCTGCCCGAACCGATCTCGGTTCGCATGGGACTTCACGCCGGCGAGGCGGAAGAAGGGACGACGGCTCAGTTTCTCGACGGTGTGGTGCTTGCCGGTGCCGGCATCGCATGCCAGGCCGAGCCAGGGGAGATCCTAGTGTCGGGCCTGCTGCGCGACCTGGCGCCGTCTTCGGGAGAGTTCTCCTTCGGCGACTCCCGGAAGGTGGAGGTCGGCAGCGCGGGGGGCAGCACGGAAAAGCTCTTGGTGGTACCGCTCACCTGGCAGTGAGCGGCATGTCCTTGGCGGCTGGGCACCCCAACCCAGCCGCGGCGGAGCGTGGGGCCCCACCCTCGCCTGCCGCGGTCCTGCTTGCCGCCGGCCGCGGTAGCCGCTTCCACGGGTCGGTCCCCAAGTTGCGGGCGGAATCGAAAGGCGAGCCTCTGATCCGATGGGCTATCCACGCCGTTATCGCGTCCGGCCTGCCCGGTCCGTACGTGGTCACCGGCGGCGCGGACCTGACCGACCTGCTCGACGGCGCCACGGAGGTTCCGAACGATGACTGGACGAAGGGTCTCGCCACCTCGCTGCGCGCCGGCATCGCGGCGGCTGCGCGGGATGGCCACGACACCGTCGTCGTCGCGCTGGCTGACCAACCGGGGATCTCGCCGGACGTGTGGTTGGCGGTCGCCAGCGAGAGGCGCACGCCGATTGCGATCGCGACCTACGACGGAGTCCGCGGCCATCCCGTCCGCTTGGCCGCCGAGGTGTGGGATGACTTGCCGGTGACGGGAGAGGACGGCGGACGACTGCTGATGCGAGAACACCCCGAGCTGGTGACCGAAGTACCGTGCAGCTCCGGCACTGCCCTGGACATCGACACGACAGAGGATCTGGACCAATTCAACTCTCCAACTCGTTCCGCGTAGCCGCTATCCCCGCCGACGCGTGGAAGGTACTCACCGATATCCCGCGAATCGCGCCGTGTCTCCCGGGGGCCGAGCTCAAGAGCGTCGAGGGTGACGAGTACAAGGGCGTCGTCAAGGTGAAGGTCGGGCCCATCACCGCGCAGTACGCCGGCGTCGCTCGCTTCACAGAGCAGGACGAGGCCGCGGGGCGCGCCGTGCTCTCAGCCGAAGGCCGCGACACACGGGGCGCGGGGAACGCTCGCGCCACCATCACGGCGACGTTGACGCCGGACGGAGACGGCACCCGGGTGAGTGTGGTCACGGACCTCGACGTCACCGGTCGGGTGGCGCAATTCGGCCGCGGCGTCCTGGCCGATGTGAGCGCCAAGCTCATGGAGCAGTTCGCCGACTGCCTCAGCAAGCAACTCGCCACTCCATCCCCCGAGCCAGCCTCCGGCAAGGCCGCGGGCGTGGGCGGGGCCCCACGCTCCGTCGCGGCTGGGTTGGGGGGCCCAACCGCCAGGGAGAACGGCGACGGGACGTCGCCGAACCCACCGACCGAGGCCATCGGCGCGGCGAACGCCGCGGTCGACCTGGGCAAGCTTGCGGGCGGTGCGGTGCTGAGACGCCTGGCTCCGCTCGCCGGTGCGGGCGTCGTGGCCTTCTGGCTGCTCTGGCGGAATCGACGGCGCCGCGCCCGGCGGTGAGCGACACAGCCGCTGAACAAGACGGCGACCGTCGCGTCGCCGAACTGCTGGGTCGACAGCCGGCCGGAAAGTTCGAAGTGGTAGTGCGGGATGCGGCCGGAGATCCGGTGGTCATCCGTAACGCACCTTTGCTCGACGACGGAACCCCGATGCCCACCCTCTACTGGCTGATCGGTAAAGAGGCGACTCTGAGGGTCAGTCGCCTGGAGTCGACCGGCGCCGTCCGCCAGGCGGAGGCCGAGGTCGACCCTCTGCAAGTGCGCGCCGCGCACGATCGCTACGCCGCCGAGCGGGAAGCGCTCCTCCCTGCCGACCACAACGGGCCGCGCCCGAGCGGCGGAGTCGGAGGAACCCGGAAGGGCGTGAAGTGTCTGCACGCGCATTACGCCTGGTTCCTCGCCGGCGGTGACGATCCCATCGGCCGGTGGGTCGACGAACGGCTGCGCCAGGCTCCGTCGTGAGCACCCTCGCCGCCATCGACTGCGGCACCAACATGACCCGACTCCTGATTCGTCGCGAGAACGAAGATTTGGAGCGCCGACTGGATTTCACCCGGCTTGGAGTCGGAGTCGATCAGCATCACCGGCTCGATCCGGACGCGGTCGAGCGGACTCTCCAAACGCTGCGCGAGTTCCGATCGCTGATGGACCGACACGACGTCACCGGGTTCCGCGCCGTCACCACTTCGGCCACGCGGGATGCGGAGAACCGCGACGAGTTCCTGAGCGCGGCGAAGGAGGTCCTCGGCGGGCCCTTGGAACTGATTACGGGAGAGGAGGAAGGCAAGCTCGCCTTCCGTGGCGCGACCGCCAACCTGGAATCCCGGTACGGCCCCTTCGTGGTGGCGGACATCGGCGGCGGCTCGACGGAGTTGGCGACCGGATCCGGCGAAGCGGATGACGAACCTGCGGTCGTATCGCTCGACGTGGGGTGCGTACGCGTCACCGAACGGTTCCTCGAGAGCGATCCCCCCACCGCCGAACAGCTGTCGCAGGCGGTCTCTGTCGTCCGCATCCATCTGCAGGAAGCGGCGCGGGAGGTGCCTGCGATCCGCGAGGCCCGTCAGCTCGTCGGAGTGGCCGGAACCTTCACGACGATGTCCGCCGTGGAGATGGGGCTGGCCGAATATGACCGAGACCGCGTGCATCACTTCGACCTCACGAAGGCTGCGGCGGAAGACGTTTTCCGCACGCTGGCGACCGAGCCGTTGAAGGACCGGATCCACAACCCGGGTCTCGCCCCGGAGCGGGCGGACGTGATCGTGGGCGGCGTGCTCGTCGTCGTCAGCCTCATGCGCGAGTTCGAGTTCTCTTCATGCCTGGTGAGTGAGTCCGATCTGCTCGACGGCCTAATCGCCTCGCAGCTCTGAACGCGTAAGGTCCCCGCGTGACCTGGAGGCCGCCGGCGGACGCGACGAGGACGACCCGCGTCGGGCGGTTCATGTCGGACCACGGGATTGCAAGCATCGACGAATTGCGGGAGCGGTCGGTGGCCGACCCGGAGTGGTTCTGGGATGCGACCGTCAAGGCCCTGGGAATCGGATTCGACGTGCCCTACACGCAGGTCGTCGACACGTCCAAGGGCATCGCCTGGGCCACATGGTTCAGGGACGGCCGGCTCAACCTGGCGTCGGCGTGTGTCGACGCGCACGCAGAAGCCAATCCCGAGCACCGGGCCATCGTCTGGGAAGGCGAAGACGGCGAAGTGCGCATGTGGACCTATGGCGAACTCCGCCGTCAGTCGGACGCGATCGCCCACCTTCTCGCGGAGCGCGGCGTTGGGCCTGGCGACGGCGTGGGGCTCTTCCTCCCCATGGTGCCCGAAACCGTCGCGGCGCTGATGGGGGTGGCGAAGCTCGGCGCGGTGTTCCTACCGCTGTTCAGTGGGTACGCCTCGGCGGCGATCGTGTCCCGCCTCGGCGACGCTGAGGCCAAGGCGCTCATAACCGCCGACGGGTTTTACCGCCGCGGCAAGCCCGTCAACATGTTGGCCACGGCCCGCGAGGCGGCGGCCGCGGTCGACACACTCAGCACGACCGTGGTCGTGCACCGCGTCGGACGCGAGACGATCCTCGACGAGGCAGCGGGCGAAGTCCCTTGGCCCGAAGTCGGCGCCAAGTTCGAGACCCGCAGCGTCGACTCCGAGCACACCTTGTTCATCGCGTACACGTCGGGAACTACTGGGAAGCCGAAGGGTTCGGTCCATGTCCACGGTGGATTCCTGGTGAAGATCGCCGAGGAGGCCGCGTTCCAATGCGATGTAGGTCCGGCCGACACGGTGTTCTGGCTGACGGACATCGGTTGGATCATGGGTCCGTGGCAGTTCGTCGGCGGGCTCGCCAACGGCGCGACCCTCGCTCTGTTCGAGGGTGCACCCGATTTCCCCGGACCTGACCGGCTCTGGGAGTTCGTGGAACGCCACCGCGTGAGCGTGCTTGGCGTCAGCCCGACGTTGATTCGCGCCCTGATGGTCCATGGTGACGACCCGGTGGACGCGCATGATTTGTCGTCGCTGCGGGTGCTCGGTTCGACCGGCGAGCCGTGGAACGAGGCACCCTGGCGCTGGTTCTTCGAGAAGGTCGGCGGCGGCCGCTGCCCGGTCATCAACATCTCGGGCGGCACCGAGGTCGGTGCATGTTTTCTCTCCCCTCATCCCGTCGAGGAGATCGCGCCGATGTCACTCGGCGGACCCTCGCTCGGCATGGCGGTCGACGTATTCGACGACGACGGCAAGCCGGTTCGCGGTCAGGTCGGCGAGTTGGTGTGCACCGCACCTTGGCCGGGCATGACGCGCGGTCTCTACCGCGATCCCGAGCGCTATCTCGACACCTACTGGTCGCGCTGGCCTGACGTGTGGGCCCACGGCGACTGGGCGTCGATCGACGACGAGGGCCGATGGTTCCTGCACGGCCGAAGCGACGACACCATCAAGGTCGCCGGCAAGCGGCTGGGGCCTGCAGAAGCGGAGTCCGCACTCGTCGGCCACCCCGCCGTCACGGAGGCGGCTGCCATCGGAGTGCCGGATGATCTGAAAGGCGAAGCGCTTTGGACCTTCGTGGTGCTCAGCCCCGGCTTCGAGCCGTCGGAGGAATTGCGCAGCGAGTTGGCCAACCATGTCGCAGCGGAGCTCGGCAAATCCTTCAAGCCCTCCGCGGTGAAGTTCACCACCGCGCTCCCGAAGACGAGAAATTCCAAAGTCCTACGCCGGGCTGTGCGCGCCGTGGTCATCGGCGCCGACCTGGGCGACCTGTCGTCGCTCGAGGACCCTGCCACCATCGAAGCAGTGAAAGCTGCAACGTGACCTGTAACTGTTTCTATCCCCCCGCCCTCGGCCGCGCGGCGGGGATGGGGTCCCCGCCGCACCG
>DATLBX010000088.1:0-7554 GCA_035526705.1 Acidimicrobiales bacterium | reverse complement strand
GCGGCGGCTGAGGCCGACGAAGGCGGCGCGCTGGCCGCAGCAGCGCCGGTTGCGCCGGCCGCCACGGCCCGCTCGAGTTTGGCCACCCGTTCGGCGAGCGCACTCACATCGGTCGAGGCTTCGGGCCGCGTCGCCCGCACCAGAGCAACTTCGAGACTCACGCGCGGGTCGTGAGCCTCCCGCATGTCGACGATGGCTTCGCCGACGACATCGAGGTGGCGCACCATCGCGGCCGGTCCCAACCGGCGGCCGTGATCGGTGGCGCGTTCCAGAGCGGCGTCGGGAAGTCCGACGACGCCCGGCGCCATCAACGCGAGGAAGCAGCATCGCAGGTACCCGATCAGCTCCGTCGTGAGCACCCGAGGGTCGCGCCCGCGGCTCATCGCAACCGCGACGGCCGTGAGGGCCCGCCCCGTGTCGCCGTCGCACAGCGCCTCGACGATCTCGTCGGCATCGGACTCGTCCTCCTCGACCTCTCCCGCCGCAGCGACCTGGTCCAGCACGGACAGTGCATCGCGCGCTGAACCCCGGCCTCGGCGCACAACGAGATCGAGGGCTTCGGGCGCGATGCCGAGGTGGGCATCTGCGTTGATGTCGTGCAGGAGACTGCCGAGCACTTCGGGGCCGAGAAGGCGGAACTCGAAGTGTTGGGTGCGACTTCTGATGGTGGGAAGCACCTTCTGCGCGTCGGTCGTGGCAAGAACGAAGACGACATGGGCCGGAGGCTCCTCGAGCGTCTTCAACAGCGCGCTCGACGCGTCGCTCGTGAGTTGGTGCACCTCGTCGACGATGTAGACCTTCCGCTCACCAGGTGTGCCGAGCGACGCGCTGGCGATCAGCTCCCGAATGTCGTCGATTTTCCGTGCCGACGCGGCGTCTAGTTCGAAGACGTCGGCCGAGACCCCGGCCTGAGCATCCTCGCAGGACGGGCACTTGCAGCAGGGCTCGCCGTCCTGCGGATCGGTGCAGTTGAGGGCCTTGGCCAGGATGCGGGCGGTGGACGTCTTGCCCGTGCCGCGCGGCCCGCTGAACAGGTAGGCATGCGCGGCGCGGCCATCACGTACTGCGTTGCGCAGTGCCTTGGTGACATGGTCCTGGCCGCGCACTTCGTCGAACCTCTGGGGCCGGTAGCGCCGGTAGAGGGACTGGTACGCCGGTTCAGCCATCCCTGCGAATCTAGGCCCCGCCGGTGGCCGCGCTCCCCAGGTGTGCCGGGGCCCCGCCAGCGGGCGGACAAGACTCGCTGCGTGCGGATCGCGGATCTTTCGAAGGCCAAGCGGCTGGTGCCCGACCTACTTCATCTCGCGCGATCGCTGGCCCGAGACCCTGAGCTGCCGCGGAGCGTGCGCTGGTCGCTCGCGCTGCTCCTCGGGTACCTCGCTATGCCGTTCGATCTGATCCCGGACTTCATCCCCGTGCTCGGCTACGCGGATGACGTTCTGGTCGTAGCTCTCGTGTTTCGATTCATCGCCGCAAGAATCGGTCAGGACGCCCTCGCGCGACATTGGCGGGGGTCACCCGAAGGGCTCGACCTCGTACGAAGGCTCTGCGGCATGCGCTAACTCAAGCGGCACGCAGGAACGCCACGGCGACCGGGTTCTTCGTCGGTTGCGGCACCCCGCCCGCGACCTCCTGGGTGAGGGCGAGGCCGTCGATATCGGGGCTGGCGCGGAACGCGAGCACCTCTGGCCGCGAGCCGGCGACGACCAACGACGTTCGCTCCGGGCCCTTGAGTGCCCATAGCTGGTAGGTCTGATCCGCGGACAGCTCCGGCAAATCGCGCGGTACCAAATAGCCGCGCCCGTCCGCCAGCAAGGCGACGTCCGCAAGCGCCTCCCCGGATTCGGTCTCGAGGGTCAGACGTCTCGCCGCGGGATCGGCCAGCGCCTGCGCGGCGACGGCCGCGGTAGATGAACGGGCCAGCTGCGTGGATAGATCGTCCGCGCGACGCGCCTGAGTCACCGCCACTGCTGCGACGAGGAAGACCAACGCGGCGGCCACGGACATCGTCCACGCAGGAACCGTGCGCTTGGGAGCACGCAGCGGAGTCACCGACGCGAGCGGGGTAGAGAGGTCGAGCCCGAGCTCATTGAACGCGGGGAGCCGCAATTGCGACTTCGCGGGGGCCAACAAGGCCAGCGTTTCGCGGTGTTCGGTGACCTCGGCTTGACACTCCGCACAGGTCTGCAGGTGTCGTTCGACTTCTTTGGCTTCGCTGGGCTCCACCGCATCCGCGGCGTAGACCCCGAGCAGCTCCTGAATCCGTTCGTGCTGGCTAGTTCTCATTGTTCACCCCTGCGTTCACCATCTCCGTCCGTAGACGGCGTAGTCCTGCGCGGATCCGGGTCTTGACCGTTCCTTCAGGTTCATCGAGGATCTGGGCCACTTCCCGGTAGGTGTGGCCGCCGAAGTAAGCGAGCTCGATGGCTCGCCGCTCGCCGTCCGACAGGGCTCCCATTGCCTGCTGTACATGTTGTGCCTGCAACATCTGCAAGACCTCGCCTTCGGCGCTTCCTGATTGTGAATGTACGTCCGTGCCGCCCTCCCGCCTCTTGCGGGACACTTCCGACCGCACGACGTCGACCGCTCGGCGGTGCCCGATCGAGAGAAGCAGGGTTCGCAGCGAACCCTTGGCCGGATCGAAGGTTGCGGGCGATTTCCAAACGGTGGTGAACACGTCCTGCACGACTTCTTCGGCTAACGCCGAAGAGCCGGCGACGCGGGCAGCGAGATTGAGCACGCTGCCCGCGTGGCGCCGGTAGATCTCTTCGAGTGCTTCCTGGTCGGAGCGCCCGACGGCAAGCATGAGAGCGGCATCGCTCGCCGCCTGCCTGTCGGGCACTCCCCTCCAGTCCTAGGCGGACGCTGCCGCGAAGGCGTCGACTGCGCCCTTCAGCTGCCCGACGTGCATGTTCAGAGCGTCCTGGACCGCCGAGTCGGGGAGACCGACTGCGCCGGCGAGGAACGATCCGAAGTTCTTGACGTATCCGCCGAGTTCGGCGACCGCCTTTTCCTGCCCGGCGGAGTCGTTCTTGGCCGTGGCCGTGGTGTAGTCCACGAACATCCGGATGTGGTCCCTCCACTGCTTGAGGAACTCGTTCGCCGCGGCGTCGCCGTAGACCGAACCGATGGTCTTCGAAAGTTCGACGCTGTTGGCGTCGAGACCGTTGGCGACCGCCTCGAAGTCCGGGGCGGCCGTCAGGCCTTTCGCCGTGGCGAGCGAAGCCAGAGCGGCGTGCTCGCCGAGCTGGGCGCCGAGCAGTGAGCGGGTCTCGGCCGACTTGGTCGTCGAGTCACCGAGGCCCTGCTGCTTGGCGATCGCCTCGGAAAGAACCGCGGCGGTGATTCCCATGTGGTGGTAAGCCTCGCGCACCTTTCCGTAGGCACCAGCGAAGTCCCCGGCCTTGGCCGCATCGATCGCCCCGGCAAGCTGTCCGACGTGCTCCTTCAGGGAATTCTGTACGGCGTCTTCCGGCAGGCCGACAGCCCCGGCGAGGAACGAGCCGAAGTTCTTGACGTAGCCACCGAGCTCAGCCACGGCCTTTTCCTTGCCGGCTGAGTCGTCCTTGGCCGTCGCGGTCGTGTAGTCGACGAACATCCGAATGTGGTCCCTCCACTGCTTCAGGAACTCGTTCTCGGCCTCCTCGCCGTAGACGGACCCGATGACCTTCGCCAGCTCGACGCTGTTCTCGTCGAGAGCTGCCGCAGCCGCGGCGAAGTCGGGTGCTGCCGATAGGCCCTGCACGGTCGCGTTGGCGGCCAAGAGGGCGTGCTCACCGAGAAGGCGAGTGAGCACTACGCGGGTGTCCGCGGCCTTGTTGCCTTCTTCCGCAAATCCGTTCTGGGTGGCGATGGCGCCGGCCAGAGCGTCGGACGTGTCGTACATGTGGTGATACGCCGTGCGGATCTCCTTGTACGCCTTGCCATAGTCGCCGCCGCCCTTCTCGGCCGACTCGCTCGAGCCGTCCGAACCCGCAGCTGCAGCTGTGGTGTCTTCCTTCGTGTCTCCGCCGCACGCGCCGGCCAGCAGGCCGACGGTGAGCAGTCCTGCGCCGAGGCGCAAGGTCTTCTGTTTGAGGTTCATTTCTCTCCTGTGTTGGGATGGGTTGGGTGGGTGGTGTGGATCTGGTTGATCTGGGGGCGTGGGTGGGGTCCCACGCCCCGCCGCGGCGGGGTGGGGGTGCCCAGCCGCAGGACACGCGTCATTCGACGATGACGACGCCGTCCATGGCGTTGTGCTGTTTGCAGAAGTACGTGAAGGTGCCGGCCTCGTCGAAGGTGATCGTCGCTTCGGATCCCGCCTCCGCGAGGTCCTCGTCGAACTTGTCGTCGGGCTTGTTTTCCGGCCCGTCGACCGCCCCGCTGGTGACCGTGTGAAGAAACTCATCGCGGTTTATCCAGCGGACCGTGTCTCCGACGGAAACGCGGACTTCCTTGGGGGCAAACGCGAACTCGGTGATTTCCACCGTCGCCGCGGCCTGCGCTTCGGTCTTCATCGTCGTTGCCGTCGACGATGTCTGCTCATCTGATCCGGAGTCGCCGCCGCATGCGCCCATGAAGGCGAGGGAGAGGGCGAGCCCGGCAGGAACGATCCACTTGGCTGCGTTGCGCTTTGTCATCGAAGGTTCTTCGGAGCGGAAAGCCATCTGGATGCCAGAAACGCGAAGTCGCATCAGTGGGAGTGCGGCGCGGCGCCGGGAGCGTCGGTGTGCCCGGCGTGGGGCTCCGGCGCGCTACCCGGAATGGGCACGGCGCGCTTTACGAGCGGTTGACCGCTTTCGTAGGCCGCGGGTCGAACATCGCGCTGAGGCTCGTGCGCGTGTGGAGGCACCGCCATCAGGCTCACCGAGGCGATTGCGCTCACCGTTATGACCGGTAGAGCGACGAGACCGCTCCTGAGCCTGCCCGCCGACTCCGGTCGGGGCGACCGGTCCGGCAGGAGGATCACCGCCACGCCGATCAGCTGAAGTACCGCGGCTGCCAGGTCGGCCGGGCCAACAGTCTCCGCGCCGGAATGTCCGCTCACCGCGGGCAGGCCCCAAGTGCGCGAAATCAACCAGGTCGCAACCGCCAAGGTTCCGACTCCGACGACCGCGGCTCGCTTCATCCGATCAGGGCCGCCTTGGAGTAATGAGGCTCCGACCAGGACTTGCACCAAGCCGATCCCGGTGAACGACGCCACCGCGACAGGCGACCCGAGGTGCGAACGGATAGCGGCCAGATGGATCAGGCCTGCACCGATCACGCTCAGCGCGACGAGCAACGCCCGGGTGCTTCTAGACGGATCCACGCCTCTACTTCGGAGCGGACGGCCTTCCGGATGTGACCCAGGCCTATCCCCGTGCGGCGATAGCCGCCCCCGCGTACTGTGAGCGAAGTGTTGGGCGGGGGGCGCCGGCGCGCGTTGCGGGTGATGCTTTGGGTGGTTATCGCCGCTCAAACGACAGTTGCCGCGCCGCTCGCGGTCGAACTTGCGACTCGCGGCGAAGCGGAGCGGGCAGCCGTCGATTGGGTACTCGCGGGCGCGCAACGGCGCGTCTCCGCCGGCGAAGTGGAGGAGCGGTTCTCACCCCGAATCTTGGCGCAGGTACCGGCCCCGGATATGGCGGCGATGATCAACGCGTTGGGGCCCGATGGCCCGTTCAATGTGATCGACACGCTGTACGACCGGGACGACGAGTTGGCCCTCGTGGCGCGAGGCCAGTCGATTCCCTGGCGCATCACGATCGATCTCGACCGCCACCGTCGCATCGACCATCTGTTGTTCGAGCCGCACGCTCCCCCGCACCCGCGTGCCGACACATGGTCCGAATTCGATGCGGCGCTACGCCGCATCGCCCCTGAAGTGGGGCTTCTCGCGGCTCGAGTGGTCGAGGGGCGATGCGAGCCGGTCCATGCGATCGCACCCGATGTCGCGCTGTCGCTGGCCTCGGGCTTCAAGCTGTATGTGCTCGGCGCGGTCGCCGAGGCCATCGCCGCGAGGCGCATCACATGGGAGCAGCGGGTGACGATCCAGCGTCGGCAGATCGTCCACTCGTCCTCGCGCTACCTCGACGCCGCCGGGGAGACCGCCACGGTGCGCGACCTGGCACGGGCGATGTGGGACGTCAGCGACAACACCGCCACCGACGTGCTGATCGAGCTGGTCGGCCGTGAGGCGGTCGAGGCCGCGCTGACCACCATGGGCATGGCCGAGCCCGCTCGCAATATCCCCCTGTTGCTCCTTCGCGAGTGGTCGATCCTGAAGTACGGCCGCCCGCCGCTTGCCCCCGAGTATCTGCAACTCGCCGGTGTCTCGCCCCGTCGAGCCTTCTTGAGCGGCCGCATTGCCGAACTCGGCGGGCGGCTCGGGGAGCTCGATTGGAGCGTCAAGCCCGCGCACGCCGAGATCGAGTGGTTCGCGACGCCGAATGACCAGTGCCGCGCCCTCCTGCACCTGCAGGCGATGGCGAAGCGCCCGGGTATTCGCCAGATCCGCGAAGTCGTGCAGACGACCGCGGGCGGCAAGATCACCTATGCCAGTTACAAGGGTGGCAGCGAAGCGGGGGTCCTCTCGCACGCCCTCTACTTCGAGCGCGGCGGCGAGCGGTACGTAGTGGTGGTCCTGCTTCGCAACCGCGACGTCGAGATCGCGATGCCGCCGGAGTTGATCCGGGACGCGGCGTACCTGCTCCACAGCGGCGAGAAAGCCGGCCGATAACCGGCCGGATGGCGGAGAGGGTGGGATTTGAACCCACGGTCCCTTGCAGGACACACGATTTCCAGTCGTGCCGATTCGGCCGCTCTCGCACCCCTCCTAGTGACGACCAGGCTTACTGCGGCACACGTCGGAATCCGCTGAGAGCTGCTGCCTTCCGGCCCTGACTCGATTCACGGTCCGCCGTTGCGCAGGGCCCGGCCGTCGCAGCCAGGTTACCGCCGGCCCGATGGACCTCAGTCAGCGGGTGGGAAATCAGCAGACGGTGATGCCGAAGGAGGTGTAGCAGTCCTCTTCCTCGGGTTCTTTACCCGGCTCCTGTCCGCCGGAGCCACCGCTGGAACCGCCAGAACCTCCGCTACCGCCGTCAGAAGGGGGAGGCTGCGAGGGGGGCGGCGGTGGCGGGGCTGACTGCGCGCCGGGCTGGCGTAGCTCCAACTCGCCGGGCGCGTGATCGAACTGAACCGGCTGGCGGTTGGGGTAGTCGCGGGCCAAGGCGGCCTGGGCATACGCGAACGCGGCCTCGATCGTCGTCGCGCCGGCGCGGCCTTCGATCAGCGCCTCGCGGATCATGTACTGCACCATGTACGATCGGTGGAAGCCGCCGTTCTCATAGGCCAGAGAGTTGGCCGGGGCCGCTCCGGTGAGAATCCGTCCGGGCTGGAGGACCTCGTTGAAGCCGCCGCCGTAACAGGCGGCGATGCCGATCCAGGCCCGTCCGGCGCGCAGACCGCTCAGACGAGAGGCCAGGTCCGTATCGCTGACGGTCCCGCCGTCGGAGGCAACGAGCGACTCGCTGCCGGGGCCGACCTTGCGGACGTGTCCGGCGAAGAAGAAGATTGCGGTCGCGTCGGGCC
>DATLBX010000087.1:0-3745 GCA_035526705.1 Acidimicrobiales bacterium | reverse complement strand
CCCCACTCCAGGAGCTGCTCGGGGACACGGAGTCCCCCGACCGCTCCGCGACAGCCTTCGACTACCTCTGGGCGAACGGCAGGCCGACGGTCCTCGTCTCGGAGCCCGAGGAGGTTACGGCACACGGCGAGAAGCTGACGCAGCAGATTCTCGCGAGCTATGACGAGGCCGTCGCGAAGGGCAGCCGGGCGCTCCCGCCGGGAGAGCTGGTGCTGTCGTGGGAGGAAGCCGCTCGCTGGCTCGACGAAGGCACGGCTCTCGAGACACTCGCGCTCGACGAGGCGACGCACATTGCGTGTCAGCCCGCGCTCCAGTTTTCGGGCCGGGTGCCGGAATGGGCGGCCGAGATCCGCAATGCGCGCCAGGCGGGCGACACGATCGTGTTCGTCGCGAACTCCCCCGGACTGGCGGAGCGCACGATCGAGCTCCTCGCGGATTACGAAATTTTCGCGGCCCCGATCGAGAAGGCCGAGGACGTCCGGACGGCATCAGTGCTCGTCGGCACGGGCCATCTTTCGCGCGGATTCAGACTGCCCGAAGCGGGCCTGCAGTTCTGGGCCGAGACGGACGTCTTCGAGGAAGACCGCAAGTCGCATGAACGGCGGCGCTCCGCCACGCGGACGTTCCTGTCCGACTTCCGTGACCTCAAGGTCGGCGACCTCGTCGTGCACGTCGACCACGGCATCGGTGTGTTCGTCGGCCTCAAGCGCATCGATGTCGGCGCGACCCCGCAGGAGTTCATGGAGCTCCGATACTCGGGTGAGGACAAGCTGTTCGTCCCGGTCGAGCGGCTGGACCTCGTTCAGAAGTACACGGGCGCGACCCGACCCTCCCTCGACAAGCTCGGCGGCACCACCTGGGAAAAGGCGAAGACGCGCGTCAAGAAGGCGATGCGCGACATGGCCGAGGAGCTGCTGAAGCTCTATGCGGCGCGTAAAGCCGTGCCGGGCCATGCCTTCAGCCCTGACTCGCACTGGCAGCAGGAGTTCGAGGACGCCTTCGAGTGGGACCTGACGACCGACCAGAAGACCGCGGTCGGCGACATCAAGGCCGACATGGAGTCGCCGAGCACGATGGACCGCCTGCTCTGCGGCGACGTCGGGTACGGCAAGACCGAAGTGGCCATGCGCGCCGCGTTCAAGGCCGTGATGGACGGAAAGCAGGTCGCCTTCCTCGCACCCACGACGGTGCTCGCCTTCCAGCACCTGAAAACGCTGAAGGACCGGTTCGCGGCGTTCCCGGTCCGCATCGACATGGTCAGCCGCTTCAGAACCAAAGGGGAGCAGAAGGCAACGCTCGAGGACCTGAAGGCCGGGAAGGTCGAGATCATCGTCGGCACCCATCGGCTGCTCTCGAAGGACGTCGAGTTCCGCGATCTCGGGTTGCTCGTCGTGGACGAGGAGCAGCGCTTCGGTGTGGCACACAAGGAACGCATCAAGCAGATGCGCAAGCGCGTCGACGTGCTGACGATGACGGCGACACCGATTCCGCGCACGCTCAACATGTCGCTCGCGGGGATTCGAGACATGTCGATCATCGAGACGCCGCCGAAGGACCGGCTCTCGATCCAGACGAATGTCGTCAAGTTCGATCAGGCCGTCATCTCGTCCGCCATCCGGACTGAAATCGAACGCGGCGGCCAGGTGTACTTCGTCCACAACATCGTGGAGTCGATCTTTTCCCTGGGCGATCTCATCAAGCGACTGGTGCCAGAGGCGCGCGTGGTCGTCGGGCACGGCCAGATGGGAGAGGAAGAACTCGAAAAGGCGATGGTTGATTTCGTGGCGCACAAGTACGACGTGCTGCTGGCGACGACCATCATCGAGAACGGGCTCGACATCTCGAACGCCAACACGATCATCATCAACCGCGCCGATCGCTACGGGCTCTCACAGCTGTATCAGCTGCGGGGCCGGGTCGGCCGATCGGACCGCCGTGCCTACGCATACCTCCTGGTTCCGCCGGAGGACTCCCTTTCGGAAGTGGCGAAGAAGCGTCTCGCGGCGATCAGGGAGTTCAGCGACCTGGGTAGCGGCTTCCGGGTCGCCGCCCTCGATCTGGAAATTCGTGGCGCGGGGAACCTGCTCGGCGGTGAACAGAGCGGGCACATCGAAGCCGTTGGCTTCGACATGTATATGAAGCTCCTCGAGCAGACGATCAAGGAGCTGAAGGGTGAGGAACTCGAAGACGAGCTCCGGGCGAACGTCAACCTGCGGGTGGATTTGCGGATCGACGACCAGTACATCCCGGACATGAACCAGCGGCTCACTGTCTACCGCCGCATGGCGGGCGTGCGTTCGGACGAGGAGCTCGACAAGCTGGTCGCCGAAGTGCGCGACCGGTACGGGCCGCCGCCGGAGTCTGTGCAGAACCTGGCCGAATACGCCGCGATTCGGGTGCTGGCAGACCGGATCGGGCTCGAGTCTCTCGACCGCGAAGGGCCGTCAGTCGTCCTAAAGTTCAGGGCCGAGGCGAAGCTGGATCCCGCCTGGCTGTTCCGGGTCGTGCAGCAGCGTGGAGACATCACCCTCATTCCGCCAGCGACGGTGAAGCTGGATTTGAAGAAGCCGGTTGGCAGCGAGCGGCGCCCCCCGGTCGCTCGCCCGCAACCGGTGTCCCCGCCCAAGCGCTCGAAGAAGGGCGCGGATCCTGTGGCGGGCGGATCGTGGTGGGCCGCGCGGGCGCAGGCGGGTGAAGTCACGTCAGGCTTCACAAAGGACGAAATCATGCGTCCCGCAGCCGAGAATCCGCGTGCGGAGGGCGGCGTGTTCGTGCGCGTGTCGGGCCTCCTCCGCGAGTTGAGCGAGGGCCGGTAAAATCGTTTAACATACTGTGGTCCAGTAGTTTAGGTGTTCATATGAAGTTGAAGCTGATAACAGCAGGCGTTCTCCTGGCGGCCCTCGCCGTGCCCATGCACGCGCAGATACTCGAGCGCGTCCTGGTCAAAGTGAACGGCGACATCCTGACCCAGACGGAGCTCGAGGATAAGCAGACGGCGGCGATCCGTGCGCGGATCGGCGGTGGCGAGCTCAAGGCGGACATCGCGAACAACAGCGAAGAGCTGAAGAAGGCGATGGACGAGGTGACGCCGCAACTGCTCGTCGAAGCCATCGACGAACTCTTGCTCCTGCAGATGGGCAAGGAGAAGGGGTACCACCTCAGCGACGAACAGTTCAAGAGCTGGCTCGAGAACCTGCGCAAGGAGCAGAACCTGCAGGACGACACCAAGTTCTACGCGGCGCTGAAGCAGGAAGGCATGAGCGTCGACGATCTCCGGAAGAACGTAGAGAAGCAGTTTCTCGTCGGGCAGGTACAGCGCGACGAAGTCGGGTCGAAACTGTCGATCACGGAAGAAGAGGCGCGCCAGTACTACCTGTCGCACAAGGACGAATTCGTGCAGCCGGCAAACGTGACCTTCCGCGAGATTCTGCTGGAAGTGCCGACGCCCACCAAGGGCGGGCAGGCCACGTTGAATGTCGGGAAGGAAGACGAAGTCGCGCAGCAGGCGGCCGCCGTGCGGGCGCGTGTCGTTGGTGGTGAGGATTTCGCCAAGGTGGCCGCCGAGGTCTCCGCGGCGGCATCTAAGTCGAACGGCGGGCTCATTGGTCCGATCAACGTCGCGGAGGTCGCGCCGGCGCTGCAGCAGCTGATTCAGAAAATGAAGCCCGGTGACGTGACCGAGCCGCTTCGTGTTCCACGCGGTTTCCAGCTGCTCAAACTGGAGACGTTGAAGCCTGCTGCGCCG
>DATLBX010000086.1:0-3813 GCA_035526705.1 Acidimicrobiales bacterium | reverse complement strand
TAGACGCGGGGGTGGGCGACGTAGTCGGCGAAGTAGCCGGCGAACGCCTTGAACGCGGTCTTGGCGGCGGGCACCTTCTCGGGGGGGATAGGGGTGGACTTGAGGCCCATCACCTGGGTGGATTCTGTGGGCCGCCTGGGGAGGTCGTCTTTCTTGTCCTGGCGAGCCACAGGCGAGACCGCGAAAGCGGCCGAGCCGAGTCGAGAGGGATCGCCGGCGGCGAGGAGGGCGAACCCGGCCGCGCCGAAGAGTGTCCAGGAAGCGGAACGGGTGAGCGGCATTCGGATACCTCGGGGCGGACGGCGAGATCGGGTTAGCGTGTACAACGCCGGTCGAGCGGCGGCGTTGGTCGGAACCGCGGAACTGTTACAACCCGTCTCGGGGTCGCAGTCTTGAGGGTACCCGGATTCGGACGCGGATTCAAGGGACCGGGGGTGGGCGTGTTGTTGTGGGGGTGTCGAGTCGGGAAAGTGTCCGGTTGGGAGATGGTGGGGAACCGTGGTTGCCGTTCGGGGGTGTATCGGTTACAAAGCGAGTGTCGAAGGAATCGGGCCGTAGCGCAGCTTGGCTAGCGCGCTTGCTTGGGGTGCAAACGGTAACGGCCGAACCGCCCCCAGCGACTTTTCCATAGTTCCCGAAACGACAAGCACTTCCGACATCCCCGCCGCTGGTCGCCGTACCATCGTGCAGGGAACCTCTGCACGGATCACCTGGAATACCTGAAACCACGGTTCCCCGCCTCGAATACTCGAGGGAGAACCGTCATGGCCCGTCCCCGCAAGCCCTGGTTCCGGAAGCAGACGCAAGAGTGGTGTGTGACGATCGGCGGCAAACAGGTGCCGCTCGCCAAGGGCGAGCACAACCGGGCCGCCGCGATGAAGGAGTTCTACCGTCGGATGTCCCTGCTGGACGAGGCGGACGCGGACGCCCCGGATCGGGTAGGGGCCTGCCTCGCGGCAGGCTCCCCCCCAGGAACCGGACGTGCGCCTCTCGACGCATCCGGCTCGACCTTAGATGCCGCTGAACGGCACATCGTTCAGCGAGGCGCGGGAGTAATCGCCCTGGTGCCGGGCGTGCAGCGCGGTGTGCGCCCACGGGAGCACCAGGCACAGGTTACTCCAGTCGTCGTTGCCACCAACTTGCGTGGGAATGATGTGGTGGATCTCGACCTGCGATACGTCCGCGATCGGCAGGCCGGTGATCGCGCACCGGTTCTGTTGACGTCGCAGCAAGTACCGCCGTCGGCGATTGCCGTCGGCTACAAGACGACGAAGCAGGGATCGCTCCCGCCGTTCTTCCCAGTAATCCGCCAGCCGCGGGTCGAGCGGACTGTTCGTCCCCTTGACCTGTTGGTGACGGACCCGGTGGAACCGCGTGTGGGCCAACAGCGTGACCAGCCTGCCCTCCGGGGTGTACGCCGTGGGCATGCTGAACCGGTGGCCGTTGACCCGCGTGAGCCGGTGGTAGGCTTGACCCGCCGTCAACCGTCCGCCCCGCCGGGCCATCCATTTACAGAACGACCGCAGCGCCCAGAACGTCAGGCGTTTGAACGTGCGGCCGCTGTGGTCGGTGCGGAAGTGATTGCAGAAGCCGCGGATGATCGCGTTGGCCCTCTGAATCTGATGGCCGACCGGGATGGCACGGTTGCGGAACAAGGCGAGCAGCGCATCCCGGTGCGCCCGCACCGACCGACGGCGTGGGCGCACCAGGAACTTCGTCGGGTTCAGCCGCTTGAACTGTCGGCCGACGAAGTCAAACCCCTCCGTGTCACGAACGATCTTCGTCTTCTCGTCGCTCAGCCGAAGCCCCCGTGCTGCCAAGAACTCCCGCAGCTTGGGGAGGACGACCCGTTCGAGTTGTCGCCTCGATCGGGCCAGCACCACGAAGTCGTCGGCGTAGCGAATTAACCGCAGGTCGCGCAGGCCCGGATCGCGTCGAGCACCCGGATTGGTTCTCGTCCGCGATTCGTTCGGCACCAGACGGAGAGTCCTCCAACTCCCGTCGGGGTACGGCCCGTACACCTTCGGCGGTTCGCGGCGGCTCGTCTTGCGGGGCCGCTGTGGACCGCGCAAGCTCTGCCGCGCATTTTCCGGTCGGCACTTCCGGTAACCCGACGGCGGGGCCGAGAACGTCTCGACCACCTCCATCCGGTCGCGGCTGCGGCCGGTCATCGACCACTCGTGGAACAGGTCTTCCAGACCGTGAAGGGCGATGTTGGCCAACAGCGGTGAAATCACACCGCCTTGCGGCGTCCCCGTTTCCGTGGGGTCGAACACTTCACCCGTGAATACGCCCGCTTTGAGCCAGGCCGCAATCACCTCGCGAAAGACCGGCACGTGAGACAGGATGGCGTCGTGGCTGATCTCGTCGAAGAAGCTCTTGATGTCGGCGTCGAGCACCCAGCCGCAGCGCGGCCGCTGGTTCTCTCGACCGGCACCTTCGGCCCCCAGACCGTGCTTCACCGCGACCGCCGCGTCCTGAACCGCGCGGCCCGGTCGGAATCCGTACGAGTGCGGCTCGAACACCGCCTCCCATTCGGGCTCCAACGCGAGCTTCACCAGGCACTGCATGGCCCGGTCCTTCAGGGTCGGGATGCCCAGGGGTCGCATCGTGCCGTTGGCCTTCGGGATGAAGACCCGACGAACCGGCGACGGTCGATACCCCGTCAGGCGCAGACCATCCCTCAGCAACCCCGCCCGGTGTTTGTCGGAGGTACTCACGACTCCGTCGATGCCGGGCGTTTTGCGCCCGCCGTTCTCCTGGGCGACCTTGCGGACGGCCAGCAGTTTGGCGGACCACGACGACGCCAGGAGGCGTTGCAGGGATTGCACCCCGCGAGCGTCCCCCCGGACCTTGGCCATGAAGATGCGGTGCTGGAGGCGGCGCACGTCCCGCTCGACCCGACGCCATTGGACGTGGCCCCAGTCGGTCGCGGTGAACGGCCGGTTTGCGTCGGCGGTTTGAGCCGCCGTCAACCCGCCCCGGTCGGTCGTCGTGCGCTGCGTGGGCATCTCACCTTCACCCCTTCGGCAGGTGTGGAATTCGGCTCCGCCTCGCGGCGGCCGGGAACTTCCCCCGTATCCCGGACGTTACTCCGGGCGTTGGCTTGGTCCACGATCTTCGGTTTCACATCATGCGCCGGTTGGCCCTCTGCACTTCGGGCCGGTCGGCGTCTCGGTTTGGTGACCGAGGGATGGGAAGCCTGTCCCAGTTCCGAGGGGATTCCATACACGAGAGACGGGTCCGGCTCGCAAGACCGGCGGGCTTGTTGGTCACCGCGGACGGCCCTATGAGGAGGCCCCGCGCGCCCGCACGTCCGAGGACGTCCCCGCGTCAACAGCACTGCGGGGTTACGACTGACGATCCCATGCCGTTTGCTTTCGCTGACCCGCTCCCCCTTCCGGCCGCGTCCAGATGTGGTGCTGTTCCGCATCTGGTCGTTGTTCCTGGGCTCCCGACGTTGCCGCCGGCCAGGTGCCAGACACTCCGGTGACAGGAGGACCGTCGATGGTTGTGGGCCACCGCCGGTAGCAATCCCCTCAGCTTCGTGAGCTACGCCTCCTTTGTGAGTCGGGACCGTGCGGCCCCAAGGGTTCGCGATAGCTATCTGGTCGCACTCGATTCTGTCGTGTCGCTCCTCGGCCGGTTCTTGAGCTGGACGAAGAAGCACAAGTCCGAGGCCACCTACACCCAGCGGCGCCACTTCCTCCGCTCGTTCATCAAGTCCCCGGGCGTGCGGAAGACGCAGCCCCACCACATCACGGTCGAACTCGTCGAGGCGTGGCTCGACGGCCACCCGAAGTGGAAGGCGTC
>DATLBX010000085.1:0-3420 GCA_035526705.1 Acidimicrobiales bacterium | reverse complement strand
CCCGCTCCTACGATGTGGAGGGAATGGCGGTCGGCACGGTGGCCGCCGGACGCATCGGCACCGCGGTCCTGCGCCGGCTCAAGCCGTTCGACGTCAAGTTGCACTACACCGATCGGCATCGGCTGCCGGCCACCGTCGAGGAAGAGTTGAACGTGACCTTCCACCCGACCGCCGAGTCGCTGGTGCGGGTCTGCGATGTGGTCACGATCAATGCTCCGCTGCATCCCGAGACCGAGCATCTGTTTAATGACGCGCTCATCAGCAAGATGAAGCGGGGCGCCTATCTGGTGAATACGGCGCGGGGGAAGATTTGCGACCGCGATGCGATCGTGCGGGCGCTGGAGAGCGGGCAGCTGGCCGGGTACGCGGGCGACGTCTGGTTTCCGCAGCCGGCTCCGAAGGATCACCCCTGGCGGACCATGCCGCATCACGGGATGACGCCGCATGTGTCCGGTACGAGCTTGTCGGCCCAGGCGCGCTACGCTGCCGGTGTGCGCGAGATTCTGGAATGCTGGTTCGAGGGCCGTCCCATTCGCGAGGAATACTTGATCGTGGCCGGCGGCGAGCTCGCCGGAGCAGGGGCGCATTCATACAGCGCTGGCAACGTGACTGGTGGCTCAGAGGAAGCGGCGCGGTTCAAGAAATAACGGGGGAAGCCGCCGAGCACTCTGCTTTGTCAGCGTCGAATGCGATTGGTTTCCCCTCGCCTTGGTGATGCGAGACGAGCGGCCCACGGGAAGGAGCACGCCATGGCGGAGCAGAGGCTTCACCCGCCCAAGGAAGTCCCGCCCGAAACCACGGCCTACTTAGCGCACCGGCTGGACGGCGCGCGCGATCTCTACCTCCTGGCGCTGGCCTTGGGCGACCGCCATGACGGCCCCTCGGTGTTCGGGCGGATGATCCGCGAGGCCCGCATCCACTTCGCGGCGGTGATCGAGGAAGCACGAATCGCCGGGCTCGACACGAGCGCCATCGCCAAGATGCTCGGCAAGTTGAACATCGAGTTGGCCGACAGCATCCGGCCCGAGCTGTGGGCACGCGTCGAGCAGCTCCTCGCGGAGCGAGCTGCCCGCGAACGATCCGTGCAGCGGGGTCCACGCTGAAGGGTGTCCGCTGGGCCGAGGACTCTGGAGGAGGAGCCCATGACGTACGTGATAGCCGAGCCCTGCATCGGCGTCCTGGATCGGTCGTGTGTGGACGTGTGTCCGGTCGACTGCATCTACGAGGGCGAAGACCAGCTCTACATCCACCCCGACGAGTGCATCGACTGCGGGGCGTGCGTGCCCGAGTGCCCGGTCACGGCGATCTTCATCGACGACGAGGTCCCGCCTACCTGGGAATCGTACGTTGCGAAGAACCGCGACGTGTTCCAGAGCGACAAGCCGCCGGGGGCGCCGAAGAGGTAGCTCGCTGCCTCTCGTCGAATGATTCTAGGGGTTCTGCTCGGCACTTTGGCTTTGTTCTCGACAGCCGCGACGGCACGTGCACACGTCCACCGGTGAAGTTCATGTTTTGCTTGTCGAACTGAAAGGGCAACCAGGGAAGAAGACTCCTGAGGGCGCAGGGGGAAACGGTCAGGCGACGACGGTCGTCACCTCGGGAGTTGTGAGCCTGTATAAACGGGAGCGAACGAAGCGGCGGCGGCGATGAACACCAAGGCGGCCCGCACTCCCCGGGGAGAGTGACGGGCCGCCCGGCGCACTGGTTACCCGGAGTCGGGGAGTTCACTTCCCCGTTCTTCTTCCCGTGGCGACCGCCTAACTGATGCGTTTGCGGTGTAGCCTTGGGAGCTCCGGCTTCCATCCCCAGACGGTTCGCGGGCCATCTGGTTCACCAGTGCGAGCGCTGCAAGTCCGGCTAAATCGCGGATCAACCTCTCGCACGGCACGCCGCGGCGCCGGTGCGGCGTGGGCGAGGCACGCGATTGGCCCGCCACTCCAAGCCGAGGCGATCAGCTCTCGGCTTGGCAACGCCAACATACGAACCCGTACGCGCCCCCGCAAGCATCCCGTTGTTTTCGCCAGTGTTGCACATTACGCACATGGCCACAGGCGTCATGAGACCTCCTGGTATCTCGCGTGAGAGTGAGCCACATGAGCTCGAGCTCTTGGTCAAGCCTCGAGCCCGAAGAGCCAAACGCCCCGGGGAGTCATTCCCCGGGGCGCTGGTTTGCATCGCGTTCCTGCGGCCTTCAGCAGATCTCCCCTAGTGTGCCCGAGGCAGGCCTCGCGCACGCTACTGAGTGGCCTAAGGGCCGATCAGTACATCCCGCCCATACCGCCCATGCCGCCGCCGCCCGCCCCTGCCATGGCCGGCTTCTCCTCCTTTCTCTCCACCACCACGCACTCGGTGGTGAGCAGCAGGCCGGCGATCGACGCGGCGTTCTGCAGCGCCGTGCGGGCCACCTTGGTCGGGTCGATGACGCCCGCCTTCACCAGGTCCTCGTAGGTGTCGGTCGCGGCGTTGTAACCGAAGTTCCGCTCCTTCGATGCCCTGACCTTCGCCACCACGATCGAGCCCTCGGCGCCCGCGTTCTGGGCGATCATCCGGATCGGCTCCTCGAGCGCGCGACGGACGATGTCGACGCCGGTCTTCTCGTCCTCGGTGCCGCGGATCTTGTCGAGCGCACTCTGCGCCCGGAGCAGCGCGACGCCGCCGCCCGGGACAATTCCCTCTTCCACGGCCGCCCGGGTGGCGTGGAGCGCGTCCTCGACCCGAGCCTTCTTCTCCTTCATCTCGGTTTCGGTCGCGGCCCCGACGTTGATGATCGCCACCCCGCCCGAGAGCTTGGCCAGCCGCTCCTGGAGCTTCTCGCGATCGTAATCGCTGGTGCTCTTCTCGATCGCAGCCTTGATCTCGTTGATCCGGC
Source organism: Acidimicrobiales bacterium (assembly GCA_035526705.1). GTDB lineage: Bacteria > Actinomycetota > Acidimicrobiia > Acidimicrobiales > JAHWKP01 > JAHWKP01. Next base: position 551 of record DATLBX010000085.1, on the reverse strand, counting down.
CCTGGATGTCGTCGTGCTTGCCCTTGCCGTCGACGACCGTGGAGTCGTCCTTGTCGATCACGATCCGCTTGGCACGGCCCAGGTCGTTGAGCGTGGCGTTCTCGAGCTTGAAGCCGACTTCCTCGGAGATCACCTGGCCGCCGGTCAGTACGGCGATGTCGCGGAGCATTTCCTTCCGGCGGTCACCGAAGCCCGGGGCCTTGACGGCCACGACCTTGAGCGTGCCGCGCAGCTTGTTGACCACCACCGTGGCGAGCGCCTCACCCTCGACGTCCTCGGCGATGATGAGGAGCGGCTTCCCGCTCTGCGCCACCTTCTCGAGGATGGGCAATAGCTCCTTCATCGCGCTGATCTTCTTGTCGTGGATCAGAATGTAGGCGTCGTCCAGCACCGCCTCCATCTTCTCCGGATCGGTCACGAAGTAGGGCGACAGGTAGCCGCGGTCGAACTGCATGCCGTCCACGGTCTCCAGCGTGGTCTCGAGGCCCTTGGCCTCCTCGACCGTGATGACGCCGTCCTTGCCGACCTTCTCCATCGCATCGGCGATCAGG
>DATLBX010000084.1:0-9198 GCA_035526705.1 Acidimicrobiales bacterium | reverse complement strand
GAAGCCGACAGCACCGAGCACCCACCCCGCTATCCCTTCGGCGACCTTGTCGAACCCCCATCCGACAGCACCACCGACAAGGTCGCCGACCGGATTGGTGATGATGTTGACTGGGTTCGGGATGACGGCGCCCGCCGAGGACGCCGTCGCGATTTGGAGACATCCCAGGACGCCCGTGGCCAGTGTCAGGTGGGGACCGCGGTTGGAACGCGGACCGAAAGTCCTGAGCACACTCACGGGCCGGCCTCGAAGTCGGTGAAGCCAAACAATGCCGAGTCGAGCTGGTCGTTGGTGGCTGCCAACGCGCTGCCGTCGAGAAGCGGGGCCGGGCCGGGCGAGGTCGACTCGGCCCAGACTCGCCAGTCGTCCCGCTCCCACACGAGGTCGAAGGTCGAGATGGCCCAGGTAGCCTGCGGGGGCGCAACGTCCGCCCGTGACAAGACGCTCACGTTCCAGGTGGCCACCCGCGCCCGCTCGGCGCCGTAGTCGTCGACACGCCAGGCCAGGACGGCCTGTCGGTACCAGATCGGTCCGTCGCCGCCGCTCAGAGCCGACTTCACCGCGGCCAGGTTGTTGAGAAGTCCGGCCGCCTGGTCGTCGGCCGTGGCGGCGGCGGCCGTCTCCCGAATGGCTGCCTCCGCGGCCAGTGGTTCCATGTCGAGGAGCTCTTGCCCAGTGGTCACGAACGAGGCGGCCGCCGCAACGGCTCCCGCCTCGGAGTGAGCAAAGCCGGTCGGCGCGCCGTTGACCTTTTTGGCTGGCCCCGGTCCACCCAATCGCCCTTCCGGCTGAGCCGCGGCTCCATTCCTGGCGGCCGCCCGATGCGGTCGAGTGTCCTTCGATGCGTCGGGGGCGAACACCACACCCGCAGCCAGCCCTGCAACGAACACAGCGGAACCGACGAGCACCATGCGTCGGCGAGACCAGCAGCGGGCAGGTGTCGAGATGGGGCGCTCCATCAGTGGTTCGCCGCGCTGAAGAGCATGTTCACGACAGTCGGAGCGATCCCGGCCAGCACGGCACCGATCGCTCCGGCCACGACGAGCTGCTTGCCCCGGTAGGAGTTGGAGTAGCTGGACGTGTTCTGGCCCAGCCCGTAGACGGCGGCACCGATGAGGATGCTCGCCAACGACCCCCACAGCGCGACCTGCGAGAGCCAGCCGAGGATCTGCTGGATCAGTGCAGCACCGGGCATCCCGGTCGGATCAGGACCGACGCGGACTGGGGTCTGGGCAAGCAAGCGCAACACGAGTTCCTCCGATGTGGCGGGAACCGGCGACGGTCGTCGGCTCCACACGACATCCACGTACGCGCCCAACCCCAGAAGCGCGACCGGATTCCTGATCGCGCTTTCGTCCCCCTTCGGGTACGTGGCTCAGTTAGTCCGCCCCGACCGGCGGGGCGGACTAGGAGGTCGAAACTCGTGAAGCGTCTCGTGATCGCCGTGACCGCGGTCGCGTTGACCGGACCGATCGCACTCGCGTCGGTTCTCGCTGGGTTCGCCGGACCGGCAGCTGCCCCGAGCCGAACCGCCATCGCCGAGGTTCCCGCCGACCTGCTCCCGGTCTACATGGCCGCGTCGCTCACCTGCGAGGGGTTGCCGTGGCCGGTCTTAGCTGCCATCGGGTGGGTCGAGTCACGCCACGCCCGGGGCCACGCCGACCCCGATACCGGCGATGTCGCCCCGCCCATCATCGGCCCCGCCATCGACGGTCGACCTGGGTTCGCAACCATCCGCGACCGCACACAACCAGACGGATGGGCGCACGCGATGGGGCCGATGCAGTTCCTGTCGACGACCTGGACTCGGTGGGGCCGGCTGGCCCCGGGCCGACCACCCCACTCGAGGCCCGACATCCAGAACGCCTGGGACTCGATCTACTCCGCCGCTGCCTACCTATGCAGCGGCCAGCCAAGACTCACGGACCTTCACGCCGCCGTGCTGCGGTACAACCACTCCGAGGACTACGTCGCGCAGGTTATGGCCAAGGCCGCCGAGTACGGACTTCGCCTCTAGTCGGCCAACGCCATCGTTGTCTCTTGTTGTCAGCTCCCACTTCCGGAGCGGAACAACGGCCAGTCATCACCCACGGGTACAAAAGCTCCGTAGTCCGCTGACGACTCGCCCACGACCGCCTGGGTCCCCGACCATGTCCACGCCCACTCTCCAGCCGGCCCAGCGAACTGGTAGTAGGTGCCGTAGGGGTAGTCGGGGTCGGGAACTCGCCACTCCCCCTGTCGACCATCCGGAGTCGACCAACTGCCGGTGCATGTCCGGCAATTTCTGATGATGGTCCCCACGATCCCAGCGTCGAGCCTGTCGTTGTGGAGTGTCGTCCCCGTCGCGACTCCGGCGATGGCTAGCGCGTTGCCACCGTCCCCTTCGGCCGCCACATCTAGCGTCGCCGAACCGGTCCCGAGGACATCGGTCTCGGTCACAGACCCCGACTGAGTTGTGACCTGGACGTCGGAGCTAAGGATGCCTCCATTAGGAAAGAACACGAGAAAGTCCAGTTGGTCACCGGGCTTCATCGCGGGAGCGACCAGGGTGCCGCCCGAGGTGAAGCGGTAGACGAGCCCGACGGGCGATGCCACCGACAACGAGATACCGCCGGCTGCGGCGCCCGCCCCAACAGTCACACCGGCACTAGTCACGTCGCGGGCGCTCACGTCTCCGCCCGTGTAGCCGCCGAGGTTGGCTCCGAAGCCGGCGCCCACCACCAAGGTGCCAGCTCGAACCTGGGTCATGGTGCCTGACAGACTGGCCGACACCCCGCTCGCTCCGTTAGCCCCGGCCACAAGCTTCACCAACAAGAAGTCAGGCTCGGTAGCGGCATGAGCAGTCGACGCTGAACCCGCCCCGGTTGTCGCGACTAACGCCGCGACGATCGGCACGGCCCATCGTCTCGCGACCGATCGGCCGCCTCGGCCGCTGACGATGTTCGCCCGCCTTGAGTCCCGCACCCGAGTCCCCTCTCAACGCTTCACACGGAGTCGCGTTTTAGGACATTCGCCGCGCGCCTGCCATGGACCTCCCCAGGGCACCTGAAACAAGCGAGAGAGCGTCGCGACTTCTAGCGTTTGGCTCGCGTGGGAACCTCGCATGGCAGGGCCGGCGTGCCGGTGTCTCCGGTATCGCCCCATTCGGCCGCGTCGCTTTTGTCAACGGCGCACGCGCGCTGGGCGAAGAAAGAGGTTAGGTGTCGAGGATCGACGCGGGGAACTCGGTGATCTCGAGAAGGCTGCTGCCGCCGCCCCCCGTTTCTAGACAGTGCTTTGCCTTGAAGTTCCAAGGGCCGTGAGTCACACCAAACCAGCCGAACTGAGGACCGCTCCCAGTGGGTGAGGTCACTTCACCAGAAGGGTCGACTCGGTCTATATCCGATAGCGGAAACCCAAGTACGCAGGGAAAATGGTAGACCATGAGGCCGTCGGCTTCGTAGTCGAAGGATCGCATCATGGATGCTTGAGATCCGGTTCCTTCGACACCGATTCCCTCGTCGAAGTCTTGACTCCGAAGGCGCAGGGCACGATGGCCGTTCAGCGGTTGCGTTGCAAGCGGCGAGCCATTCAGGGTGAAGTCACAGCGCGAGGTCGCGCCCCAGCTGCCCCAACCAACGATTCGTTGGCCATCGCCTAGAGCTCGCGGTAAATCATTGGCACTCGACCCGTAACTGACTAACTCGGGGTCAGAGCTCCGTTCGTCGTTGTAGAACTCGAGCACTCCGCCGACGTGAATGCCGAGCCCACCCGGGGCCCCGGACACCGGACCGTGTCGATCAGGTCGCTGGAGGTAGGCGAACTCCTTGTAGATGAAGTCGTGAGTGGCATCGCTGCGACGGATCCCAAAGACCTCGAAATAGGCGTCGGACTTGTTGCCAAGCTCGAGAAACTGACAATCGAACCCGATCACGTCTGAAGATGACAATCCGCTGAGGCCCGCCGCCTCAAACGTGTCGGCCACCGGCGAAAAGAACGGATCGTCGCCGACACTGACCAGCGGATCGCCGACTGCCGCCTGGGGAACGGCCACGGCTGCGAGCACGGCTGCGACGGCGGCCCAGCGACGCGACCGAAGCCGAGATCCGTTAGCGGTCATGACCACAGCGGGTCCCACGACCCGAACGCGTCGGCCTCAGCACCGAGGCGCTCACTCGTTTCCATCGTTCCCGCTGGCTCTTCTCGGCTCCAACTCTCCACACCAACGATTTCGACCTCGGATCGAAAAGTCCTGCTGGGACGGCCTGCTGGGCGGGCCGAGGCACGATGAGATCGAAGTGACACGTGCGACGAGAGTGGCCCACTAGAGACCGCACGCGCATTGTCACCGAGACGTCATGGACACCGGGTAGGCGCCTCGATCAACGGCAACGCGATCGCCCATGCCCCAAAGTCGTACTTGACGGAGGTGCGGGTGACCTCGCCGCTCAGGCTGACGTGATGCCAGAACGCGCGCTTAGCCGTGACGTCCTCGTCGGAAGTGGAGTTAGCGAGCGTGTAAAAGCCGCCGACGCCATCAGCAAGCCTGGGGGCTTCGCTAACCGAACGGGCGTCTAGACCATTGAGGAGGTCGACGGAGGTCGCCAACGTGGTGGCACTCGCTCTGCACCCGGGCCGAAAGATCGCCACGCTCCCGGGCGCACTGTGATGAATCGGATCGTCACCCAGAGCACTGGCCACGAGTGTCGACTCGTCAACCCAGACAGGCCTCACCGCGCTGCCGGGCACCTTGCTAATCTCTTCGGCTCCGGTCAGCGATCCGCCGCTCACCCCCGCCACGACTAGCGCTCGCGGGATATCCGCGCTCTCTCGAAACAGCGACAGCGCAATTCGGCTGCCGTTCGGCGAGCCGACGACGCTGAAGAAGTCCCGATCATTAGAACGACCGGGTACGTCAATCTTGGCAACCCGACCTCCGTCGATGGTTCTCAGGTCCAAGCTGTAATCCGTCGGCTTCACCTTGCTCACCGGACCAACGTCTGTCGATCCCACCCAAACCAGCTGGACGGCCGAGCCGACTTTGACATATGCCAACGTTCGAGCACCATCGGGGTCGACCAAGGAGATCGAACCGTCTCCGGCCAATTCATACAAGCCCCCTCCTACAGTCACAGCTAACCGCGACTCGCCGGGCGCGACCGCGACCTCGCTTCCCAGCGCGAACCCAGCCGGAGGGTCAAAGAGCACCTTCCGGCCTCCCGCCAGGGGCATCGCCACCAGAGAGCCCCCAATTTCGGTGTGCACGAAGTCACCCAGGCTCAGTCGCTCAGAATGCCACCGAGACTCCGTAACGATCTTCACCTTCTTGGCGCTGTTCGAGGCGGCTCCCGCCAGCTTGCCACCCGCAGGCCCGTTGCCCTCAGGCGCCGAGCAGGAAGTCAAGGCAAGCCCTGCGATTACGGCGAGCACTTTGAACCGTCTACTAGACATTCACTGCCTCCTCGTTTGCAACGGCGAGCACACCCAGACGAAACCAATGCGGCGACAAATACCCACGTTCGGAGGCCCGCAAGCCTCGACCGTTCGGTTATCCCGATAAGCGAGTTGGGGACTAGGGCAATACCTGAGGCAACTCGAATCCCGGGAACGTCTCGTAGTGGTACATGACATACAGATCGAGTTCGCCCCGATTTGGGTCGTTGTCGAGCAGAGCCTTGAATTTCAACATGTCATTCTGGGCGTCTGATCCATCGCCGATGCTAAGTCGAACACAGCCTAGCGTAGGGTAGATCGTGGTTCGCGTATAGCCTTTCCTGCCCCCATGAATGCGGAACTGCCCCCGCGACGCACAGGTATTGCCCGTGGCGCATTTGATCGGTGAGCCCTGATTCGGGTTCGTGACGTTTTCAGGAGACAACCAGTACTTCCAAGGCTCAAAGACCGGATCAGTACTCTTGGCATCCGTCGTTATCTCGTAGAGGGCAGTACCCCACATGAGGTCACTGCGTCCCGGAATTTGTCCCGGGCTATAGTGTGGAGTGTTCGTCCCATCCCACGGGATTGGGCCCAACTCGGTCTTCCATCGGTCGTCCGGATTGTTGTTTCCTGACACTGCGGCAAAAACCGTAAAGTCTTTGCTGTATGCCACCCCGTTACTAACTCGATACCTCAAGTAGGTTAGAAACGAGCAGTACCCGTTCCGAATTGTGGTGTTAGCACACTTGAGACCGCGAAATTCGGGACCATCTTTGTGAAGTAACTCGTAGCCGACGACGGAGCGATCCGCGTAGTCGGCTGCCGAGTTTGCCTGGCTCGTAGGGCCGCCATAGGAGACCGCTGGCTCACCGCGGCTGACAACGTCGAGGTCAATCCGCGCCTTCATGAGGTCGCGAATTTCGTCCTCCGTAAATCCTGTAGCGAGAAGGTCCTCACCTGTGGCCCGGCAGATCTCGATCCCCTCACATGAGAAGTCTGCAGGCTCTAACGGCGACGCCGGAGGTTCGTGATCTCGCACACAGACATCCGTTGTCGACAGCCGGAGCGCAACGGAACTCTCGATGTTGCATTGATCACCCCGCCAATCTCTCACCGCTGGGATCACTGCTATGACACCTGTCGATGCCTGAACCGACGCGACGTTCTTCCAGGGAATTGCCGCGAGATATGAGACCGGAAAGTTTGGCGCATCGAATGTGGTCTGAATCGTCGCGCCGAATGATGCCGAGTCGCTAGAGGACTTGGCACCAGGCGAAACACCATCCATCAAATCAACGAGGTAGTCGTTTTCGAGTGGGTCCGTTCGGCAGGGAAACTCCGACGACAGTCTTGTCGGATCGGAGCAGAGGTCCGTCTCAGGAAACGATGCTCCGGGGGGTGCGAGTCTGACTCCGAGAATTATTCGAACATCCGAGGCGAGCTTCGGCACCGTGAGCGAGAGCGTGCCGAAGTTGACACTGGTGGGAGACAGGGACCGATCCTGCGGGGACAGTGAATCCGCCGAGTGAGAAACAACGAATGGGCGCGAGATCCTCCGGGCAGTCCAATCTCCGCCGGCAGAAACCGGAGTCTCCGTTCTGGTTAAGACTCCAAGCTTGTACTCCACCTTCGCAGCGGAGAGTCCAACAACGTCCTCGACGTAACCGGTCCCCGAGTGGGAAGTCGGCCCCACGGTGATAGTCGACGCAGCGACCTGTGCGATCACGTTGTCGCACGACGCCACCGTCGACGTGGCGAACACCTCGCCTTCATTGACCGAGCAGGGGACGTCGAACGAAACACCCGCGGCGTGACCGTCCAGGTACGTGAACAGGAATCCGCCTTCCTCATAGTGATCGCCATGCGAGACGGTCGCCATGTTCCCGGCGTAGTCAGCTACGGTGACCACCGCACGGTAGACGTGCCCCCGCGTCAGGTTCAGCGGCTGCGTACGAACGAAAGCCTCCGTGCTAGTGGCCAGCGCAAGCGAGAGCTCCGAGCCGGTGGTCGCATCGACGACCGAAACAGTCGTCTGGGTGGGATCGATTCCCGACGGTCCGGTGTCTTGGATTCTCGCTGTGACTGGCGGTCGATCGGACGGCCCGAGGTCGGTCACCATCTGACGGTCCCTGGGCTGCAAATTGTCAACGACCGGTGCGGTGTTGTCGACGACGTAGTTGACGAAGTACGAATCGCTAAGCGTCGTGCCTCCCGCGCATGTCACTCCGTCAACCTGAAGCCAGTAAGAGCCTTCGGAGGTAGCGGTCGAGAGAGGCAGATCAAAGGTCAGAGCGTAGGAGCCATCGCTGTTTTGGAGCTCCATTGTCGCGAACGAGACGGCCGACGTGCGAGAGTCCGTAACACGAACACAGGAGTCAGTCGATCCAATTCCTGGTGTTCCCGGCGATGGCGCCCAGCTCGTGATCGCCAGGGAAAACGTCTTCCCCCCGTTGGCAGTAGACAAGTACCTCCAGTCCGCGCCGCTGGGCGCTGCGGTCAGGTTGTACCTGGCTACGAAATCAACCGCAGTATCGAGCGGGAGCGTGACCGTAACGGTGGAAGAACTTGCCTTTAGACCGGTGCGCGATGTCGAGAGAGTATACGTCCCCGTGTTTTGCTCCCCCAGGCGATACTGTCCCGTCGCGTTCGTTGTGGCGCTCCTACCTTTCCCGTCAAGCACTCGAACGCCTGGCAAAAGGCGCCCAACGGGGTCGCTAACACCGCCGTGAAACGCATATAAGTCGCCAACAACTTCAATAGCACCAGCCGGAGCCAGTCCGAGCATGAAGAAAGCAACACTGGCCGACACAGCCAGTACCCGGGAACAGAGCCGCTTTGACATTGACGCCCTTTCGATGTTTGGTTGAGAAAAGATACAATGAGCTAGTGCGAACGCTTCGTACGTTCCGACCGATATTCCGAGCTTCACATCACCGCTGAGTACCGCCTCCACATCGAGAAGGCGTTTCGCTACGGAGATCCATCTTCTTGGGAATTGTTGCCCAGAGTCCCCAGTACGAACGCACCGCCGTCTCGTCAACGATCCCCGCACTGTCGATGGTGACCAAATGGCCGCGTCCATCCTTCGGGCGCGAGTCTGAGTCAACGCTTGCGGCGATGAGAGAATCCCGTAGGCCCTCAATCTTGTAGGAGCCCAACCGATTGGTTCCCGCGGGCGAGGCGATCGGCCCAACCTCGCTTGACGAAGTGCTGCTCGCACACTTCGTTGACCATCTCAGGACGTCGATGATCTCCTGTTCGGGGGCGACCTTGTAGGCGATCAACTCGTCCGGCCCTGTCCAAGTCAAAAAGTCCGCGGAGTTTGCAGCCTCCAACGGCCCTACCACCTCGACCACCCCGTGGCGGCTGACCGCGGCAAGGAAACGATCTCGACCCGAACCATTGTCGACCCCAACTACAAGTTGGTTGCTCCCAGGCCAGGACGCCAACTCTACGAGGTCCTGGTCCTTGAGCTTTGGGTCCAGTCGCAAACCGAAGCGCAACGAGTCGGCCGAATACCGAATCTCCTTCGCTCCATCCGCCCCTGTTGCGATCCAAGCCAAGTTGTCGCTGTTTGCGACCCGAATGAAGGCCGGAGCTTCGATATGAGCGCCAAACTCTGCAACGCTTACGATCCCATCGTGCGAAAGCAAGTACACCGTTCTGGGCAAGCTGGCTTCGGGTCTCTCAACGAGCAGCGCTATTTCACGACCATCTATCGAACTCTCAATGTCCACAACTCGACCGAAGGTTGAGGCCACAGAAAGCTTCGCTGGCTGCCAG
>DATLBX010000083.1:0-22016 GCA_035526705.1 Acidimicrobiales bacterium | reverse complement strand
CGTCGCCCCGAACCCCCTCTACGCGGTAGCCATAGGCGGAGGACAGTGCCTGGAGGAGTTCGGGGCCCTCAAGGACATGCTCCGCCCGCCCGACCGGCTGTAGTCCCCGAGCCTCTCCGGCACCCTTGGGGTGCAAGGATGAGGCCAGCTCATGGCTGTTTCTCGACGGGGGGCTAGGCCCCGGTTCACGCTTCTGTTGCTGGTGCTGACGTCCGTCACCCTGCTGACGCTGGACTTCCGCGGCGGCGATGGCGCCCTCTCAGGGTTCCGGAGCGGGGCCCGCGAGGTCTTGTCTCCTCTTCAGGGGATCGCGGGAGCCGTGACGCGGCCGCTCGGCGACATCGTGCAAGGCGTCATCCACCGCGGCGATCTCGAGGCCGAGAACGCACAGCTCAGGGCCCAGCTCGAAGAGGCGAGGGGCGCCGCGGCCGAAGCGGAGGACGCCCAACGCGAGCGCCGCGCCCTGCTCGACATCCAGGACCTCGAATTCGCGGGGGACATACCCAACGTTCCGGCGCGCGTCATTTCCAGCACGCCGTCCAATTTCGAGCTCGCGGTGGTGATCGACCGAGGCACCGACCATGGGATCGCCGAGAACATGCCCGTCGTATCCGGCGCGGGTCTCGTCGGCCGCATAACGGAGGTCAGCAGTAATCGCTCCGTTGTGCGGTTGCTGACAGATCTGACCTTCAGCGTTGGCGTTCGCTTCACTTCGTCGGGCGACGTAGGCGTCGCGACGGGTCGAGGGCGGAACGATCCGATGCGAGTTGATCTCGTCGACGCGGCCACCGCGGTCGGTCGTCATGAGCTCGTCGTTACGAGCGGGCTGCAACAGAGCGCGTACCCCGCGGGGAGTCCCGTCGGCCGCGTCGACAGCGCGAAGTCGGTGCCCGGCGAAGACGAAAAACGCGTGACCGTCCGCCCACTCGTGGATCTGAAGCGCCTCGCCTTCGTCAAAGTCCTTCAATGGAGTCCATCGTGAGCCGCGCCGCGGGGATGGGGTCCCCGCCGCACCGCGATGAGCGCTCGCGCGAGGAGCCCGCAGCATGGAGTCCGCAGTGATGCCCCGGTGGCTGCGCGCTGGAATCGTGGTGCTCGTCGGGCTGGTGCTTCACACGTCGGTCTTTCCGCAGTTGCGAATCGCCGAGGTGCGCCCGGATGTGATGTTGCTTCTCGCGGTGCTGGGGGGTCTCGCGGCCGGCCCGCAAGTAGGTGCTGTGTTCGGGTTCGCCTGCGGACTTGCGGTCGATCTCCTGCTTCAGACCCCACTCGGGCTCTCCGCCCTCACCTTCTCCCTGATCGGTTACGGCGTCGGTGCCTTCCAGGGCGTCCTGCTCCGATCGGCGCTGTGGTTGACTCCGGCCGTCGCGGCCGCGGCCAGCGCCATCGGGGTGCTGGCCTTCGCGCTGGTGGGAGCGGTACTCGGGCAAGCACACCTCATCACGCCCACGGTGTTCAGCGTGATGGCGTTGGTGGCCGTTCTCAACGCGGTCCTGGCGCTCCCGGCGGCGCGTGCTGTGACTTGGGCCCTGCAGGAGGATGATCCGACATGACCGCCGACACCTCGCGTTTGCGCCTCGCGGTGCTCGGTGTCGTCGCCACTTCACTGTTCGCCGCGCTCACTGCCCGCCTCTGGTACCTCCAGGTCCTCGACACCGCGGAGTTCCGGGTGGCCGCGGAGGCGAACCAGGTCCGCCTCGTCTACGAACCCGCGCCGCGCGGTCGCATCCTCGACCGCGAGGGCCGTGTCCTCGTGGACAACCGCGTGGTCGACGTGCTCACTTTGAGCCGGGTCGAGGCACACGACCACCCCGAGGTTCTGCCGCGAGTCGCCGCGTTACTCGGAGTTCCCAAGGACGAGGTCATCGATCGGATCCTCGACCCGAAGTTCTCGCCCTACCGACCGGTGCCGCTGGCCATCGATGTGCCCGAGGACAAGATCGTCTACATCCGGGAGCACCAGGAGGACTTCCCGGGCGTCGACAACTCTCAGGTCACCAGCCGTGTCTATCCGCAGGGAAGCCTCGCCGCCCATGTCCTCGGTTACGTGGGGGAAATCACGACCGAGCTGGAGGACAAGCGCGACGAGGGGTACCGGCTCGGAGACGACATCGGGAAGACGGGCGTCGAACAGTCCCTCGAGCAGTATCTGCGCGGGGACGCGGGAGTGACCAAGTTGGAGGTGGACTCCAAGGGTCGGCGGCTGCGCACCCTCGGGCAAGTGGCGCCGGTCCAGGGCGACGACGTGCAACTCACCATCGATCTCGATATCCAGCGTCTCGCGGAGGAGTCACTTGCGCAGGGGCTGCAGGCCGCCCAACAACACTGGGACCGCGACCAGAAGAAGCACTTCATCGCCCCCGCGGGCGCAGTGGTGGTCCTCGATCCGAACGACGGATCAGTCCTGGCTATGGCCTCCCACCCCACGTACGACCCCGGCGCGTTCATAGACGGCGTCAGCCAACCGACGTGGGCCGCGCTCAACGACCCCGCGAACCATTACCCGCTGAACAACCGGGCGATCCAGGGGCTCTACGCCCCGGGTTCGACCTTCAAGTTGGTGACCGCGCTGGCCTCGTTGCGAGACGGAGTAATCGCCCCGAACACCACGATCCTTGATGAAGGCAAGATACGGATCGGCGACCGCACCTTCCGCAACGCGGGCTCGCATCCATGGGGGCGCGTCGACCTCGTTCGCGCCATCGCGGTGTCGAGCGACGTGTACTTCTACAAGTTGGGTTACGAGTACTGGCGGCTGCGAGAGCAGTTCGGAGACGGAATCCAGGCCGTGGCCCGCGAGCTGGGCTTCGGTCAGCAGACAGGCATCAACCTGCCCTCCGAGCGACGTGGCCGTGTACCCACACCCGAAATCCGTCAGCAACTGCATGACGACAACCCTGAAGCGTTCCCGAACGGCGAGTGGTACGGCGGAGACAACGTGAACCTCGCCATCGGCCAGGGCGAGATGGTTGCGACGCCGTTGCAGTTGGCCTCGGCCTACGCCGCGGTCGGCAACGGGGGCACGGTGTACCAGCCTCGGATGGCGGCGCAGACGCTCCGCCCTGACGGAGAACTGTCCGAGGACCTCAACCCGCGGGCGATCCGCCAGCTGAGCTTCGGCCCAGAGGTCCGAGGCCCGATCCTGGCCGGACTCAGGGGCGCCATCGCCAACGCCGATGGGACGGCGCACGCCGCGTTCGCCGGATTCTCTGCCATGGCCGCCGCCGGAAAGACGGGCACCGCTCAGGTCTTCGGAAAGCAGGACACCGCGATCTTCGTGGGCATGGCGCCGGTTCCCGATCCTAAATACGTGATCAGCGTGGTGCTCGAGGAGGGCGGTTTCGGCGGAGAGACCGCCGCGTCGATCGCCCGGCGAATTCTGGCCGGTTTGGCCGGCGAACCCCCTGAGGCGATTCGCATTGCCGAGGCCCTCGATTGACCAGCGTGCTCGCCGCGGGACCCAGCCGGTCGACGCGCGCGGCCGAGGCCGCGGCACCGTGGCGCCACGTCGATTGGGCGCTGCTCGCCACGCTCCTGCTGACGGCCGCGTTCGGCGTGCTGATGGTTTACAGCGCCACGCACAACCGGCTCACCCTCGAGGGCGGCGACCCGATGCTCTACCTGAAGCGGCAAGCCATCTTCGTGGTCGTCGGGTTGTGCGGGATGGCGACCGCAGTCGCAATCGACTACCGGATCCTGCGCGACTTCGGACCGTTGCTGCTGGCCGCGACCTGCGGCGTGCTCGTGCTGGTTCTTTCGCCAATCGGCTCGACGAGTCGCGGCACCCAGGCCTGGTTCCAGCTCGGTCCCTTCCAGCTCCAGCCGTCGGAGTTCGCGAAAGTGTCGCTCGTCGTCGCGCTGGCCGGGTTCTGCGCCGAGCGCCGGGGAGAGCTGGACCTGCAGAATCTGGCCAAAGCGGTCGGGCTGGCCGGGATCCCCATCGGTCTGATCTACCTGCAGCCTGACCTCGGAAGTTCTTTGGTGTTGGTGTCGATTACCGCCGGAATCCTCCTGGTGGGCGGTGCTCGTCCACGGCACATGGCGGCCTTGGTTCTCATCGCCGCGGTCGGCGTCTTCGCCGTGATCCAGCTCGGGATTCTGAAGGAGTACCAGCTCGATCGCCTCGGCGCGTTCCTCGACCCCGAGTCGGACTCGCAGCGGAGCACCTACAACCTGAACCAGTCGAAGATCGCCATCGGCGCCGGCGGGCTTACCGGTCGCGGATTGTTCGAAGGAACGCAGACCAACCTGTCGTATGTGCCCGAGCAGCACACCGACTTCATCTTCACCGTGGTGGGCGAGGAGCTCGGATTGGTTGGTGGTGCGGCGCTGCTGCTGGCCTACGCGGTGATGATCTGGCGGATTTGGCGCGCCGCCGCGCTGGCGAAAGACCTCTCCGGGACGCTGATTTGCGTCGGGGTGCTGACCATGCTGATGTTCCAGATCTTCGAGAACGTCGGCATGACTATGGGGATCATGCCGGTCACCGGCATTCCGTTGCCCTTCATGTCCGCCGGAGGGTCATCGACGATCGCCGCCTTCGTGGCGGTGGGCCTGGTGCTGAACGTCCACATGCGGCGGTTCAGTTAGCGCGATGGTGCGCCCGTAGACTCGGTTGGGAGATGTCCATTTGGCCCGCGGTCGAGCCGCTGCTCGGCCGCGTCCAAAAGCCCGCCCGTTACATCGGCGGTGAGGACGGGATGGTGGTGCCAACCCACTCAGCGTCGAAAGTGGCTTGGCTCCTGGTCTACCCCGACGCCTACGAGGTAGGGCTACCGAACCAGGGCCTCCAGATCCTCTACGAGATCCTGAACGAGCGCCCCGACGCTCTCGCCGAGCGGGCCTACGCGCCCTGGCTCGACATGGAGCAGCAGATGCGCGCCAACGGGGTGCCCCTCTTCTCCGTGGACGGGCACCAACCCGCTTCGGCTTTCGACCTGGTCGCCTTCAATCTGTCGGCCGAGCTCGTTTATACGAACCTCCTCAATTGCATCGATTTGGCGGGCGTCCCCGTCCGGAGCGCGGACAGGCGACCCGAGCATCCACTGATCGCTGCGGGAGGCCACTGCACCTTCAACCCTGAGCCGGTGGCGGACTTCGTCGACTTCTTCGTGATCGGCGACGGCGAAGAGGTCGTCGCGGAGATCACCGAGGTCATCGGGGCGTGGAAGCGCAGCGGGAAGACCGAAGGTTCGCGGGAGCACGTACTGCACGAGTTGGCGAAGGTGCCGGGCGTCTACGTGCCGGCGATGTACGACGTGGAGTACGAGGGTGCCGCCTTGAAGGGCGTGACACCTCGGTACCCGGATGTGCCGGCGGTTGTCGAGAAGCGCACGATTGCCGACTTGGGCGCCTGGCCGTATCCGAAGAGCCAGCTCGTGCCCCTCACGGAAGTTGTGCACGACCGGCTCAACGTCGAGATCTTCCGCGGCTGCACCCGCGGCTGTCGCTTCTGTCAGGCGGGGATGATCACCCGTCCGGTACGGGAACGCCCCGCCGCGCAGGTCCGGCAGATGGTCTCGGACGGGCTGGAGCGCACCGGCTACGACGAAGTCAGCCTCACCTCGCTGTCGAGCGCTGACTACTCCGGAATCGACGACGTCGTCAAGGGGATCATCGACGACCCCGCCTGCTCGGGTCAGGTCGGCGTGAGCCTGCCCAGCCTGCGCGTCGACGCGTTCACCGTCGGCATCGCCGCCGAGATCCAACGGGTCCGCCGCACCGGCCTGACGTTCGCGCCAGAAGGTGGCACCTGGCGACTCCGCAAAGTCATCTCCAAGTTGATCCGGGAGGACGACCTCTACGGCGCCGTCGAGTCCGCCTTCTCGCAGGGGTGGCAGCGGGTGAAGCTCTACTTCCTCATTGGTCTGCCGACGGAGACGATGGAAGACGTCGAGGGCATCGCCGAACTCGCCCGCAACTGCGCCTCGCTGGGCCGCACCCATACAAAGAAGGTCTCCGTGACCGCGTCGGTCGGCGGCTTCGTGCCGAAGCCCCAGACTCCGTTCCAGTGGTTCGGACAGGACACCGTCTCGTCGCTGAAGTCGAAGGTCAACAGGCTGCGGGATGTCACCAAGAAGGACCGGGGCGTGAATCTGCGCTGGCACGATCCCCAAGCAACTCTCGCCGAAGGCATCGCCAGCCGCGGCGATCGCCGCATCGGGACGGTTATCGAGGACGTCTGGCGCTCCGGCGGGACGTTCCAGGAGTGGGGTGAGTTCTTCGACCTCTCCCGCTGGGAGGGTGCAATGGAACGCGCCGGGCTGTCGATCGACTGGTACGTCCACCGCGACCGTGAGGAGTCGGAGATCCTCCCCTGGGACCACATTTCCGCGGGCCTGCACAAGGACTTCCTCTGGGGCGACTGGCAGGACGCGCTGGCCGAAGCTGGCACGGAGGACTGCCGGTGGACGCCTTGCTACGACTGCGGGGCCTGCACCGGTTTCGGCATCGAGCACGTGGTCGCGTCGAACATTCCTCCGGCGGGCGGAAGTCAGGGGACAGGGCAGGATCTCAGCACCGGCGGCAGCGTGCCGGTGAAGCTGCTGACGAAGGTGGGCGGGCGGTGAACGCCAGCACGCTGGGAGTACAGCAGCCCGGGGTAGCGCCGCGGGTCGCCCGGTTCCGCTACACCAAGCTGGGCAAGATCCGTTTCACGAGCCACCGCGACGTCGGCCGCATGTGGGAGCGCGCCCTCCGGAAGGTTGCGCTGGCTGTCGCCTACACCTCCGGTTTCTCCCCGAGACCCCGGATCGCATTCGGATTCGCGTTGCCCACGGGCGCAGAGTCCTTGGCCGAATACGTGGACATTGGCCTGGCCCTCGACCGGTCGCACGAGTTGAGCGACATCCCCTCACGACTAACCCCGGCACTTCCCGAAGGGTTGGAAGTGACGGGAGGCGTGATCATGGACGCAGGTTCGCCTGCCCTCCAGGCCGCAGTCACCTGCAGTACCTGGGAGCTCAATCCCATTTCTCTGGCGGCTGGGCGCCCCAGCCCGGCCGCGCCGGACCGTGGGGCCCCGCCCACGCTCGCCATGCTGGCGGAGCGCCTGGACCAGTTCATGAGCAGCCGGACTTTCGAGATCGAAGTGGAACGCAAAGGGACCTCGGTCCCAACGGATATCCGCCCTGGCGTACTCGCCGCGGCATTGAATGACGACGGTGTCATCACTTGTGACCTGTCCGCCAAGGGCACCCGCCCCGGCGACTTCCTGCGCGCCCTCGGAGCCGATCCGCTCGAGGCCCGCATTCTTCGCACACAGCAATGGATCGATCACCAGGGGGGCCGCGCCGAGCCGTTGGCGCCTGGCGCGTACTTCGCGCCCCCGGGATTAACAGAGATTTTCAGAGAGGAACCCATCGATGTCCGATCCGAACCCGTCCCAGCCTTCGCCGCCGCGCCGCCGCCGGCGCGGCACGCGGGGAGGACGTAACCGCCGCCGCAGCAACCCCGAAAGCAGGGGTCAAGACACTGCGGGGACGCCCCGCACCCCGGGCGCAGGTCCGACCTTCGACGGCGGCCCCGGCGACATAGAGCTGCCGGATCTGCCCCGTGAGGGCGTGGCGCGGGGCCCGGAGGCTGAAGCGGCAACTATCCGGCCGCGCATCGGAGATACGCGCCCCGCACCCGCGCCGGCCGGCGAGGGTCGACCGCGCGACGACCGTCAGCGCGACGAGCGCAGTGGGGGCCGGCGGCGGCGGGGGAGAGGCGGCGGAGGGGGCGGCGATCGCGGACGTGGCCGCACCGCGTCCGATCCGCTGGTAACTACGGAGTCGGTCACCGCGAGCACGGACGACCCGACCCCGGTCCGCGACCCCAAGGAACGTCCCCTTGGTCGCTACCTGATGTGTGTCGAGGTTCGGCCCCAGGCGACCCAGATCGCGGTGATGGAGGGGCGCGCCCTTATAGAGCACTACCTCACCCGGGCTCAGGACGACGTATCGCAGATCGACGGGAACATCTACCTAGGCCGAGTACAGAACGTGCTTCCCGGGATGGAGGCCGCGTTCATAGACATCGGGACACCCAAGAACGCCGTGCTGTACCGCGGCGACGTGCGTTACGACCCCGACGAGGTCGACCCCGCGGACGGCTCCGGTGCCCCCCGGCAGGCGCAGCAGTCGGCGCGTATCGAGCAGCTGCTGCGGCCCGGGCAGTCGCTTATTTGTCAGGTCACCAAGAACCCGATCGGCGCGAAGGGTGCCCGCCTCACTCAGGAAGTCTCCATCCCCGGCCGTTTCGTAGTCCTGGTCCCGAACAGCTCGACCTACGGCATCTCGAAGCGGCTCGACGACGACGAGCGCAAGCGGCTGCGCAAAGTGCTGGACGAAGTTCGGCCCGAAGGTCACGGTCTGATCGTCCGCACCGCGGCGAAGGGCAGCTCGGTGGAGGAGCTCCACGCCGACGTCGAGATGCTCGTGGGGCAGTGGCGTCAGATCGAGGAGTGGGCCAAGCGCACCAAAGCGCCCGCGTTGCTCCACCGAGAGCCGGGCCTTTCCCTACGGATGATTCGCGAGGAGTTCAACTCACAATTCCGCGGGGTCCTCATCGACGACGAGCAGGCCTGGCGCGAAGTGCGCGACTACGTCGCCCGCATCAGTCCGGATCTAGCCGACCGGGTCGAGTACTACGACCTGTCCGTCGAGCCCCTGCCGCTGTTCGAGCGCTACCACGTCCACGAGCAGCGGCACAAGGCGCTCGACCGCAAGGTCTGGTTGCCGTCGGGCGGGTCGCTCATCATCGAGCGGACCGAGGCGCTCACTGTCATCGACGTCAACACCGGCAAGAACGTCGGCAAGTCGAATCTCGAGGAGACGGTCTACCGGAACAACCTGGAGGCGGCTGAAGAGATCGCCCGCCAGCTCCGGCTCCGGGACATCGGCGGGATCATCATCATCGACTTCATCGACATGGAGATCCTGGAGAACCGGGATCTGGTGATGCAGGCCTTTCGCCGGGCGCTGGCCCTGGACAAGACCCGTACGCAGGTATTTCCCATCTCGGAGCTGGGGATCGTCGAGATGACGCGGAAGCGCATCTCGGAGGGCCTGGTGGAGAGCTTCTCGACCATGTGCCCCATCTGCAACGGCCGGGGCTTCGTCCTGGACGAGGAGCTTTTGTAGCGCGGGTCGGCCACCGGGGCCTCCCGGGCTCCTTCCCAGCTTCGCTACGGGGCCCCTTCCGCCCGCGGACCCCGGCGTCCCCCCAACCGGGCATCTCGTCGAGTTTGGCGGCGTAAGATAGACGTCTCATGTATGCCGTAATCAATTCCGGGGGTACTCAGGTGCGTGTCGAGCCGGGTCAGCGTGTCCGTATCGACCTACGCAGCGAGGCTGAAGGCGCTGAGGTGACCTTCACCCCGTCGCTCGTCGTCGACGGCGAGAAGGTTGTCGCCACCGCTGACGAGCTCTCGGGCTACGCCGTCTCCGCCAAGGTCATCGGCGAGGAGAAGGGCCCGAAGATCCGGGGCTTCACCTACAAGAACAAGAGCCGGGTACGCCGGCGCTGGGGTCACCGTCAGAAGTACACGACGGTCGAGATCACCGGTATCGGCGCCGCGAAGAAAGGCAGCTAAGACATGTCGAAGACCAAGGGCGGTGGCTCAACTCGAAACGGCCGCGACTCGAACGCACAGCGCCTCGGCGTGAAGACCTTCGACGGTACTTTCGTGACCACCGGTTCGATCATCGTGCGCCAGCGCGGCACCCGCTTCCACCCGGGTGAGAACGTCGGCAAGGGCAAGGACGACACGCTCTTCGCTCTCGCCGAGGGCAAGGTCAAGTTCGGCTCGCGCAAGGGCCGCAAGCTCGTCGACGTACTCCCAATCACGGAGTAGCCGCGGCCACTCTTTCGGGCTTCGTCGACGAAGCCCAGATCCATGCCAAGGCAGGCGACGGCGGTGCCGGCGCGGTTTCGTTCCGTCGTGAGGCCCACGTTTCCAAAGGTGGCCCCGACGGCGGCGACGGTGGCAAGGGCGGCGACGTCTGGCTCGTAGCCGACTCGAACGTCGCCTCGCTTCTCTCCTTCCGCGACCGGCCCCACCGCCGTGGCGGCGACGGCAAGCACGGCGGAGGAAAGAAGCAGAACGGCAGGACCGGCGAGGACATCGTCGTCAAGGTGCCGCCCGGCACGGTTGTGCGCGACCTCAACGGCGAGCTGATCGCGGACCTCGTGTACTCGGGAGACCGTGCGCTGATCGCCCACGGTGGCGCCGGCGGCCGGGGCAACGCCCGCTTCCTGTCCAACCGCCGGCGCGCCCCGTCTTTCGCCGAGCAGGCCGAGAAGGGCGAGGAGTTCTGGCTCAACCTCGAGCTCAAGCTCATGGCCGATGTCGCCCTCGTGGGCTTTCCCAACGCAGGGAAGAGCACGCTGATCTCCGCGGTGTCGGCGGCCAAGCCGAAGGTGGCGGACTACCCGTTCACCACGCTCGAGCCGCACCTCGGCGTCGTGCTCAGGGGCGGGACGGAATTCGTCATCGCCGACATCCCCGGGTTGATCGAGGGCGCTGCCGAAGGCAAGGGACTCGGCCACCGGTTCCTGCGCCACATCGAGCGGGCCCGCGCCCTCCTGGTGATGCTGGACCTCGCTGCAGTCGACGGGACACCGCCGGAGGAGCAGGAGCGGGTGCTGTTGAAAGAGCTGGGGGACTACCGGCCGGAGCTGCTGACGCGCCCCCGGATCGTCGTGGGCACGAAGGCCGATGTCGGCGAGCTGCCCTGGGAGGGCGAGCGGGTTGCCGCCGTGACCGGCCTCGGCATGGAGAAGCTGCTCGACCGCCTGGCGCAGATGGTCGACGACGCCAGACGAGCCGAGACCGAACACGCCCGCTCCGGGGTGGTGGTACACCGGCCCAAGCCCGAAGGCGTGGAAATCACCCGGGAGGACGACGGATCGTGGCGCGTGCTCGGCCGACCCGCGGAGCGTTCAGTCGCGCTTTCGGACCTCACCGACGCCGGCGCCATGGACTACGTCCAAGGTCGACTGCGGCGCCTCGGCGTGTTCAAGGCCCTGGCACGAGCGGGCGCGAAGGACGGAGACACCGTCCGCATCGCCTCGTTCAACTTCGACTACCAGCCCGATCAAACATGAACGTTGTCGTGAAAATCGGGACCACTTCGGTGACCGATGCGCATGGCGACATAGAACCGGCAGCAGTCGAGAAGCTGTGCACCGAGGTGGCGGGGCTGCGGGGTGGACACCATCGCGTGGTGGTGGTCAGTTCCGGCGCGATCAGCGCAGGCCTGCCCGCTCTTGGGCTCAGCGGTTCTCGACCGACCGACCTGGCGACGCTTCAGGCCGTGTCCGCCGTGGGCCAGCACCGACTGATGCGCGTTTACGAGGACGCGCTCTCACGCCATGGCCTCGTCGCCGGGCAGGTGCTGCTTGCGCCGTTGGACTTCGTGAACCGGAGTCAGTACCTACACGCCCGTCAGACGCTCGGACGGCTGCTCGATCTCGGAGTGGTGCCAGTGGTGAACGAGAACGACGCGGTGGCCGACGACGAGATCCGGTTTGGCGACAACGACCGCCTGGCCGCACTGGTCGCTCACCTCATATCCGCAGATGTGCTGGTGCTGCTCACGGACACAGCCGGCATGTTCACCGCCGATCCGCGCGTCGATGCCGCGGCGTCCCTGATCGACGAAATAGTCGAGGTTGACGCGGCGCTCGAAGCGGCGGCTGGAAGTTCGTCCGATGTGCGCGGGAGTGGCGGCATGGCGTCGAAGCTGGCCGCGGCGCGCATCGCCGCATGGTCGGGCGTAACCGCGGTGATCGCGTCAGCCGCGAAGCCGGGGATCCTGAAGGCCGCGGTGAACGGCGAGCCCGGCGTGGGCACGGTGGTCCGGCCTCATGACAGAAGGCTGTCGGCGCGCAAACTCTGGATCGCCTTCGCCGTCGGATCGTCGGGCCGCATCAGCGTCGACGCCGGCGCCCGCGACGCCCTGGTCGGGTCCGGCCGCTCCCTGCTTCCCGCCGGAGTCGTGTCAGCCGATGGCTCGTTCAGCACCGACGACGCCGTCGAGCTGGCGGGCCCCGACGGTCAAGTCTTCGCGAAAGGCCTGACGCGGCACGCGGCGTCACGCGTCAATGAATGGGCCGGCCGCAAGAGCTCCGAGCTGCCGAGCGACGTGACACCAGTGGTGGTCCATCGCGACGACATGGTCGTACTCTCCGCGTAACCGACGAGACTCAGGCCTCGGGCTTGGCGTCTTCCTTGGGTGCGGTGACTTCGCCGCCGCCCGCGGTGGCGGTCTGGCCGGCCGGCTGGGCGATGCCGAGCTGGGAGCGGATCTGACTGAGACGAGCCTGGGCCTCGTTGTCCATAGAAGCCTGCTCCACCTCGATCATCCGGGACTCGACTGTCTCGGCCTGCAACTCGGAGGTGCCGAGCGCCTTGGCGTAGCGGGATTCGATCTTGTCCCTGACCTCTTCGAGGGTCGGGACGTCCTGGCCCACGGTCTCCGACAGCGAGCTCATGGCCCGGTTCATCTGTTCCTGCATCTTCGCCTGGTCGAGCTGGGACAGCAGCTTCTGGCGCTCGGTCAGCTTCTTCTGCAGGACGGATGAGTTCTGAGCGACTGCGGCCTTGGCGCGGTCAGCGGCCTCGGTCGACTGAAGGCTCAGTGTCTTGAGCGACTCGACCTCCTTCTCCGTGGCGATCAGCTGGTTGGCGAACGCCTCGGCCGCGCGGGTGTAGTCGCCGGCCTTCTTCGTGTCGCCCGTCTTGGTGGCCTCGTCGGCCATCATCACCGCTTGCCGGGCGGAGGAGTTCACCTTCTCCAGCTGCTCCATCGACCGGTTGAGCCGCATCTCGGTCTGCTTCTGGTTGGCGATGACGTTCGCAGCCTGTTCCTTGAGGCGCCGATGCTGATCCTGCGCCTCCATGATCGCCTGCTCGAGCTGGACTTTCGGGTCCGCGAGCTCGTTGAACTTTCCGGAGAAAAGGGCTGTCATGTAGCGGCCCATACGCCGCAGCAACCTGAACATGGCGGGGAGCCTATGCGGCGGGAGGGTTCGGCCCTCCGCAGAGGTAGAGGGCGTCGGCCCCCCGCAGGGCTACGTGGCGGAGGAGAGGGAAGGGTCGGGGCCTCCGGTTTCCTCGAGCGCCTGGCGGAGCGACTCCATGTCGGACACGACCTCGGCCACTTGATCCGAAAGTCCGCCGAACGCTGCCACGCTGCCTCCGGCGCCTACCGAGAGCTCCACCGCACGGGCGACCGCCTCGTCGAGTTGGGCGTTGAGCACACGGAGCCGGTCCCGCGAACTGCGCCAGACCTCCGAGAGCCGCTCCGCGGAGCGCATCTGAGCCTCGAGCGCCTCGACCGTCGCTTTGAGTGAGGCCGACGAGCCACCTCGGGCATCGTCGAGATCACGTCTCGCCTCGGCCAGCTCCACCTCCACTCGGTCGGTCTCGAGCTGTCGCAATGCCCCGCCGAGGTTGTCGCCCTGACAGGCGACGCGCCAGCACTCCAGCACGGCCTGATCGATGCGCTGGCCCAGTTCCTCCAACCGCTCTTTCAACGGACCGGAACGGCTTCGCTTGACGGCGCGCCGGTAACGGGATTGCGCGTTTTGCGCGTCGATGACGAAGCGCTTCCAAGGGTCGCCCAAGGAGAAGGGATCGACCCGCTCATCGCGGTCTCGCACCAGCTCGAACCCGACGCGAGCGCCCCACGCGAGGCCTCCCGCGATGGCGGCAAGAGGAAGGGCGGCACCCATCACGACAGCGGCCGCGACGGCCCCGCCAGTCATGAGGAACGCCGAAGGCGACGTCCCCGCCCTCATCAGAGGGATCGCCTTTTGGAGAGTGGTCAGAAGTTCGAGATTACGGCGGTGAAGACGTTGTCGATGGTGGACGGGTCTGCGGCGTCGTAGGTCGCGGCATCCGTCGACTCGGCGATGCGGCGGAGAGTGCCCGCGTCGGCGTCCTGGCCGTAAGCGATGGTGAAGATACGCACGGGCGAGGCGGAAGTGCCCTCGCTGCCGGCGCGTAATGCCCGCAAGGCGGCCTCGATGTCGTCGTTGCGGGGATCCTCGTTCCTGCCATCGGTGAGAAGGACGACCGCATTTATGCGGGACGGGTCGAAACCTTCCTTCATGAGCTCGAATGACTCGCGGGCCACGGTGTAGAGCGGAGTACCTGCAATCGGCGTGAGGTCGCGGATCTTCGATGCGATCTGTTCGCCTTGCGCTCCGACCGGGCCGATCGGAACGAGGTCCAGGTAGTCCTTGGGTTCCTTCGCTTGGACGTCGGTTGAGAAGATGCGAAGGCCGACCTCGTCCTCCGGTTTGAACTGCGTTATCGCTTCAATCGCAGCGGTCTTGGCCAAGTCGAGCTTTGTTTGTCCCGGTGCGGCCTCCTCGCCCATCGACCCCGAGACGTCGATCACCAGGAGGACTCGGGCGCCGCGTCGCGTGTGTTCCCAGCGTTCGATGATTTCCACGAGGATCGCGGGGTCGGGCACGCGCAGCGTCGTTTGCGGCTGGTTCGGGTCGACCCCATTGGCCTGCTCGATCGGCGCGCCGGTGTCGACCTCCGGGTTGCCCGGCCGGAACCCGAACTCGAGGGTGCGCTTCTGCGCCGCGGGGCGGCGCACGAACTTGGCGAAGGCCTGCGCTGCTTCTTTCTCGCCGGCGTCCACCCATGGAGCGTCGAGGACGAAGAGGGGGTTGTCCGAGAAGAGCGTGCCCTCCTTCGGGTAGATGGCCACGAGCGGAACCCGCGGCGGGCGCGGCTCCTCTCCGGGGTCGGTGATCCCGTCGGGGTTGCCGCGGTTGTAGTCGATGACCGACTTCTCCTCGAGGGCTACCGCGGAGACGTACGTCAAGGCCGTGCCGCGGCGATCGTTGCGGAACCAGTTGTTGAGGAAGGTCATGGTGATGTCGCCGTAGTGCACGACCGCGCCCTCCACGCCGCGGTTGAAGGCGTCGACTTCGGGTCGGGCCAGGTCTTCGCGGGTGAGGTCCCCCTGCTTTCCGGTAGCCGCGTAGTACTGGGCGATGGTGGCCGACAGCGCGCTCGTGGAGTAGTTCGGGTTCGTCTTGCCGAGTTTGAACTGACCCCACTCGGGGTGACCCTTCGATGCCCAGCCTTGTGGGTCTCGCGCCAGCGCGAGCAGGTCGGCGTAGCCGATGGGTGTGTCGGGCCAGCCGAGCGCCTGAGCCATCGGGCGCGGCATGGCGATGACGAGCGGGGTGAGCATGAAGGGCTCAGGATCACTGGGTACGAACGCCTCGCCTCCAGCGGTGGTGATCCGCTGGTTGACGATCGCGCCCCACGAGCTGGCGGCGGGCGACCAGATCACGGGCTGCGGTCCGTTCGCCTCGTTCTCCGGCCAGCCCTGGGTGAGCAGTGCCGCCGCCGCGCCAGAGGACTTCTTGGCGACGCGGATCTGGGCGCACTCGTCGCCCGCGGCGGTCGCGGCGGTGTCTGAGCGGTTGAACTCATTGGCCAGCGTGGTGAGGAGCTCCAGCTTCTCCGGCGAGGACGCCACGGTCACCGGCTTGCAGCCGTTGTCCTCCTGCCCGTCCCCGAACACGTCGCTGCTGGTGCCGCGGGCGCACGAAGCCGTCAGGAGAAGAAGTAGTGCGAGTGCGATGAGCCGATTGGATGACCGCATCAGCGGATTTCCTCCCATATCTGACGAAGAACTATGTGCGAACCCACGGACGGTGAATTCTTGTTGGCCGCGGCGGCGGCCCCTGGCGTCCATCCGGTAGATGCGAGTGCTTCCTTGCCGGCGTCGCCGGTGAGGAGATCCATCAGACGCTCCGCGTTGTCGGAGCCCCGGCGCGGCACCGCCACGATCTCCGCGCTCACCACCGGCGCAGGGTAGAGGAGGGTCGCCTTGGAAGCGGCCGACGCCCCGAAGCGATCTCGCTCCGACTCGAGCGCCACGACGATGTCAGCCACAGAAGGTCCCGCGGCCAACATGCGCTGCAGAGCTCCGGCGGAAGGCTGACCGGTGAGGACCCGGGCTCGCTTCAAAGAGTTCAGCGCGACGCCGAATGGCGCGTCATCCCGAATGGTCGGGCCGTCGATCGGCGGTTGTATCGCACCAGCGGCCGCGCCGCCGAGCGCTAACAGGCCCGACGCCTCGAGGGGGTCGGCGACGAACGGCTTGATGTCGCCCCAGGTCGCCTGGCCCCCGATGGATGTCCACGAGCGCCTCGCGGCCGCGTCGAGCAGGCACGCCCAGCCGGGGGTCTTCGCGCAGTGTTCATTGAACGCGGTCGCTCGCGATTCGTGAACGAAGAAGGCCAGCCGTGAGTGCGCGATCGGTTTGGAGGCGGTGCCCAATGGGGCCGGACCGGTGGTGGCCTTCGACAATTCGCCCGCCACGGCTGCATACGTTTGGGGTACAAGCCAGACGTCGAACTCGCCTGCTGCTCCACTGGCGGCTTGGGCTGTAGTCCCTGCGGCCTCGACCCGGATCACGATTTCGGGGTGCTCTTCCGCGAGTGCTTCGCAGGCCCTGGCGACCTCGGTGGCGCAAACGATCGTGCCGGTCGGCTCACCGCCACCCAGCTTGATGCCGTCGCCGCCGATTCGACCGCGCACCCAGAGCGCGACGACGACGAGAAGTACCGCCGCTATCAGCGCGCCGACGCGCTTCACGCGGTTGCCTCCAGAGGTGCGTCGCCGAGGTCGGAGGCTTCGAGGTCGGTCAGTTGCGCGTCGGTGACGTCCTTTATGTGGACGACGCGGCCGGCGTGGCGTGCCACCGCGGCCTCGAAAAGGTTGCGTGCGTGGCGGGCGTTACCGAATCCTTTGTCGCGGGGACAGGCGTCGAGCAGCTCCCGCAGTCGCTTGTCTGCTTTCGGGGTGCATCGGTACGCAACCTTCTCGCACATCGACTTGAAGATGGCGACCAGTTCGTCCGTCGAGTAGTCGGGGAAGTGGATGGTCTTGGGGAATCGCGACCGGAGGCCCGGGTTCGACTCGATGAAGGTCTCCATCTCCGCGGGGTAGCCGGCGACGATCAGCACCAGGTCGTCGCGATGGTCCTCCATTCGTTTCACCAACGTGTCGATGGCCTCTTGACCGAAGTCCTTGTCGTCGCCCCGCGCCAGTGCGTAGGCCTCGTCGACCAGGAGAATCCCGCCGAGCGCCTTATCGACGACCTCGGCAACCTTCGTGGCCGTTTGGCCCACGTAGCCCGCGACCAACCCCGCCCGATCGGTCTCCACCAGATGACCGAGGCGGGAAACGCCGAGCGATCGATAGATCTCCGCGAGGAGCCGGGCCACGGTGGTCTTGCCCGTGCCGGGGTTGCCGGTGAAGACCAGGTGCAGGCTGGTGGCGACCACGGGCAAACCTCGCGATTCGCGCAGCTTCTGCACGGTGAGGAGGTCGGCGACGAGGTGGATCTCGGTCTTCACCGGCTTCAGGCCGACCAGGGCATCGAGCTCCGCCATCACCTCCGCAAGCGGTCGTGATGGCTTCGTTACCGGCTCCTCCGACTTCGGCTCGTCGCGGTGCCGCGGGGGACCCCCAACCCCCACGGCGCGGCTTTGGTCTGGTGGCTGGCGCGGCCCAAGGCCGTCGAGCTCCATGGCGCGCAGGAGGCGGGTGCGGAAGGCGTCGACCTGTTCGAGCTCGGCGCGCGACGGGTGAGCATCGAGCGCGCAGACTGCGTGGGCGATCGCCATGGCCAGCTCGTAATAGCGGTAGGCGTTGGCCGATCCGCCCCGCTTGTCGTCCGCCGTCAGGACGCCGAAGAGTTCGGACGGGGTGCGAAGCCAGTCCCGCTTGCCCTCTACGACCCCTTGACGCCGCAGCTCTCCGGGAGATGCGACCGGAACGAGTGAGTCGAATCGCGTGACGAAGACCGAGTGGAAGGCCAGCAGTTCCTCGTCGGTGTGGAGGCCATCCGCATCGATGAAGGCGGCGGCGAGGTTGAACGCCTCGAGTTCGACGTCGCGCTGCAACTTGGTCAGGTCGGTCTGGCCCACCGACTCCCCGATGCGGACCAATTCGGGCGACAGAGCGGCAACGAAGGCTTCGACCGGCTCCGCCAACGTGTCGTCCAGCACCCCCACTGCCCCAGTCTGTCGGCTCGCTCCCAGCCGCAGGCAATCGGGGCCATATATGGCCCTCAGTGCGCTGCACCCCCGGGGAGTGCGGCGCCGACCCGCCGGTAAGGTGAACTATCGGAAACGCCGCCATCACGGAGCTGGGGGTTCGGGCCAAAGCCGCCTCGCGCGTCCTGGCGACGGCGCGCACGGCAGCGAAGGACGAAGCGCTGCGCAGCGCGGCCCGCCTTCTCGAGGACAGGGTCGACGACATCATCTCCGCCAACGCGATCGACGTGGCGCGGGCCGAGGCCGACGGCACCTCCAGCACCGTCATCGATCGCCTTCGCTTGGACGAAGGGCGAATCGCGTCCATGGCCAAAGGCCTCGAGCAAGTGGCGATGCTGGCCGACCCGCTCGGGGGCGTGACGTCGGGCTGGACCCGGCCGAATGGCCTACGGATCTCTCAGGTGGTCGTGCCCCTCGGCGTGGTCGCGGTGATCTACGAGAACCGCCCCAACGTGACCGCCGACGCCGCCGGCCTGTGCCTCAAGTCCGGCAACGCCGCGCTCCTGCGCGGGTCTTCCGCGGCGATTGCGTCGAACCAGGCCATCGCGGGCGCGCTGCGCGACGGTCTTTCGAAGGCCGGCCTGCCGGAGGACTGCGTCCTCCTGGTGGAAGACACCTCTCGCGAGGCGGCCGTGGAACTCATGCGCCTCCGCGGGCTCATCGACTGTCTTGTGCCGCGGGGCGGCCACGAATTGATCGAGAGCGTCTTGGAAAACGCGACTGTTCCGTTTGTCATCGACGGTGACGGCAACTGCCACGTGTACGTCGACGCCCGGGCGGACTTGGACATGGCGCTGGCCATCACGGTAAATGCCAAGGCGCAGCGACCGTCGGTGTGCAACGCCGCCGAGTCGTTGCTGGTCCACGCTGCGGTCGCCGAAGAGTTCCTGCCGAGAGCCCGTGAGGCGTTGGAAGCCAAGGGCGTCGAGCTGGTCGGTGACGAGCGAACGCGCCGGATCCTCGCGGGCATCGGCGAAGCGAGCGAGGCGGACTTCGCCACGGAGTTTCTCGACCTGAAAATCAGCGTCGCTGTCGTGGAGGACCTGGAAGGCGCCATCGATCACATCACCCGATTTGGTTCGGGTCACACCGAAGCGATCATCACGGCGGATCTGAAGGCCGCGGAGCGGTTTGCGCGCGAGGTCGACGCCGCAGCCGTGATGGTGAACGCGTCGACCAGGTTCACCGACGGGGAGCAGTTCGGGTTCGGTGCCGAGATCGGCATCAGCACCCAGAAGCTCCACGCCCGCGGCCCCATGGGGTTGCGCCAGCTGACCACCCTCAAATACGTCGTACACGGAGACGGACAGACCCGCACATGACTTCCATCGAAACCCAACCTCCCCGCTTCGAGTCGATCCCGGCGATTCGCGACGCCCTGCGAGAGGTCGACTACTTGGCCGACGAAGGTATGGCAGGCGTCGTGTTCCTCGCCGATCGTCTCGGCAAGCCGATACTCGTAGAGGGCCCCGCCGGCGTCGGTAAGACGGAGCTCGCCAAGAGCGTGGCGCTAATGACGAACAGCCGCCTGATCCGTCTGCAGTGCTACGAGGGGATCGACGAGTCCAAGGCGCTGTACGAGTGGAACTACAAGAAGCAGCTGCTTCGCATCCAGGCGCAGCGGGTGGTCGAGGACCGGGCCGAAGAGGGGCGACCGGACGGTAACGCGGCCCCTGCCGGTCCCACGTGGTCGGAGTTGGAGGAGGACATCTTCTCCTCGGAGTTCCTGCTGACCCGTCCGCTGCTCGAGGCGATCAGCGCGGAAGATCCGGTGGTGCTGCTGATCGACGAGGTCGACAGAGTAGAGGTGGAGACGGAGGCCCTGCTTCTGGAGATCCTCTCCGACTATCAGGTGTCCATCCCGGAACTCGGAACGGTGACGGCCAAGCAGATCCCGCTGGTGTTCCTCACGTCGAACAACACCCGGGAGCTTTCCGAGGCGTTGAAGCGGCGTTGCTTGTTCCTGCACCTCGATTATCCGGAGCTGGAGCGGGAGAAGCGGATCGTCGCGGCGCGGGTGCCGGAGGTGAGTGAGCGGTTGGCCGACGAGCTGTGCCGCATCGTCCGTTCGATCCGGCAGATGGAGTTGAAGAAGCACCCGTCGGTGTCGGAGACGTTGGACTGGGCCCGCACGCTGGCCTTGCTCGGCGTGGAGAAGGTCGACGCGGAGATCGCGACCTCCACGTTGCATCTGCTGCTCAAGTACCGGACCGATATCGAAAAGGCAGCAAAGGAACTCGCCGTCTCCGGCACCGCCTAGCCAATGCTGGACTTGCTCGGCGGCTTCGTCGCGGAGTTGCGCGCCTCGGGGATTCCCGTTTCCCTGACCGAGACCATCGACGCGGCGAGCGCGGTGGGCCACGTCCCGCTCGACGACCGGGAGGGCTTCAAGTACGCGCTGGCCGCGACGCTGGTTAAGGACGCGTCGCACTGGGCGGCTTTCGAGACGGTGTTCGATGTGTACTTCTCGCGGCGGGGACGCGGCCATCCCATGGCCGACGAGCTCGCCGGCGACGGCACAGCTTCGGCGTCGGCCGACCAAGGGGCCTCGGGTGAAGCCCAGGGCGACGGTGGAGGGCTGGACGGGCTGAGCCCCGAGCAGCTGGCAGAGATGCTCTATCGGGCCTTGCTGAACGCGGATGCGGAGATGCTCCGCGCTCTGGCCGGCGAAGCGGTCACGCGGTTTGCCGGGATGGAGCCGGGGCGGCCGGTGGGTGGCACGTACTACCTGTATCGGGTCCTGCGGCGGTTGGAGTTGGAGGGCGTGCTCGAGCGTCTGCTCCAGACGGCGCAGGACACTCAGGACGAGTCCCGGTCGCAACTCGACGAACGGCTACAGCGCGAAGAGTTTCAAATGCGCATCGAGAAGCTGAAGGCCGAGATCGAGGCGGAGATCCGGCGGCGGCTGGTGGAGGACCGAGGCGCGGAGGCGATGGCGCGCACATTGCGTCGACCGCTGCCCGAGGACATCGACTTCATGCACGCGACGCGCGACGAACTGACTTCACTGCGTCGGGCCGTGCACCCGTTGACCCGGAAGCTCGCCGTCCGTCTGGCGCGGAAGCGCCGGCACAAGCGCAAGGGTCCTCTCGACTTTCGAAGCACGATCCGGCACTCGCTGTCGTACGGGGGGGTGCCGGCAGAGCCGAAGTTCAAGCACCCGCGGCCCCACAAGCCGGAGATGGTCGTGATCGCGGACATTTCCGGGTCGGTGGCCGCGTTCGCCCGCTTCACGTTGCAGCTCGTCTACGCCATCTCGACGCAGTTCTCTCGCGTTCGATCGTTCGTGTTCATCGACGGGATCGACGAGGTGACGCGGTTGCTCGAGGGCACGGAGGACATTGGCGCCGCGGTTCATCGGGTCAACACTGAGGCCGATGTCATCTGGGTCGACGGTCACTCCGATTACGGCCACGCGTTCAGCGTGTTCTGGGATCGGTGGGGCAAGGAGATCTCCCCCAAGACCAGCGTGATGATCCTGGGTGACGCGAGGAACAACTACCACTCCTCGTCGGCGTGGGTAGTGAAGGAGATCGCGAAGCGGGCGCGGCACGTCTACTGGCTCAATCCGGAGCCGAGGTCGTACTGGAACACGGGCGACTCGATCCTCTCGGAGTACGCGCCATACACCGACGGCACTTTCGAGTGCCGAAACCTCCGCCAGCTCTCACACTTCGTAGAGCAGCTCGAGTAGCGGCCGAGGACCATCGTCCGAGCCACCGAGGTTGTCCCGGGGCCTTAGCCGCACCGAGAAATCCCCAGGAAATCCACTGATTTCAAGGGTCGCGTGAGGCCGAAATTGTCACCAGCCGTCCGGATAATGGTCACATGTTCGATGCGTTGCGCGCCGCGGTTCAGGGGTTGGAGATCCCGATCGACGGCGACGCGATCGCCGAACTGTTTGCCATTCGCGACCGGCTCGACGCCAA
>DATLBX010000082.1:0-4554 GCA_035526705.1 Acidimicrobiales bacterium | reverse complement strand
GGCGACCATGCCCTCGACGCCGCGCACGGTGTCGGCGTGGTACTCCTCCGGCACGCCCATCAGGTCGAAGATCGTCTGCATCGGCAGACGCATGGAGACCTGGTGGACGAAGTCACCCTCGGGGTTCTCCAGCAGGTCGTCCACGATGCGCACAGCCCGCTCGTGGATCTGCTCCTCGATGATCCGCACCCGGCGTGGGGTGAAAGCGGTCGAGACGAGCTTGCGCAGCTGGGTGTGTCGCGGGGCGTCCATCGCCAGGAACGAGCTGACGGTCTCGAGGATCTCGGTGGGGACCTCCTCGAGAGTGATCCCGCTGCCCGAGCAGAAGTCCTCGGGCCGGGTGGAGACCTCTTTGATGAGCTCGTTGGAGGTGACCGCCCAGAAGCCGTCCTGCTGCTCCTCGGGCTCCATCATCGAGCCCTCCGCCGGCGGGTGCCAGCTCACCGGCCGCTCCCGGCGCAGGATCGACAGTTCCTCATCGCGCCCGCGCGGGCTCTTCGACCAGAACGCGAGCGGGGAGAGCGAGACCGGGTCGTACTCGGGCTTGGGGTGGCCCATCGGGCTTCCTTCCGCAGCGGTCGCACACAGATAGTCTGGACACATTGTCCGAGATCAGGGACCCGCGGGTCAACTCCCACGTTTTTAGAGTGAACTTTCAGTCGTCGCCCTGGGCAAGGTCTGCCTGATCGGCCTGCAGTTCATGGAACTGCGGCACGCGGATGCGCGCCTGCGCCGGGCCTTCCAGGCCTACTGCGTCGTCGTCTGCGTGGGCCTGGTCGGGATGCTGCTCGTCATGTAGAGCGACGGACGGTCAGCCTTCCTGAGCACGCATACCGGCTACGCCCCAAGGCGCGATCGCTCCCCCGCACACTGCTCGTCCCGCGTCGAGGGGTCTCTGTCATGGTCGGCCGTCACGCATTCGCCGCTGGTAACGGTCCCACCAGATCTCCTGGTAGGTGCAGTGTGTGACCCGTCCGCGCTCGTCGGTCCAGCGGTAGAGGCTGTCGCAGAACGCGATGTTGGGCCAGGAGTGGATGGGACTCATCGAGAGAGCCTCTCCTTGGAACGCAAAGGTCGCTCCCGTTGCCGCGGTGAACTCCAGCCGCTGGCGGGTCGCAGCGTGCAGCGTCGGGTGGTAGCTGGACACCGAGCGGCGGACATCGACGATCTCCACCAGTTCCCCGTTCACGACGAGCCACTTGTAGTAGGAGGTCGGCGCGTTCGGCGGAACGTCGTAAAGCCCAGCCCAGGCCGGCTCGGAATCCGGCGACTCGATGCTCGTGACGTTGAAGCTCAGATCGTCGCCGAAATACGCCGGCGTCCACCCGACGGGCGGGCTCGGCCGCGCGCCTCCGGGCTCCTCAGTGCGCACCTGGTTCCACGAGCGATCGCGGACGGCGAAACAGTCGACCGCGTAGGTCTGCCCGTGAAGTCCGAGTTCACCGACACAATGCATGAACTGCTCGCTGCCGCCGGAAACACGGTCGGGGTCGCCGTGATGGTCCTCTTCCCCCGGGACGATGTGCCCGCGCGCCACCAGCGGAGTGACGGCCGTCTGCACGAGCTCGAACCAGACGGCGCCGTCAGCACTGCGGTAGCGCAGGGCTACTTCCTTGCCCGGCACACGGAACTCGATCTCGTACCCGCTCTCGAAACTGATCAGACCGTCCTGCACCTCGGGCCAGGGCATCGTCGCCCGGTAGTCGTGGTACTCCGCGTCGAGCAACGCTCGGTTGCCCAGCCCGCGGAAGATGGTCGGACCGCCCTGCGACAAGCCGAAGGCCGGCATGTAGCGCGCGTAGAGGTAGGCCCCGATGCCCGCCTCCGGGACGGTGAATCCGAAATAGTGAGTGTGCACCGTGTACGGGGGCGCTCCCTCAGAGCGCGGGAGCCAAAGATCCGACTGCCCGGGGTGTACG
Organism: Acidimicrobiales bacterium; assembly: GCA_035526705.1. Taxonomy (GTDB): domain Bacteria; phylum Actinomycetota; class Acidimicrobiia; order Acidimicrobiales; family JAHWKP01; genus JAHWKP01. The sequence continues at coordinate 2,635 of DATLBX010000082.1, read as the reverse complement.
GACGGACTCACCGAGTTCTCGCTTTCCTAGGGGTTCCGACGGGCAGGTCAGGCGCGTTCAAGAACTGTGACGACGCCGGCGGAGCCGTCGACCCGAACCAAGTCGCCGGTGCGCAGATCGCGGGTCCCGCTACGGGTGTTGACGACGCACGGCACGCCGAGCTCGCGGGCGACGACAGCGGCGTGCGAGAGCGCGCTGCCGATGTCGACGACCAGGGCCGAGGAGATGAACATGACGGCCGACCAGGACGGGTCTGTCGTCGGAGCGACCAAGACTTCGTCGGGCTCGACGTCGGCGAAGTCCGGCGAGAGAAGCACCCGCACCCGGCCTTCCACCACCCCTGCGCTGGCGCCGATGCCGGCGACGGACTCGACTTCCTCGGTCGAGGCCGCGATCGGCACCGGGGTTCCGGTCCAACTGCCTGGCAACACCATGGCCTGGTATTCCGCGCGCCGGGCTCGGCGCAGTATTACGAGTTCCTTCGCGTCCGGCGGCGGCCCCAGCATGAGCTCTTTCCAGGTCAGGTAGAACACGTCGTCCGGGTCCTCGAAGATCCCGTCGGCCGCGAGGAGCACGCCGAGGCGGCGGGCCGCTGTTCGGGTTCCGTCGATCCCCTGCAGGAACGAGCGCTTGCCGACCCCGCGCATCGGGATCCGCTTCGCCGCGAGGTCGAGCACCGCGGAGACCGCGGGACGCTGCCACACCGGCGTGGCAGCGAGCAGTTCTGCGCGCGCGACCCGCTCTCCTTCCACCCGGCGGCGTTCGATCTCCGCCGGCGCTGCGGACTCGGGCTCCTCGGCGTACCGCGCGGTCAAGGCGGCCAGCGGGCCCCGGTCCTCCCGCCACACTCGACTCGACACCTCGCCCTCGGCCGGGCCGTGGAAGCCATGACGAGCCACGACCTGATCCAGCGTCAGTTCCTCGCGCGACGCGCGCCAGATGTCGGACACCACCGCCATCTCTGCCCCTCCCGAGCCGGAAAGGGCAGCGACATCTCCGGCTCCGGCTTTGGCGACCAACTTGGTGAGCAGGTCGTAGGTGGGCGAGACGCAAGTCATCAGGCACAGCGTGTGCAGGGTCAGGGTGCGGCCGAACCACATCATTCCGGTGCGCAACCCGGCGATCGCTTCGGCGCGGTCCCAGCCTGGGGCGGCACGGGTGTGCGCGCTCCACCAGTGGTCCGTCTCGCGGGCCAGGCGACGCACCTGGCCGGGTGTCAGGAGCGCGACCCCAGGTAGGCGCGCCGCGACCGCGGGGTAGCGGCTGCGGGTAGCGGTGTAGTCGAGGTTGTCAGGGATGCGACCGAAGATCCCCTCGGCGACCTGCTGGCCCGTGGTTCCCGGCATCCGGTTGCCGACCGTGGCCAGGAACTGCACCTGCATGGCCATCCGACCACAGAACACCCGCAGGACATGGTCGTGGAGGTTGCGGGGCGTGTACCGCTCTGCGGCAGTGAGCGCGCCGGCACGGAAAAGTGCCTCGCGCGCGGCCCGTTCACCGATGTGCCCCCACAGCGACCAGCCCAGCGGGCTGAGCACCCCCGGCGCGGCCTCGCCCATGTTGTCCGTCGACCACAGGATCTCCTCGGCGGTCGGCTCGTTCAAGTTGTCCCAGATCTCGCCGCTCATGGAGGTGCCACAGCCCTTCAGGACCTGACACTGGGCGGGATCGGGTCGCTCATATGTTCCCCCTGGGGGACGGGCCTGCCTGGCCGGCAAGGCCGAAGACCACCAAGTCGGTCATCTCACGGGCAATCGTCTCCCCCGACAGGGGGCGGGTGACGCCGCTGAAGAACCAGTCGTCGAAGACCGCCATCGACAGCACCATGCCGAAAGTGGCACGCACTGCCACGGTCGGGTTCGCGGCCAGGCCGCGGCCCGCCATCTCCCGGCGGGTGAAGCGCTCCAGTCGCTCCAGCGGACGAGCGAAGGCGTCGGAGAGCGGGCCACCGTCCGGGTCGGACTCGGCGTCGAAGGAATTCGCCGCTATCAGTGCGACGACGAGGTCGCGGTGCTCGCGCATCAGGTCATGCAACGCGTGGATCCAAGCCCCGGTGAGGTCCTCCGTCGACATGCTGTTCGAGCGGTAGGTGGACTCCCACGAGTCCACGAACTCGTCGATCAGCTCGCGGAAAGGCTCGACGACCGCGGCCTGGAACAGGCCCACCTTGTTGCCGAAGTGCCGGAAGATCAGGGCCTCGTTCACCCCGGCGTCCGCCGCGATCTCGCGGGTGCTGGCCCCGGCGTAGCCCTTGGCAGCGAACAACCGGCGGGCGCCGTCGAGCAAGAGCCCGCGGACCACGGCCGACGGGCGCCGGACCTGCCGCCGCGGCTCCGGCGTGGTACCCGGTGCCGCCTCGCTCGCGAGGCCGGGTGCCAGTGTGACCAGCACCTCCCGCTCAGATTCTGGCACCCGATCCTCCGCCTTCGCTGACATCGCTCGACGCCTCGATTCCGTCTCGTACCTAGGGGCGTCAGAATCCCTTGGGAAGGCTGTTGAAGCACTCGAACTTCGAGCCCTTCGGAGCCGTGTATCCCGAGGGCGTGAGGTTGAGCAAGGCGTAGCAGTCGTTCTTCGTCGGAGGCGCGTTCTTGTTGAAGGTGATGTTGGGCGCGAGGCCGTCGAGCTTTTCGTT
>DATLBX010000081.1:0-39672 GCA_035526705.1 Acidimicrobiales bacterium | reverse complement strand
CCTCCGCCTATGGCTACCGCGTACAGGGGGTTCGGGGCGACGACGATAGGCATGCCCGTCTCGTCGTGGAGCCGCTCCGGCAGGCCGCGGAGGAGGGCGCCGCCGCCGGCCAGGACAATGCCCTGCTCCATGATGTCGGCTGCCAGTTCCGGTGGCGTCTTGTCCAGGGTGCCCTTGACCGCGTCGACGATCTCCGAAACGGGCCCCTCGAGGGCTTCCCGGATCTCCTCGGTGCTGGTGACGATCGTCTTCGGCAGACCCGTCACGAGGTCTCGACCCTTGATCTCGGCATAGTCCTCACCCTCGGGCGGCGGGTAGGCACAACCCAGGAGGATCTTCACCTCTTCAGCGGTCCGCTCGCCCAGCGCGACGCTGTACTCCTTCTTGATGTGCTGGATGATCGCCTCGTCCATCTCGTCGCCGCCGATGCGAACGCTGTTGCCGGTGACGATCCCGCCCAGTGAGATAACCGCGACCTCGGTGGTGCCTCCGCCGATGTCGACGATCATGTTGCCGGTCGGCTCGTGAACGGGCAGGCCGGCGCCGATCGCCGCGGCCATGGGCTCTTCGATGATGTAGGCAGGCTTACGGGCACCGGCGTATTCGGCCGCTTCCTGCACGGCGCGCTTCTCGACCCCGGTGATGCCCGAAGGGACGCAGATGACCATGCGGGGCTTGGCGAAGCGGCGCTGGTGGACCCTGTGAATGAAGTAGCGGAGCATCTTTTCGCAGATCTCGAAGTCGGCGATGACGCCGTCCTTCAGCGGCCGGATGGCTTGGATGTGACTCGGAGTACGGCCGACCATCCGCTTGGCCTCGGCGCCGACGGCCAGAAGGCGGCCGTCCTTCACGTTGATGGCGACGACCGACGGCTCGTTGAGGACGATGCCGCGGTTGCGCACGTAGACGAGCGTGTTGGCCGTCCCGAGGTCGACGGCCATGTCCCGACCGAGGATCGTGCTGAGGAAGTTGTCTGACACTTAGCGGTTGCCTCCCGGCTCGAATCGAGTCGGAAGCGAGCCACCTCCGAACACGATCAGCCCGAAAGGCTAGGAGGTTCCCACCCCATATACAAATGGAGTGCTTGCTACACGCGTGTAATTCGACTAGGGGCCGCCCGGGGGAAGACTAGGGGCCGCTCGGGGGACGATCACGCGAGGCCGGGAAAGAAGATTCCAATCTCTCGGGCCGCAGAGTCCGCTGAATCGGAGCCGTGCACCAGATTTTCGGTCATCAAAATGCCCAAATCGCCCCGGATTGTCCCTGGAGGAGCGGTGGCGGGGTTGGTGGGGCCCATCACGGTGCGGACGACCTCCCAGGTGTTGTCGCCAGGACCTTCGAAGACCGCCACAAGGGCCGGGCTACGGGTGATGAAGGACACCAACTCGCCATAAAAGGGCTTGGCGGCGTGCTCCTCGTAATGACGGCCGGCGGTCGCTTCGTCGATCTTCCGCAGCTCGGCGGCGACCAGCTTCAGGCCCTTGCGCTCCAGCCGGGCGAGAACCTCGCCGGACAGGCCGCGCTCGACGGCGTCGGGCTTACAAATGACAAGGGTGCGAGAACTCATGGCCGGATGAAGCTAGCCGTGACTGTTCCCACCTTCGCGCCGGCACCCGCGCGGTGGGGGGTGGGGGTCCCCCACCGCACCGCGACGAGCCTCAGGCGGAGGAGCCGGAAGCAGGGCCAAAAAAAAGGGCAAGACGGTCGGGGCTGGGCCGACCGTCTTGCCTGTTGAGTTATTCATCGGGCAGATGGCATGGCGGCTTGATGGGACAAAGGTCACTGCTCGAGGGCAGCCCGGGCCGCCCCGACCACGTACAGCGAGCCGGTCACGAAGACCAGGTCGTCGGGCTCGGCCAGCTCCAGCGCGCGCTCAACGGCGGCGGCCACTTCACGAATGACCTCGACCGACTGGCTGCCCGCCGCCTTCACGGCCGCCGCGGTGTCCTCCGCCGGCAGGGCCCTGGGCCAGTCGGGCTCGCACGCGATGACGAGTGCGGCTCTGGCCAGCTCCAGTTCGCGGGCGATCGACTCCGTGTCCCGGCCCCGCAGCTGTCCGAAGACCACGATTCTCTTCCGATCGCCGAAGGCTTCGGTGAGGGTCGCGGCTGCAGCTCTCGCGCCGTCGGGATTCTTGACCCCATCGAGCACGACCAACGGTCTCTGCCCAACTACCTCCATCCGCCCGGGAGAAGTCGCGGCCGCAAAAGTGGCGCGCACGAGCTCGTCGGTTAACGGCCGCTCGAAGAAGGCCTCTGCGGCGGCCAGCGCACATGAGGCGTTGTGACCTTGGTGCGCGCCATGCAATCCCAGAAGTACCTGCTCGTAGGCCGCGCTTGGGGTTCGCAGCGTGAGCGCCCGGCCTCCCACGGCCGGAAGGTTCTCGTCGCAACCGAAGTCGCGGCCGGCCAGCCAGGTGGTGGTCGCCGGGGTTCCCGCGAATACCTCCACGAGCTCGGCCCGGGTCTCGCCCAGCACCAAGGTCGAACCCGGCTTCACAATTCCGGACTTGTCTCTGGCGATCGACTCGAGGTCGGGGCCCAGATACTCCATATGGTCCAGGCCGATCCCGGTGACGACGGCGACCCGGCCGTTGACGACGTTGGTCGTGTCCCAGCGGCCCCCCATCCCGACCTCGATGACCGCCGCGTCCACGGCGATATCGGCGAACCAGCGGAACGCGGCGGCGACCAACGCGTCGAAGAAGCTCGGCCGCGGCCCTTCGACCAGGAGTTCGAGGTCGGCGATGGCGGATAGCGCCTCCGCGAGCGCTTCTTCGGCGACCGGATCGCCATTCCACGTGATGCGCTCGTTGATGCGTTCGAGGTGGGGGCTGGTGAGCGTTCCTACGGCGAGCCCCTGCGCCACGAGGAGGTCGGTCAGCAGCCGTGCCGTCGACGTCTTTCCGTTCGTGCCCGTCAGGTGCAGCACCGGGTATTGGTGCTGCGGCTCTCCCATCAGCTGGGTGAGCGCGGTGATTCCGTCGAGATTGGGGGTCCGAGTGCGGCGACGGCCCGGTGTGGCGAGGCGCTCCAGGTTGAGGTGCCCGTCGAGCCAGGCGAGGGCCTCGTCGATCTTCATCGGGCGAAGGGCTCCGGGCCCCCGCCCCGACAGTGGGCGAAGGGCTCCGGGCCCCCGCCCCGATGGATAGCTACTCCGTCACCTCGACAGATCCGGACATTGTCGGATGGACCGTGCACTTGTACTCGAACACTCCCGCCTCGGTGAAGGCGTGTTCGAAGGTGCCCTTCTCCTGGATCTCGCTCTTGAAGTCGTCGAAGGCGACGTTGTGGGGGACGGTGCCGTCGTCCCACTGCCACGTGACGGTCTCGCCCTTCTTCACCGTGATCTCGTCCGGAGAGAACTTGATGTTCTTGAGCACCACCGTCGTCGTCTCGACGCGATCGGCCGCCTCTGCGGTGGTCGATGTCGATGTCGCGTCGGGTGCGTCGTCGCCAGTGCCTGAGCTGTCGTCGCCACCGCATCCGCCGAGGAGGAGGAGTGCGAGCAGCGCCGCGGCGAAGGCGCGCCTGGGCGAAGGGCTCCGGGCCCCCGCCCGCATGAAGGGGCTCATCCGTTCACGACCTGGAAGAGCACGTAGAAGATGATCGCCAACACGAATCCCCCGATGATGGTGTTCCGGTGGGAGTCCAGGTGGACGGCCAAGCCGGAGCCCGCGGCGGGTGCGGAGAGCGCAATCGCCTCGACCACGCCAATGATCACCAGCACCGCCACCCAGTACATCAAGCGGCCGCCGCTGTCGGCGCCGTCGAAGACGGGGGCGAAGTGGCTCGTAGCCGCCATGAAGAACAGCATCGGGATGGAAAGGAGCGTATTGGTACGCGACGCGGTGAGACCCTTTCGGCCCGCGGCCGCCGCGTTCGGGTCCGCTTCTTTGCCGGCGGCGGTGGCCTCTGCGCTGGCGATGAGGATCTTCTGGTTCCGCCAGATGACGCCCCAGACGTTCAGGAACATCACGATGGCCATGAGGATCCCGGTGCCGATGCTCATGCCGGACGGCGTCTTCCAGAAGTCCATGTCGGTGAGCCGCTCCTGGAAGGCCAGGATGGACAACCCGGTCAGCGCGGTCATGACGGCGCCCCAACGGAACCACCAGAGGGCGCGAGGAACCAACTTGCGGATGGCCTCGGTGCGCGGTCCTGCTTCGAAGGCGGCGAACGCCGGGACCTGAACGAAGTTGAAGTAGTAGAGAAGCCCGATCCAGGTCACGCCGGACAAGTAGTGACCCCAGCGGGATAGAAATTCGCCGCCTACCTGCGTCAAGATCTCCACTTCAGTCCTCCTGCCTTCGGGGGCGGGGGCCCGGAGCCCTTCGCCGCGTTCGCGGATGAAATCGCGCGAACCGTATCAGCGGCCCTGGGGCCCGCCGGGGACCCCGACGGGACTAGGCGGCGAGCTTGCGGGTCTTTGCTGCCGCCTTCTCGACGCGAGCTGCCGCCCGACCCACGGTGGGCTTGGCTGCATCGAGGGCGTGCTCGAACTTCGGACGTGCGGCGTCCAGTGCGTATTCGAATTTGGGCCGCGCCGCGTCGAGGGCGTGCTCGAACTTGGGGCGGGCCGCGTCGACCGCGTGGTCGAACTTCGGCCGTGCCGCGTCGCGGGCCTGCTCGAGCTTCGGCCGGGCCGCGTCGGCCGCTGAATTCATGGCACTGAGAACGCTGGCGACCTTGGCCGAGCCCTTGGCCAGCTTCTTGGCGCGCTTACGTGCCTTGCGATTCCCCTTGAGGGCCAGGAGCAGCCCCAATACTGCTCCCGCGCCGGCGGCACCGGCGCCAACCTTGGCTGCCTCCTTCGCCGCGGCGTCGACGTCCTGGTTCTCCTGGTACTTCCGGAACCCGGCGAAACCGGCTCCCGCGAGGGCGGCCAGGAAGCCCCACTTGATCATCTTGCGCATACAGGGAACCTATCCCCGCCCCGACCGGCGGAAACCCGCAGGCATGGGCGCCTAGGTAGGGTCCCGGCCGTGCCCGGGAGTGAAAGACAGCGCTCCGCCCGCTTTCGCGCCCAAATCGAGCGCAAACATCCGGAGCTACCGCGGTACGCCCTACTGCCCGACGCGGCGGTGAGGGCGCTTGGATTGACGGCCACCACCACGGTCGACGGATCGATCGCGGGCGTACCGATCACACGCAAAGCCGTGAAGCCGTGGGGCGACGGCCGGTGGTTCATCGACGTCACCCAGCCCACGTGCACCAAGGCCGGCATCGACAAGGGCGACGAGGTCGACTTCGAGCTACGAGTCGTGAGTGAAGCGCCTCCCGACGATTTGGTTGAAGCGCTGGCCGCCAGCCCCACGGCCTCCGCGGTCTGGGACCGACTGACGCCTTCGCCCCGGAGGCAGGTCGTGAACGACATCCTCCGCGCCAAGAAGCCCGAGACGCGCGCCAAGCGCATCGCCGACTACATCCAGGAGCTGGAAGGCGCGCCGCGCACCCACTCCCACAAATACGGAGACTTGGCCGACTGAGCCGGGTGCAGGCAATGAGGCCAGAAATAGCCCTTATTGCCTGCGGCGGGCTAGCTGGCGGCGCGCTTGGGGCGGGTCTGGCGGGGTGCCTGGGTGCGGGGCACCAACGTGGGCGCCACCCGGTCCAGGACGACAGAGCGGTCGATCACGCAGCGTCCGATGTCGTCGCGGCTGGGCAGGTCGTACATGACCTCCAGCAGGACTTCTTCGAGAATGGCTCGAAGGCCTCGAGCGCCCGTACCTCTCAGCAGAGCCTGGTCCGCGATGGCCTCGAGGGCCTCCGGCTCGATCTCGAGTTCCACGCCGTCGAGCTCGAACATCTTCTTGTACTGCTTTACATAGGCGTTCTTCGGCTCCACGAGGATCCGGACGAGGTCCTCACGGTCGAGGTTCGACACAGTGCCGATGAGCGGCAGACGGCCGACGAACTCGGGGATCAACCCGAACTTCAGAAGGTCCTGCGGCGAGACGTGGCGCAGAACCTCGCCGAGGTTGCGCTCCTCCTTGCTGCGGATGTCGGCGCGGAAGCCGATGCCCTGGCGACCGATGCGCGACTCGATGATGCGCTCCAGACCAGCGAAGGCTCCACCGCAGATGAAGAGGATGTTCGTCGTATCGATCTGGATGAACTCCTGGTGCGGGTGCTTGCGCCCGCCCTGCGGCGGAACCGAAGCGGTGGTGCCCTCGAGGATCTTGAGTAGCGCCTGCTGCACGCCTTCGCCCGATACGTCGCGGGTGATCGACGGGTTCTCGCTCTTGCGTGCGATCTTGTCGATCTCGTCGATGTAGATGATTCCGGTCTCGGCCTTCTTGACGTCGTAGTCGGCCGCCTGGATCAGCTTGAGGAGGATGTTCTCGACGTCTTCGCCCACGTATCCGGCCTCGGTGAGCGCAGTCGCGTCCGCCATGGCGAACGGCACGTTCAGCATGCGGGCCAGCGTTTGCGCGAGGTGCGTCTTGCCACAGCCGGTGGGACCGACCAGAAGGATGTTGGACTTCGCCAACTCGATCTCGGGGTCGCGGTATGTGCCGGACTGCACGCGCTTGTAGTGGTTGTACACCGCGACCGACAGGATCTTCTTGCCGTGCTCCTGGCCGACGACGTAGTCGTTCAGGAAGTTGAAGATCTCCTTTGGCTTCGGCAGCTCGTCGAAGTGGAGCTCGTCACCTTCGGTGTCCTCTTCGATGATGTCGTTGCACAGGTCGATGCACTCGTTGCAGATGTAGACGCTCGGTCCGGCGATGAGCTTCTTGACGTTGCGCTGCGTCTTGCCGCAGAACGAACACTTGACGACCTCACTGCCTTCGCCGAATTTGGCCATGCGTTTTCCCCCGGTCCGGTCAGGCGACGCCGGCGGCCACAGGCACTTCGGCGAGCTGGTTCTTGCGAATCACGTCGTCGATGATGCCGTATGCCTTGCCCTCATCGGCGCTCATTATGAAATCGCGGTCCGTGTCCTTCTTCACCTGGGCAAGTTCCTGCCCGGTGTGGTTGGCCAGAATCTGGTCCAGCGTGTCCCGCATCCGCAGGATCTCTTTCGCCTGGATCTCGATATCGGCTGCCTGGCCGGCGGCACCGCCGTAGGGCTGGTGCAGCAGGATCCGGGCGTGGGGCAGGGCGAAGCGCTTGCCCGGCGTGCCGGCGGCGAGCAGCACAGCTGCGGCCGAGGCGGCTTGGCCGAAGCAGACGGTCTGAATGTCCGGCCCGACATATTGCATCGTGTCGTAGATGGCGAAGAGGGCAGTGAGCTCGCCTCCGGGAGAGTTGATGTAGAGCTCGATGTCGCGGTCGGGGTTTTCGTGCTCGAGCCACATCATCTGGGCGCAGATCAGGTTGGCGATCGTGTCGTCGATCGGCGTCGACAGGAAGATGATCTGCTCCTGCAGGAGCTTCGAATACAGGTCGTAGGCCCGCTCACCACGACTCGTCTGCTCGACAACGGTGGGGACTAGATAGTTGTAAGCGGGTTGGACTGTCACTCCCCTTCTCCTTCTTCTGTGTGAACTTCCGCCTCATCGGGCGCGTCGGGCGGGGTGGAAAGGAGCTTCGGGTCGATCTCGCGACCGTCGGCGTCGACCGCGGCTACATGCTCCAACAGCCACTCGAGCGCTTTGGTCTTGCGGATTCCCGAGCGTACCGCGGGGCCCTCTCCTTCCTCGTCCAGTTGACGGCGGACCTGCTCGATATCGACGCCTGCTGACTCCGCGATCCGAGCGAGGTTGGAGTCGACGTCCTCGTCGGTTACCTCGATGGTCTCGTTGTCGGCCAGCGACCTGAGAGCGAGGTCGAGCTTCACCGAGCGGATCGCCGACTCTCGGAGCTGGGCCAGCAACGACTCCTGCGTCTGGCCGGTGGCCTCGAGGTAGTGAGCCATGGACAGGTTGCGCCCCTGGAGCCGATGCGCGAGCTGGTGCAGCTGGCGCTCCATCTCGGCGCCCACGAGCGGTTCGGGAGGTTCGTCTTGGACGAGCTCGGTGAGTGCGGTCGTCGCCTCCTCTTCGAGCGCCATGCGTGCCTGGAACCACTTGGGACCTGCCATGCGGGTTGAGATGTCGGCCCGCAAGGCCTCAACCGTCTCGAACTCCGACGCCTCCTGCGCCCACTCGTCGGTCATCTCCGGCAGCTCGCGCTCTTTGATGTCCTTCACGACTACCCGCAGCGAGACCGCGTCGGTTCCTTCCCCGACCTCGAAGTTCAGGATGTCGCCGAGCTTGGCGCCGCGCAGCCGGTCGTCGAGACCCGGCACCGGATGCGGCGAGCCGAGCTCGTGCATCTCGTCCTCCGACGTCCACCCGCCGACGGGCTCGCCGCCGCTTTCCGCGTTCACGCTGATGGTGAGGAAATCTCCCTCCTCCGCGGCCCGGTCCACCGGCTTGAGCTCGCCAGACTGCGCGCGTAGCCGATCGAGGTGGGCTTGCACGTCTTCATCGGTGACTTCCGGCGAGGGGATGGTGACGCGCAGGCCGTCGTAGCCGGGGATGGCCACGGTCGGGCGCACTTCCACTACGGCCTCGAACGACAGAGGCCCGTCGCCCTCCTGCCCGGACTTCACATCGATCTCGGGCGGCGCGATCGCGTCGACCTCCGTCTCCTTGAGGGCGCGGGAGTAGTACTCAGGCAGCGCTTGACGCAACGCCTCCTCGCGCCCGACGTTCTCGCCGAGGCGGGCCTGCAGCACTTTGCGCGGAGCCTTGCCGGGCCTGAACCCGGGAAGGCTGACCTCCTTGGCGAGGGAGCGGAAAGCGGCGTCGACCGCTTTGTCGAACTCCCCCGCGTCCACCTCGACGGTTAGGCGGACCTTGTTGCCCTCCAGGGGCTCGACCTCTGTCTTCATGGGACCCGGAAGCTTACGACCCACCTATGACAGCCAGTGTGTAAAGCCGCCAGACTGCGTCTCCATGAACCTCGCCGCGATCGTGCCCATCGTCGTCGTCGCCCTCGGCTTCGCCACCTATTGCATCGTCGATGTCATCAGGGCGCCGTCGGTGAAGCACCTGCCCAAGTGGGGCTGGATTGTCGCCTGCCTCGTTTCCATTCCGCTCGGCGGAATCGTGTACCTGACGATCGGCCGTGAGGATCGTTGATCATCTCGACAACGGGCCTGACCAAGCGGTACGGCTCCCATGTCGCGCTCGATTCGGTCGACCTCTCGGTTCCGGAGCGATGTGTCTACGGCCTGGTCGGCCCGAATGGTGCGGGAAAGACGACGTTGCTGTCGATTCTCGGTGGGCTCCGGCAGCCCTCATCCGGCGCCATCGCCTTCGACGTGGCGCGGCAACGGTGGGCGATGTGTCCCGACGCGCCGACGTTCGAACCCTGGCTCACCGCGTCCGAGTTGCTTCACCTGTCCGGGTCCCTAGCCGGCAGCCCGCCGACCGATCCGGAGGTCGCGGCGCTCCTCGACGAGGCGGGACTCGCGGACGCAGCCGATCGCCGAATCGGGGGCTTCTCGCGCGGGATGACACAACGACTCGCCGTCGCGGCCACGATCGTCGCCCGTCCCGAGGTCGTGATCCTGGACGAGCCGTGTTCCGCCCTGGACCCGGCGGGCCGTGTCGAAGTGCTCGATCTCGTGCGCCGCGCCGGGGAATCGTCCACGGTGATCTTTTCAAGCCATGTGCTGGCGGATGTGCAACGCGTTTGCGACACCGTCGGAGTCTTGGCGGAAGGGCGACTGATTCATCAAGGGCAACTCCAGGATTTGCTCGAGCGGTTCGCTCTTCCGGTGTGGACGATCGAATTGCGGCGGAATGCGCGGTCTGTTGCCAGGGCACTCGCGGAAGTCGAGTGGGTACGGGAGAGCACGGCGGTGGGGCGGACGACCGTGCGCGTCGAAGCGAGATCCGCCGACGCGGCCGAAGCGGGTCTGGCCGGCGCGCTCCACGCGGCCGGTGCCCGGGTGGTGTCGATATCGCCGGAGTCGCCCGACCTCGAGTCCGTCTTCCTGGCGATGACCGCGGGGGCCGCATGACCACTTGGCGGCTCGAGTGGCTCCGGCTGCTGCGCACGCGACGGTGGCTGGTACTGGCCGGACCTTTCGTTTTCTTCGGGATGGCCGGTCCGATATCGATCCATTACTTGCCGCAGTTGCTGGCCTCCGAGTTCGGAGAGACGGCTTTCAAGCTGCCGAAGCCCATCCCCGCTCAGGGAATGGCGGAGTACGCCGAGCAGATTTCCGGGATCGGTTTGATCATCGTGGTGGCGGCTGCCGCTGGGGCGCTCTGCATCGACGCCACTCCAACTCTTGCCACCTTTTACAGAACACGGATCGCGTCGGTTCGGACGCTGCTCGTGCCGCGTTATGCCGTCATTGCGCTGGCTGCCGTGATCAGCTTCGCCGTGGGAACACTCGCGGCGTGGTACGAGACGACGGTGTTGCTCGGGCGAGTGTCCGCCTCCGACGTTGCCGTGGCCACCGCATTCGGAGGTCTCTATCTCCTCTTTGCGGTCGCCGTCGTCGCTTTCGCGAGCTCGCTGGTGCGCAGCACCCTCGCCACTGTCGGCGTCGCCTTGTCCTTGCTGTTCCTGTTGCCGATACTGGGCATTTATCCGCCTGCCGGCCGCGTCCTCCCCTCGGCCCTGGCTGGCGCCTTCGGCGCGATCGTCCTCGGTGGCGAAGCGGGGGCGTTTCTCCGCCCCGCGCTTCTCACGATGGTGCTGATCCCTTTGTTGCTCGCCCTCGCGGTCCGCGGGTACGACAGAAGAGAGGTCTGACCTCGCCGCTCTAAAGGTTGACCAGCCCGCTCGAAGGTTCCGATTTGTCGGGGAGGCGGGATTTGAACCCGCGGCCTCCTGCTCCCAAAGCAGGTGCGCTGCCGAACTGCGCTACTCCCCGGTGACTGCGCAGCCAGGATAAGGGTCGTGACCAACCATGCAGCCCGGGTAACCCGTGAATTCCATGAAGGGACGAAGCTGGGCGGAGGTCCCGACTCGGGATCGCTCCTCATGCCCGCGGGCTTCACGCCGATGGATATGGAGAACCGGCCGACGGCCTTCAAGCGCTACCCCGACGCGCCCCGGGTGGGACTGCCTCGTGACGTCGGCCAGTCAGAGGCGAACGCGGCGGCGGTCCTGTCCGGCGAAGTCGCGGGCGCGAATGGCGCTTTGACCCCGAACCTGCTGGCGCGCGTCCTCTTCTATTCCGCGGGGGTCACTCGCGTCCGCTCGCGCGATGGAGAAGTAGTCAATTGGTTCCGCGCCGCGCCCGCCGCGGGGAATCTGCATCCCGTCGAGGTCTACGTGGCCTGCGGTGAACTTGGGGAGCTCCCGGCGGGCATTCATCATTTCGCGCCAGGCGACTTCGGGCTGGAAACCGTAAGGACCGGTGACCGCCGCGCCGCTCTAGCCCGCGCCTTGGCAGACGATGCCCCCCTGTCGTCGCCGGTCTCCCTGATTCTCACCGGCCTCCCGTGGAGCACCGGGTGGAAGTACACGACGCGGGGCTTCCGCCATATCTACTGGGACGCCGGCAGCATGCTGGCGCAGACGCTTGCAGTTGCAGACGCGGCGGGCGTGCCGGCTCGCGTTCATGTCGGCTTCGTCGACTCGCTGATCACGGAGGAGCTCGGTCTCGACGGCATCACCGAATTTCCCGTCGCGGTCGTCACGCTCGGCCACACCTCGGCGACCGCGCCGCGGGACGAGCCGACCCATCTAGTCGCCGGGCGGGCCGCGCCCTCGTCTGCGAATCCTGTCGAGTTCCCCGAGCTGACCCTGACGCAACGCGCCGGCGATCTGCCTGATCCCGCCGCAGTAGAGGAATGGCGGATGGCGGCCTCCGGATTGGGGCGGGCAACAGGTGAGCGCAACCCTCCTGCGGGAACCGTGTCGCTTCCGGGAGGGGTAGAGGAGCTCGTTCGCCGGCGCGGCAGCACCCGGATGTTTCGCCCGGGGGAGATCACACAGGAGACCGCGCAGTGGTGTCTCGGGGTGGCCGCCCGACCGGTGCCAGGCGATTTCGTGGCGGCGGGAAGGACTCTCCTCTCCCACTTCGTCTCGGTGCATTCGGTCGCAGGGGTGGCCTCCGGCCGTCGCCGTTGGGAGGGCGACACGATGTCGGTGTTGGCCGAGGTCGAGCCGGACGCGGCCCGGGCTGAGGCGAAGCGCCTCTGCCTTGGCCAAGACCTGGGAGGCGACTCCGCTCTCACCGTTTTCCACTGCGCCGGCTTGGACGAACTGTTCGCCACCCTGGGCGACCGCGGATACCGGGCGGCGCAGCTCGAAGCCGGGCTCGCGGCCGGAAGGCTCCAGCTGGCTGCCTTCGCGGCGGGGCTCGGCGGGACCGGGCTCACCTTCTTCGACGACGCTGTGTCGGACACATTCCAGACGGCCGATGCCTGCATGCTCGTCACCGCGGTCGGCGCGTCGGATTACAGGAACCGCCCCGGTGGACTACCGGGCGAGCCCACAGAACTGTCAGGCTTTTCCGAGTCAGTCGTCGAGCGCTTCAAGGCTCGCTACCGCGAATGACGATGCATGAAATGGCGGCTTGGCTGCGACGTGTCCGCTTTGTCCGATTCTCCCGGCGTATCGGATTGCGCCGAAGGAGGAACGGTTAGGAACACTAAAGTTGTCCGAAATTCAGCAGGTCTAGGGCGGAAGCGCCAAGAAGGAGTCTTCATGCGAAAGAGCCGAATCGTTCTGGCGGCGGCGGTCTTGGCGGTGATGGCCCTCGGGTCGATCCCCGGTAGTCCGGCGTCGGCCCAGGTCCCATTCAAGACCGCTGACTTCAGCGGTTACGCCACCGCGTCTGCGGTTCACGTCGACGCGTTGCAGCTCGGCCAGACCGGGCCACTCGTCGCCAACGTGGACGAGGCCTTCTCGTCCGCGACAGTCGCCAGCCAAGGAACCGACGGCATCACCTTCGGCCCGAACGCCGCCCCGGGCACGATCGTGAACGAAGTCGACAACGTGCTGCAGCCGAACTTGGCCAACACCGAGCTCGACGCCGAGCTCAAGGGAGATCGCAGCTACGGCCGCGGCTCCGGCCTCGAGGTGGGGCTGGCCAACTCCCTTCCCATCGAGGACAACACCCTGATCTTGAACTCGAAGGTGCAGGGCTCCGCTCCGCCGTCGACTCAGCTCCTACAGAGCCAGGTCGGCCCGGTGGCGGCCAGCCCCGTCGCGTACGCCTCGCTCCTGCGCGGCGAGTCGGTGGCGCGCTGGGATGACAACTCCTGCATCCTCGGCGAGGACATCAGCCAGGGCCGTGGTTATGCCGCGGACGCCCAGCTCGTCAACACCGGTGCGGCCAACGAAGACGGCACGTTTGCCACGCCTGTCGTCGCGGCCGACGCCCCGGGCCCCGAGCGCGCCGCAGCCAGCACGGTCTCGCGCTCGCGCTTGGTCCCGCAGACCGGCAAGGACAACGCCCGCCTCGGCCCGGCTTTCGGACTTATGACCGAGGCTCGTACCACGATCGCTCCGGTCACCCTCTTCAAGGGCACGCCGAATGAGGTCACCATCGAAGTGCTGGGCGAGTGGGTGCTCAAGGCAGTCGCCACCGGAGTCGGCGGAAACGCGGGCAACTGGGTGCACTACGGCCCGTTGGCCGCTTCGCCGGAAAGCGCGGTCATCCGCGTCATTCAGGGTGATGCCATCACGCAGCTGACCACCCAGGACATTCCGCTCCTCGGCGAGACCGGCTTGGTCGTAAATGTCCCCGGAGTGGCCGAAATCGCCATCGGGGAAGACCCGCGGGCGATCGGCGGCGACGCCGACAGCGCTCCTGCTCTCGCCGCAGACGGCACCTCAGCGGCGGCCGCAGTTGACCTGGTCCGCGTCACGTTGCTCGAGCAGCGTGACGACGCCGGCATCGTCACCATGAGCGCAGCCGACGTGCGGATCGGTCATATGGAGACCCGCGCCAAGGTTCCGGCCGGCGGCATCGAGTGCTCGCTCCCCGTCACCAAGACCGTGGACCGTGAGTTCGTCGCCCCCGGCGACAACTTCACCTACACCATCAAGGTCGTCAACCCGTTCGCCGACTGTGACCTGACCGCGGTTCTGGTCAAGGACGCGATCGAGGTGGAGAAGGGCATTCTCTACGAGATCACCAGCTCCACCCCGCCCGCCAGCAGCCAGACGGCGACGAGCCTCACCTGGAACGACATCGGACCGATCCCGGCCAAGGGATCGAAAGATCTGACCGTAGGCATCCGGATACTGGACGGCTCCGGGGCCGGTCGCTTCACCAACACCGCGACCGCTACCGGCGTCTGCGTGCAGTCCACCGCTCGCGGTGACGCGCAAGTGAACGTCGACGTCAACGGCCGAGCCGTTGTCGTAGCCCCGGACGTGGCGCAGGCGTTGGCCGCGACCGGCATGTCACCCATCGGCCTCGCCGGTGGCGCCCTGATGGGGCTCGCGGTTCTGGGCCGGAGGGCGGCGCGCCGCTTCACTCGCAAGTAGCACTCTGCTCCGACTGAAGAAGGGCACCCCCGCGGGGGTGCCCTTCTTCGCGTTTGCCCGACGGAATGACCCGGCCCGTGACGGCGTTACCAGGACGCGATGCCTGCTGTAACCGTTCCCAACCCGCTGGCGCTTCCAGTCGTGGCTCCGTCCGATCCGGCAGCGCGGGCCCGGCCAGTGGAGAGCATCACCACCGCGCCCTCGGGCTATGAGGGCGAAGGCTTCCCCGTTCGGCGCGCCTTCGCCGGCGTCGAGATGGCCAAACTCGATCCCTTCATCCACTTGGACCAAATGGGCGAGGTGGACTACGCGCCGGGCGAACCCAAGGGGACAGCGTGGCATCCCCACCGGGGCTTCGAGACGGTGACCTACATCATCGACGGGGCCTTCGACCACCAGGACTCACACGGCGGGGGCGGACGGATCACCAACGGCGATACGCAGTGGATGACGGCCGGATCGGGCCTGCTTCACATCGAGGCGCCACCGGAGGAGCTGGTCGTGTCCGGCGGCTTGTTCCACGGGTTGCAGCTCTGGGTGAATCTGCCCGCCTCGCAGAAATGGGCGACGCCGCGGTACCAGGACATCCGGTCCGGTGAGATCGCGCTCGCTCGTTCCCCTGATGGCGGCGCGTTGGTTCGCGTCATCGCGGGATCCGTAGGTGGGTTCTCCGGTCCGGGCTCGACGCACACCCCCATCGCGGTAGTGCACGCCACACTCCGTCCTGGCGCGGAACTGGTGTTGCCGTGGGAGCCGCAGTACAACGCGCTCGTCTACGCCCTGAGCGGGAAGGGCTCGGTCGGCCCGGACCGTCGGCCACTCGTGCGCGGGCAGCTCGCGGTTATGGGCGCCGGCGACACCATCGCGGCGCGAGCGGCGGACGGCGGCGAGGAGGACCTGGAGCTCTGGATCATCGGCGGACGACCGATACGGGAGCCCGTGGCGCAGTATGGCCCGTTCGTGATGAACACCCGGGCCGAACTCGCGCAGGCCATGGACGACTTCCGCGCCGGCCGGCTCGGGACAGTTCCCGCCGGAGCTACCTAACCGCCTCGGATCAGCCCGAGATCAGCACTACGTGGTCGTCCGGGCCCAACGCAACCTGCTCGGTCTTGGCGGGGTTCATCACCACTGCGCCCGTCGCACCGATCCGATAACCCAGCACGGACGCTCCCGTCGCCCCTCCCGCGGCGACGACGTCCGCGAAGCGGGTCGGCCCCGCTCCGACGAGTTCAGCGGCGGGGCGCATCTCGAGGACCGCTCCTTCTGCGTCGAACAAGTCGTCGAACACGGCTTCGAGATCGGCGTGCTCTGCGAGTTGGGCCATTAGGAGGCTGGAAAGCGCGTTGCTGACGATCAGGTCGTCGACCCCGTCCGGATCGGCGAGTACGAGATTTCGTTGATCGAGCAACTCGGCGACGATGCGCACGTGCTTGGCCGTACCACGGGCGGGCCAGACGGTCCGCAGGGTAAGGAGGGTGAGAAGCGTGCGGGCATCCGCCTCATCGATCGAGAGCGCGTCGCGGTAGCCCAGCACGATGACCTGGTCTGGCGGCTCCCCCGCGGCGAGGCGGCGGATGTCGTCA
Organism: Acidimicrobiales bacterium; assembly: GCA_035526705.1. Lineage (GTDB taxonomy): Bacteria > Actinomycetota > Acidimicrobiia > Acidimicrobiales > JAHWKP01 > JAHWKP01. The sequence continues at coordinate 23,687 of DATLBX010000081.1, read as the reverse complement.
GGGCCTCCGGTGCCTCCCTGCACGGAGAGGGTGGCGTTCTGCATGGTCGGAGTGACGCTCTGGGGATCCACCAGATCCTGATCCACGACGATGGTCAGCATGGAGTTCGGGGGCAGGAACTCGTCGAGCTCCTTCAGCACCTTGGCGCCGAAGCTGCTCCAACCGACGATCGTGAGGCCGACCGGTGCGGGCTGGCCGCGGGTGATCGGGGCCCCTGCCGCGCCGCCCCCGTTCGCCGACACCGGTGAGATACGGATCACGGAGTCGTCCTCCGCGACAACTATGAGCTCGTCGCCCTGGGCAAGGACTGTCGTGGGATCGGGGTTCAGGGCGACCTTGCCCGCAGCGGACTTGTGGCCGATGACCGAGCAGGTCTCGTACGAGAGCAGGGCGTCGCGGTAGGTCTTCCCCGCGAGCGCGTCGGCCGGGGTGAAGTAGATCTCGTCGCCGTCGAAGTCCAAGAGGTCTGTGAACACCGCGGAGAGGCCTGGCTGTAGACACGCCTGCGCGGTGACTTCGGCGACCACGCGGTCGCTTGAAACGGTGAGGACGCGCCCCGCCGTTACGGAGCGGATGATCTCGGAGTTGTCCGCCGCGTCGAGCTCCGCCACGATGTGGGCCCGGTGCAGCGTGGGATCGAGCGAGCGCACTGCGAGCACCGCCTTGATGACTTCCGCGTCGGCGGCGCCGCCTTCGGCGGATTGCGGCCGCACGGCGACGATCGAGCGCGCCGTCGCCACCCCCGCTCGTTCGAGGTCGACGGGGAGGGCGGGATTGCCGCTGCGCACAACGATTCGGGTGGTACGTAGGTCCTCGAGCGTTTCCTTGAGAGTGTCCTCCATCACGACTTTGTCCTCGGAGGCCAGGATCACGACCACGCCGCGCTTCTCGCTCTCGTTGGCGATGATCAGTTCGCCGATGATGCGCGGCACCTGGGGCGACCACCCGAGGATCAGGACGTGGCCGGACTCGACGACGGGGCTGCGGCCACGGCGGAGCTCTTCGACTTTCGAGTCGACCGCGTTGGCGATCAGACCTATGAGGGACACGACCAGGAAGAGGCCGGTCAGGGTCACGGCGAAGGTGACTATGCGGATCGGCCAGCCCGCGTCGCCACTGAATGTGCCGGGGTCCAGGGTGCGCAGAATGGATTGCCACATCGCCTCGATGAAGCCGGGGTCGCTCTCGCCGTCGAAACTGAGGCCTCCAAGCACGATGATCAGAGCGGCGATTGCGACGATGACCAACGTCAGGACCGCCAGGTAGGCGACGACCACGATCGGGCCTCGCGCCATGGCGTTGTCGAAGCGGTAGCGCAGGCGAGCCGCGAGAGAATGCGAGGAGCTCATGGCGCGTCTATATCACGGGGCAGGTGGATGTCAGAGGGTGACGGGAGACCTCACAACCATCCACTGCGCTTGAACATGCGGAAGAGAAAGAGGCATCCGCCCACCATGATCCCGAGCGCGAAGCCGTACCCGTAGAGCCATTCCAGCTCCGGCATGTGCTCGAAGTTCATGCCGAAGATGCCGGCGATCATGGTCGGGAAGGCCAGGAGGGCTACCCACGCCGAGATCTTGCGCATGTCGTCGTTCTGCCGCATGGACACTTGCGCGAGGTTGGCGTTCAGGGCGCTGGTGAGGAGGGAGTCGATCGCTTCGACCCGTTGAGCCACGCGAAGCAGGTGGTCGTGGACGTCGCGGAAGTACTCCGAGAGCTCGGAGACGGCGTCGTGGAGGTGTCGGCCGCCCGACAGCTGTGCGAGGGGCTCGTCGAGGGGCTCGATCGCCGCTCGGAACTCGAGGACCTCACGCTTGAGCTTGAAGATCCGCTCCGCGTGGTTGGCCCGCTCGGACGAGAACACCTGACGCTCGATGTCTTCAACGTCGTCGTGGAGGCCTTTGAGCACGTCGACGTAGTCGTCGACGACCCGGTCGACGAAGGCGTGGAGAACGCCCTTGGTCCCCCACTTGAGGCGGTCGCCGTCGGCCTCCACGGCACGGCGAACTTCGGCGGCGACGTTGTTGACGCCGTGCCGCACCGTGACCAGGAAATGCGGCCCGATGAAGATCATCAACTGGCTGAGCTCGATGACTTCGTCGGAGTCGACGTAGCGCGCCGGCCGCATCACCATGAACAGGGTCTCGTCGTATGGCTCGAGCTTGGGACGCTGCGACGCGTGGACTGCGTCCTCCACGGCCAGGGGGTGGAGCGAAAAGTGGCGGCTGACGTCGTCGAATTCCGCCACGGTGGGTTCCACCAGTCCGATCCAGACGAAGGCGTCGGGTTCTTCAGCGGCGCGCGCTGCGGCCTCGAGATCGGAGAAGGCGGCAACGCGTGTGCCGGCTTCGTACACCGCGCAGTCGACGATCACGTGACTACCTTGCCACCGTCCTGATTCTGCGGTGCGCCATCAGGCGACGCGGGTTTCGACCCGTACCGGCACCACCACCGAAGTAACGCTGCGCAAGCCGTGCAGCTCCCAGGCGATCGATCGCCCGGTGCCCCGGTGCAACAGCGGCTGCCACCACCGGTTCAAATCCATCTCCGGAACGATCACTGTGACGCTGGTTCGCTCCGAGACCTCGCGCTCCACGACCGACCGCACGCATGCGGCCAGAGTCGGCTGCGTCGGCTCTTCGATCTGCAGGGGCACCCAACCCGCCGCGAGCTCCATCCAATCCCGGGCCAGACGCTGAGCTGCCTTGAAGTCGAACGCGATATGGAGCGCTCTTGGCTCGAGGTTGCTCAACTGAGGCGTCAGCGCCAACGCAGGCAGGACTCGGCGATCGACCGCCTCGACCAGGACCAACGCCAGTCCGGCGCGCTTGGGCATCGCTCAGCCCCCTGGCCGCCGGGCGTCGATGTGATACGGGACCGATATGACCACGGTGTCAGGACGGAAGAGGAGAGCGAGCTTCAGCGCGCCTGCGCTCTGGTTATGCAGCAGCTGGGTCGGCGAGAGCAGCCTGCCAGTCACGAATTCGGGGATGACCACGGTGATCGTGTCGTCGGCCCAGCGAGCATCCAAATCATCGAGATACCTCTCGACGGCGCCGGTGAGATCGCGGTACGGCGACGGGACGATTTCGAGCGGCGTTTCGAACCCAAATCGGGCCCAGTCGTCTTCGATGGCAGAACGGTCCTCGACGTCGTGCGATACATAGACCGCGGCGATGTGGTTGGGTCGTAAGGAGTTGGCGTAGTTGAGAGCCTTGACCATCCCTCGATGAACCCGACCGACCAGCACGACCACGGTGTGGTTCATTGCCTCCGGGCGAATGTCTTCAGGCTCGATCGCCAGGTTTGCGTCGATTCGCCGGTAGTGGCGCTTGATAAAGACGAACATCACCATGATTGCAGCGACGACCACCACCGACACCCACGCGCCAGCCTTGAAGCGGGTGATTCCGACGATTGCCAGCACGATGAAGGTCGCGATGGCGCCGACAAGATTGATCGCCACGTTGCGTCGCCAACCGGAGGCACGCTCTCGTAGATGGTGTCGGACCATCCCGGTCTGGCTGAGAGTGAAGGACGTGAACACGCCGACCGCGTAAAGGCCGATCAGGGCCGTGGTGACGCCCTTGAATATCCACAGGAGCAAGCCGGAGGCGACGGCCAGGAACACCACGCCATTGGAGAAGACCAGACGGTCTCCCCGGTTGGCGAATTGGCGGGGAAGGTAGCCGTCTCTGGCGATGATGGACGAGAGTCGGGGGAAGTCCGCATAAGCGGTGTTCGCGGCGAGGGTGAGAATGGCAGCGGTGGCGAACTGCAGGACGACGTAGAGAACGCCCTGGCCCAGAACCGTTCGACCCAGTTGCGACAGCACGGTCTCCTCGTGCGACGGGTAGGGGCGGAGCCGATCTGCGAGGACCGCCGTCCCGAAGAAGAGGGTTCCGAGGATGACCCCCATCCAGACGAGAGTGGTGGCCGCGTTCTTCGACTCCGGACGGCGAAAGGCAGGGACACCGTTGGAGATGGCCTCGACGCCTGTCAACGCGACAGCGCCTTGCGAGAATCCTTTGAGGATCAGGAAGAGGCTCAGGGTCCCGCCGGCTTGGCGGGCCCCCTCGAAAGCGTGCTTGTCGAACGGAACATCCGGCAGCGGCGTGCCCAGAAACTCCCGCCCGAGCCCGTACGCGACCAGGCCGGTGAGGATGAGTATGTAGACGTATGTCGGGGCGGCGAACAGGCGACCCGACTCCTTTACCCCTCGGAGGTTGGCGACCGTGATGCCTCCGATCAGGATCAATCCGATGCCGACGCGGTGGTCAGCCAGATGGCGAAACGTCGGGATGGACACAATGGCGGCAACCCCGGCCGAAATCGACACCGCGACGGTCAGGATGTAGTCGACCAGTAGGGAGGCGCCCGCCATGAGTGACGGGTACTCGCCGAGGTTTTCCCGGCTCACCACGTAAGAGCCCCCGCCACTCGGGTAAGCGAAGATCGTCTGGCGATAGGACATCACGACGATCGTGAGCAGGACTGCGACGCCGAAGGCGAGGGGCACCATCCGGGATAGGCCCAACGCGAGGCTCGACGCTCCTAAGGCGGTAGCGAACAGAATCTCCTCGGTGGCGTAAGCCGTCGAGGAAATGGCGTCGGAGGAGAAGGTCGCCAGGGCGATCACCTTCGGGATCCGCTGGTGCTCCTGCTCCGAAGTCGCAAGTGGGCGACCGACCAGCAGCCGCTTCAAAAGATCGAACACAACAACACTGAACCCGGGTGCGGCGTAAGGATCCCGTAAGAACTGCAGGTGGCGCGTCAGGAATTCGTAATGATCGTTCCGGTGAGCCCGAAACGTCCTGTTGGGCAGCTGCCGGTCGCCGCGGCCGTGGGTCTGGGGGCGACCGCGGTATCCCTGCTCGCAGGTCTCATGGTCGGGCTCCGGCACGACATCTCGGCTTCTGTGCCTGCGCTCGTACTCGTGGTGCCCGTTGTCGCCGCCGGGCTGGCGGGGGCCCGCGGCCCGGCGCTGGCGACCGCGGTGCTGGCCGCGGCGGCTTTCAACTTGGCCTTCATCCCGCCCTACTGGACGTTCAAGATCGACGCCCTCGAAGACCTGGTTGCCCTGGGGGTCTTCTTGGCGGTGGCGGCCGTAGTGGGGACGCTGGTGTCAGTTATCGCGGAACGTAGGCGCGTCGCCGAGGACCGCGCCGAGGAGTTAGCCCAACTCAATCGCGAGCTGATGACGATGCAGACTGAACGCGAGCGGCTGGCAGAGGAGGCCACTCGGGCGGCGGTTCTGGAACGGGTGGATGAACAGCGATCTGCCTTGCTGCGCTCGGTGTCGCACGATCTGAGGACTCCCTTGTCGTCCATCCGGGGTGTCGCGTCGGACCTTCTGTCGAACGCGGAGTACGACGACGCGACCCGCCGCCAGCTGCTCAGTCTGGTGTCGGACGAGGCAGAACGCCTGGACCGGCTCGTCGCGAACCTGCTGAGTCTGAGCCGAATCGAAGCCGGCGCGCTGAAGCCGAGTCGGGACGCGATCGCGATCGATGAGCTGGTCGACGATGTGCTCAAGCGACTGGCGCGGCTCCTCGATGAGGTGCGTCTGAGGAACGAGGTACCGCCGGACCTGCCTCAGGTCTCGGGCGACTACACGCAGCTGGACTTGGTCGTTTCGAATCTGCTTGAGAACGCAGCGCGCCATAGCCCGCCGGGGTCGACCTTGCTCATCGGGGCGCAGGCCGGTGACGGTCAGGTGCGCGTCTGGGTCGACGACGAGGGGCCGGGCGTGCTGCCGTTCGAGCGGCAGCGGATTTTCGAGCCGTTTCAGAGGGGCGAGCGGAGTGGTTCGAGCGGTATCGGGCTGGCGACCTGTAAAGGGATCGTGGAGGCGCACCGCGGGGAGATAGCCGTTTCCAGCGCCCCACACGGAGGCGCCAGGTTCAGCTTCACGGTCCCGGTGCACAATGGCTGAGGCCGCGCCGCTGGTTCTGGTCATCGATGACGACCCGGGGATTGCCCAGCTTCTCGGCGCCGCGTTGAGGGCTCGGGATCTGCGAGTGGCTTCGGCGCGGTCCGGGCAGGAGGCACTGGAAGTAGCGGCACGCGAGGAGCCGGCCGCCATCATCTTGGACCTCGGCCTTCCGGACATGTCGGGGTTGGAAGTGCTCCGCAATCTCCGCAGGTGGACGCAGACCCCGGTCATCGTCCTCACGGTGGAGGGCGCTGAAGAGGCGAAGGTTGACGCGCTCGACGAGGGCGCCAACGACTATGTGACCAAGCCGTTCTCTACGCCGGAACTATTAGCCCGCGTGCGGGTAGCACTCCGGTATCGGAGTAATACCGGCGAGCCCGATCCGGTCCTGCGGGTTGGCGACGTCGAAGTTGATCTAGGCAGCCACCGCGCGTCGGTGGCCGGGCGACTGTTGGACCTGACCCCCAAGGAGTTCGATCTGTTGTCGGCCCTGGCGCGCCAACCAGGCCGCGTACTCACACATCGCGCCCTACTGCAAGGGGTGTGGGGCGAGGGCTATGGACGGGAGACGCAGTACCTGCGGAACTACGCCAGCCAGCTCCGCAAGAAGATGGAAGATGACCCGCATAAGCCGAGGCTCGTCACGGAACCGGGAGTGGGGTACCGGCTGGTGAGCACGACCGAATGGGACGAGACGGCCGAGTCCTAGGGCCTCTCAGCGACAAAGACGAACTCGAGGCCGGGACGGTCGGGCGCGTCGCGAACGTCCACAAGGTCGAAGCCGGCTGCAGCGAGGGATCGTTCGATTTCGTCGCGTGTACGAAACCGAAGTGTCGACGTCGGGGTCAGAACGGTTCCGTCGGCGTGGAAGATGTAGGTCCCGCTGAAAGTGACGAGGGGTCCTTTCGCCTCGGCTCCGTCGAACCACGCTTCGACGAGGCCGATCCCCGGGACATCCGCCTTCGTGTGCGAGTTGTCCTTCGTCCAGTTTCGCCACGCCTCTTTCGAGGGGTCACGGATTTCAAAGACGAGATGGCCGCCGGGGCGGAGCGCGGCGTGGGCGCCGGCGAGCGTCTGGTGCCACTCGTCGTCGGTCAGGAAGACTTGGGCGACGTTGGCCGTCATGGTGACGAGGTCGACTTGGAGCGGCGGGAGGGCGGTCACGTCGCCGTGGATCCACCGGACCCGGTCGGCGCCCAGCTTGGTTCGAGCGACATCGAGCGAGGAGCCGGCCGGATCGAGTCCGATAACTTCGATGCCCCGTTCTGCCAGCAGGCAGGCGAAAGTTCCGGTACCGCAGCCGATGTCCAGCACGGAGCGGGCGGCGAACTCGTCGAGCATCGCGAGGTAGAGGTCGAGGTCGCTGCGATCCGGATCGAGTGGGTCGTAGACCGCGGCGAGCCGCGGATCCTCGAAAAAGTCGTCGGGCACAGCCGCCGACCGTAACGATGCGTTCCGATCGCCCGCCATGAATTTTCGCACCCCCGGGAGGATTCGAACCTCCGACCAAGTGCTTAGAAGGCACCTGCTCTGTCCGCTGAGCTACGGGGGCAAATCGGAGCGACAACTGTGCCATGTGGCATAAGCCGTACCCGGGTGTGTTCTGCACGCGAAGCGCGGCGGTACGCTCGCCTGGCTATGGCGACCGAACCGGAAGAGGGCAAGCGCCCGGGACTGCACTGGCCGGAACACGACCTGGTGCCGGCGTCGCGCCGCGAGGACCCGGAGCCCGAGCCTGAGGATAAGGCCGCGGACCGGCCCGCACCCGAGCCCGCACTGCCCGACGAACCGCTGACGGCCTCGGTGCTGTTCACCGTGGCGAGCCGGCTGGAGGGCTTGAAGACCTCCCTGGCCACCATGGGATCTCGAGTCGAGGCCTTGGCTCGAAGCGAGGAGCAGTTCCGGGAGTTCACGACGGCGCGCCTCGGTGAGCACGCCACCCAGATCGCAGACGCCATGGCAGCGCAGGACAAGAAGCTCGACAAGGTTCAGTCCGGCCTGGATGACCAGACGAACTCGGCCGGAGAAGCCCGCGATGCTCTGGACCAGCTTCGTGCGAGGTCGGAAGAGGTGGCCGCGGCCCTGGAGTCGCTAACGGGTCAGATCCAGGCCGTTGCAGAGGACGTGCCGAGTCTGCGGGCCGAGCTCATCGACTTCATCGCCCGCACCGACTCGCGGGACGAGGAGTTGGCAGCCGAGCTGTCCCGTCTGGTGGACGAAGTGAAGGTCCTCCGTCGCCGGATGCCGGTCCGGGCTGCGGGTGCCGCTTCTCCCGCCAAGCGAGTGGCACGTCGGGTCGAGCCCGTCGAGGATGAGGACGACTTCATCGTCGAAGAGCCGGCGCCGGCCCCGCGCCGTCGAGCCACGAGGGCGCGCCGGAACGACTAATCGGAGCGGGTGACGGGGATCGAACCCGCGTCTTCAGGATGGAAGCCTGAAACTCTGCCATTGAGCTACACCCGCGACGGCGAGCAGGTTACAGCCGGTGTGTCATCCTCTAACCCCTCATGGTGGCCGTAGCTCAGGTGGTTAGAGCGCCAGGTCGTGGCCCTGGAGGTCGGGGGTTCAAGTCCCCTCGGTCACCCTTTATTCTCAACTAGTCACGCGCCTCTAGCTCAATGGCAGAGCAACGGACTCTTAATCCGCAGGTTCTGGGTTCGAATCCCAGGGGGCGTACTAACGGTGTTGTGGCGAAGTGAGGCCGACGCGCCGATAGTTCGGACATGCTTCTTCGCATGAGTGGGCCGGCACCGAAGAACTTCTTCACGATCGACCGCAGCGTTGCCGTGGCAGCACTGGTGATCGCGGCTCCCGCAAGCTTTTTGACCCTGGGCACCGCGGCCATGAGCAAGTTCTATTTCGAGCGCACATCCTCCGCGCTCTTCGAGGAGCGGATCGGACGACTTCTCGTTACTCCAAGTCTGTTCGCGACCAGCGCGGCCGTCGTCGCCGGGCTCCTCCTTTTGACCACAGTCCGCCAGTCGCGGCCGCTCCTCGCATGGACTTCCGCCGCATTGAGTGTGGCGGCGATCGTCGTGTCCCTCGACGCCACGGCTGACCACCGCCGGAGGCTGGACCCGCGGCCGGAACTGACGAGAGAGCTGGAATTGCTGGACCTCGGATCGGACGCAACGGTCGTGCTCCGCACCAGCAGACCGCTACCGGATCTGCCCGAGGTCCGATGGGTGTATCGGGTCCCTCTCCGGCGGGCTGCAGCCTGCGAGCGAGCTCGCCTCGCTCTCGAAGCCTGGGCCGATCCCGGATCCGTGAACCAAGGCACCTTCTACGTCTGCGACCTCCATGCTCGTCGGTCGGGTAGCTCGGTGACCGGTTACGCCACCCCGGAAGGCGCTCCGATGACGCGGGCCCCCACTAGTCACGAAGAGGCGCTCGATCCGTTCGTCCACTACGTAGTGGTCGCAATCAGCGCCTGCACGGGCACCCTCCCATGCGTGCCAACGCGCCAGCGCACGACCCGTCCGTGACGAGGACCCCGAGGTGAAGCCTCCCAGCGAGGCCCAGCGGCCGGGCTTCAGTCCTCCCAAAACGCGTCGTAGGCGTCTGGATCCTCGTAGATGAAGGTCGCGGTTCGCACTTTCCCGGCGTTGGCGAATTCGAACACCGCCACCTGACGCTCCTCGAGGACATGACCGTTCCGTTCGCCACGCGCTGTCACAAGCACGACACCTCGATCGTCGTTTGCCAGGACGTCCCCCACCTCGAGCCGTAGCCCGCCCCCCGTCTGGGCGGCGATCGCCTTCCAAAGCGCAAAGATTTCGTCTGGGCCACGGTAGGACCCGGAGAGCCGGCCACGGCCACGAATCACCCAGGTTGTATCGACGGTGAGCAATTCAGCGAGGGTGCGCCCATCGCCAGCCGCCATAGCTTCATATGCGCCGCGGAGCAGGGACTCGTTTGGATGCACGGCCGTCAAACTAATGACGTAGCCCGGTACCTCGCCTGGTCAAGTCATTCGCCTTACGGCTTGCGTTACGCGGGGAACTCCCACCGCGTGGCTCGCTTCGGGAAGCCCGCTAACGACCACGCATAGGCGACCCGAGGGCGCATCGATCAAAACGGTTGGAACGGGACTGGATCATCACTGGAGAAGTACTGCGGGTACTTCTTTCGAGTTGCGTCCGACGACGCCGACGCGCGCGGGTCCTCCGGGTCGGTGACGTATTCGACCGTCCCCTCCAGGACGACGACGTCGTCGCCGCTGGGCAGGTGCACGGACATTGCGGGGTTGGTCTGAAGGTTCCGCACCCACCGGGTGTCGTCCGATCCTCCGAAGCAGAGTGCTCCCTGAACCCAGACGCCGTCCACTGGGCGTGCGTGTGGCACGCCCGACGGTGTGACCGTCGTGATCCAGTAGTTCAGCGCGTCGCAAAGCCGCGCTTCTACTTCCTCCCACGGCAGCGGCTCGTCGCCCTCACCGCCGCGAGCGCCGTACTCCCGCGGGAAGTGGGCTGGCCGTACCTCCGGCTCATCGTTCATACGACCTCTTTTAGCGCTTCGAGCCGCGCCGGCGGCTCGCCGCGAGGCGGCGCTTCGCGCTGGCTTCGCTCTCCTCAGCAAGGGCCCGCCACGCGGCGAGTCGCTCCGCGGCGAGAGTCCCCTCGAGGACTGCGGCCTTCACGGCGCAGTCCGGCTCGCTCTGGTGGCCGCAGTCTGCGAAGCGGCAGCCGTCACCGAGCGCGGCCACGTCCGCGAACGTCTCGTTCACCGCACTCGGGTCGCCCCACAGCCCAATCGAGCGGATACCCGGACTGTCGATGAGCGCGCCGCCACCGGGCAGAAGGTGGAGGTGGCGAGTCGTCGTCGTGTGTCGACCCTTCGAGTCGCTCCCGCGCACCGCCCCGGTCGCCGCAGCCTCCTTCTCGAGCAGCGCGTTCACGATGGTGGACTTGCCGGCCCCGGACTCCCCCACCATGGCCACCGTCTTTCCCCTGGCCGCATCGCGTAGCGCGGCGACCCCGATGCCCTCTCGAACCGACGTGATGATGATGGGGATACCCGGATTGGCCTTCCCGATCCTCGCGGCGACGCCGTTGGGATCCTTCGCTGCACCAGCCTTGGTGAGGACGATCACCGGCTCGGCTCCCGCGTCCGCAGCCAGCGCCGCGCCCCGTTGGACCCGCGCCGCCTTCACCGGCCGGTCCAGTCCGCACACGAGGAAGACCAGGTCGACGTTTGCCGCGAGGACCTGCTCGACGTCGCGCATGGCTGCCTTGCGTCGGAGCAGTGACGTTCGCTCGAGCACCGCGACCGGATAACCGTCGACCAAAGCGACCCAGTCGCCCACCGTCGGCTCAGGGTCGAGTCTCGACCCCAGAGTCGCGGTGCTTATGCCACCCGGAGTAGCGAGCACGAGCGATACGCCGTCGTGACGCACGACTCGGGCCGGGACTGCCTCGCCCGGAACTCCGGCGAGCAGATCAGCCCAACGAGAACTCCACCCGAAGGCGTCCAGCGACTGGAGGTCGCCGGACACCTGGGGGGGACAACGCAGCGCTCAGGCCGCGCCGGAGCCGATCGGGTAGGCGGATACAGGTACCACCATGGAGGTGGCGAACTTGTCGTGCCAGGTCTGCTTCTGGTCGTCCCAAAGCATCCACAAGTAGCCGAGACCGAGCGCGATTGCCGACACGATGCGCCCGAAGTAGCGAACCGTGGCCCGGCCGTAGCCGATCGGCCCAGCGCCGGCTAGATCCACCACTCGGATACCGACCACCTTCTTGCCGAGCGTCTGGCCGGAGTCCGACCCCTCGAGATAGATGAAGTACGCGAGCCCGAGGAGTGAGCCAACGACCTGAGCCAACGCGTCGTCGATCACAGCTCGCAGCACGCTGCTCAAAACTCCCAGAATGATTCCGTCGATCAGTGCCGCTCCGAGGCGGAGTCCGAACGACGCCTTCGGTCGACTGCTGCCCGTGGTGGGTTCCACCTGTGCCCCCTGTCTCGCGGCCGGCTGCCGAACGGCGCCGGCGATCAGGGCTGACGATACCGGTTACCTCTTTGCGAACACCGGATCCCTCCATCGACGATCAAGCGAACGAACATGAGCCGCCTAGAGCGCAGGTGCCTCTGGGCCTACGCTCCTTCACCATGGGGCGTGGCGGACGGAACCTATGGCGCGCTTGGGGCCTCGCGCTGCTCCTGTGTGCCACGAGCCTGACCGCGTGTGGCGGTGACCGGCCGGCGGCGCTGAGTGCTCCGCAGCGCAAGCAGACCGTCGCGTTCTTGCGCGCTGTCGATTCAGGGCGACCGGCCAACCAAGCCGCCTTCTTGGATGAGCTCGCCTCCGCGGGGTACGAGAAGGACAGAAACCTTGTACTCGTGGGCGAGGAGCTGGCTGTCGTTTATCCGGACGAAGCCTCAGCGACCGCGGTGGTTCAACAGTGGGTCGAGGATGACGTCGACCTGATCGTCGCACTCTCGACCGTCGGAGCGGCCGCCGCCGCCAAAGCCGCCCCTGACATTCCCATCGCATTCCTGGTGAATGACCCGGTAGCGAGCGGACTGGTGGCCGAGGAACGGTCACCGGAAGGACAGCTGACGGGCGTCACCTTTCGGGTCCCGGCGGACCGAACATTGGACCTCGCCCGCCGTGCGGTTCCCCACGCCGAGTCGTTCGGAGTCATCTACCCGCCCGCCGATCCCGCCGTCGGCCCGCTGCTCGAGTCGGCCACCGACGCTGCGGCGACGCTGGGCCTGACCCTGGTGTCAGCCGGCTTCACCGGCAAGGACGACATCGGGAGCGCGGTGACTTCATTGCGCGACCAAGGAGCCGGCATGGTGTGGGCTCTCAACTCCCCTACGACCTTCCGGTTCTTCAACGAGATCGCGGCAGCCGCGACGACCGCCGCGCTTCCCATGCTGACGAATTCGGCGAGTGACGCGGCGTTGCTGACACTCCAGCCCGACACCGAAGAGCTCTACCGGCAACTCGGTCGCCAAGTGGCGCGCATTCTCGGCGGAACTCCGGTGAGCGAGGTTCCCGTGGAGAATCCGTCGAAGTTTCTTGTCTCAGTGAACTTGAAGGCCGCAGACGCGGCAGGCATTTCGCTTCCCGCGGACCTCGTCGATCAGGCGGACACAGTCGTTCGCTGACCCTCGACACCCACGACGACGACTGTCAGATCGTCTGATTCGATGCCACCCGAGTAGGAGTCCCGGAATTCGAGGCACAAGTCGGCCAACTCCTCCACGTCGTGGGTTTCGTGGGAGCGCAGAACCTGTATCAATCCGTCCAGGTCGGCCCAACTGCCATCTCCTCCGCGCGCTTCGAGTAGGCCATCGGAATAAGCGATCAGCGCGCTACCCGGCATGAGACCCACCCGGTTGTCGTGCCAGCTCGCCCCGGCGAGACCACCGAGGATCGGTCCAGTGGGCATCAACTGATCAATCCGATCGGCTGTGCGGGTGAGCAGGGGTGGGTGGCCTGCGCTCGCGTAGGTGAGCACGCCGGTTGACGCGTCGACTACGCCGATGACCCCGGTGACGAATTGATCGCCGGTATCGCCCAATCGACTGGCAACCCACGCCCAGCACGCCGCCGGCGCGAGACCCTGGTCGAGACCGATCTGAACGAGCTGTTTGGTCTTGAGCGCGAACACTCCCGCCTTTGGTCCGTGGCCCGAGACGTCCGCGAGTACGAAGGTCACCGCACCCCCCGACTCGCGCACTTCGTACCAGTCACCGGCGACGATCGATGTGGCGGGGCGGAACCTGGTCGCGACACGGACCGACTCCGGTAGGACCACGGCGGCCGGGGCCAATTCGTCGCGAAGCGCGAGGACGATCATGCCGCGGCCCGCCAAGGACGAGCGGGCGCGTGTTGCCTCGTCGACCTCCGCCAGGATCCGTCGCCGCATACGGTCTACGTCCCGACCCAGCCCGCTGAGTTCGGGCGGGCCGGTAGCCGGAATCTGATGGTCCAGGTCTCCGCCGGCGACGACGCGGGCGGCGCTGGTGACTGCGGCAAGGGGGGCCGAGAGCCATCGATGGACAAGGAACGCGAAAAGTAGAACCGCGCTGAGGGCGAGCACCGCGCTTGTGACGCGAAGGGCGGAGATGTCGTCCTCGAGGCGCGTCGCCTCATCCTCTCGTTCCCGAAGGCCCTCGATGATGACGAGGCGGAGGTCGTCGATCTCGAGTCGCGCCTCCTGAAAGAGCCGCGCCGAGGTACCCGCGGCGACCAGGGCGCGAACTTCTGCGTCGCGCCCGGACCGTTTGGCTTGTATCTCGTAGACCGCGCCCAACTGGCGGTAGGCCGACACTCTGTCCTGTGTCCGCCTCAACTGGGCACCGATTCGCGAGTCGTCCGCGAGGAGGCGGTTCAAATGGGTGAGTGCCAGGTCGGCTCGCTCGCCGCCCGAGTGGTAGGGCTCGAGGAATTGCTCCCGGCCCGTGATCAGGAATCCGCGCTGTCCTGCTTCCTGGTCGATCAATCCGAACAGGACCTCTACGGCCTCCGTGCGCGCCGGTTCCCAGCGCTGCGCGACTTCCTCGCGGAGGTTGTCGCTCGATGCGACCAGGTACCGGTCCAAGGCGACGTCACAAACGACGATCGTCGCCAAGGCGAGGAACAGCAGCTGGAGCCGGTGCCTTAGTTGCATGCGGAGCTAGAGAGGTTCGAAGCGCGCCGTGAAATGCCGCAGCGAAGGCGGCTCGTCGACGATCCGGTATCCGCCGAGTTGATCCGCCTTCGAGGCCACGCGTTCGCATACCTCGATCACGTAGTCGACGTGGCTCTGCGTATAGGTCCGGCGAGGAATAGCCAGGCGAACGAGATCGAGAGCGGCGGGTTGTTCAGAGCCGTCGGGATGGCGGCCAAACATCACGGTCCCAATCTCGCAGGCCCGGATCCCCCCGGTTTCGTAGAGGCTCACAACGAGGGACTGGCCGGGGTACTCCAGCGGCGCGATGTGGGGCAGGAGACCGCGAGCATCGATGTAGACCGCGTGACCGCCGATGGGCTGGACGACCGGCATGCCGGCATTCACCAGGCCCTCGCCTAGGTACGCCGTCGAGCGAATGCGGTACTGCAAATAGTCGTGATCGACGACCTCCCGCAGACCTTGGGCGACTGCTTCCAGGTCCCGCCCGGCGAGGCCGCCGTACGTGGGGAAGCCTTCGGTTCGGATGAGAATCGTGCGGCACTGCTCTGCGAGGGCGCCATCGTTCATGGCCAGCCAACCGCCGATGTTGGCCAGGCCGTCTTTCTTTGCGCTCATGGTCATGCCATCGGTGAGTGAGGCCATCTCACGCACGATGTCCGCGACCTGCCGGTCCTGCTGGCCCTCCTCCCGCTCCCGGATGAACCACGCGTTCTCCGCGAAGCGGCATGCGTCGAGAAAGAGGGGAACGCCGAATCGGTCGCAAACCTCGCGGGTGGCCCGCAGATTGGCGAGTGAAACCGGCTGACCGCCGCCGGAGTTATTGGTGACGGTCATCATCACCGCAGGAACGTCGGCGCGGCGCTCTTCGAGGAACTTTTCGAGTCGAGCGATGTCCATGTTGCCCTTGAACGGGTGAAGGACCGCCGGGTCCAAGCCTTCGGGGATGACGAGATCGACTGCTTCGGCTCCCGTGGCTTCGACATTGGCGCGGGTCGTGTCGAAGTGGGTGTTGTTCGGGACTACCTTGCCCGGCCCGCCCAGGACGGTGAAGAGGATCTTCTCCGCCGCTCTGCCCTGGTGAGTCGGAATTACGTGCTCGAACGGGAACAGCTCCTGGACGCTCTCGAGGAACCGATACCACGACGGGGAGCCCGCGTAGCTTTCGTCTCCTCGCTGGATTCCCGCCCATTGGTCGCGCGACATGGCTCCCGTGCCGGAGTCGGTCAGGAGGTCGACGAGCACGTCGTCCGAATGGAGGCTGAACACGTTGTAACCCACGTCGCGGATCATCTGCTCGCGGGCGTCCTGCGTCGTCATCCGTACTGGTTCTACGGAGTGGATGCGAAAGGGCTCGATGATCGTGCGGAAGGACACGCCCCATCATGGCTTCGCTCGTGGGGAAGGTACGAAGCGGGCCATTTGGGGGAGAGTCCCTCCGTGAGGTGGAGACGCGGCCAAGGCCTCGATCAGATTCAGGACCGTCGGGGCATGCGCTCCGGCCGTATGGGCATGGGAGTCGGTGGGCTTGGGGGCTTCGGGCTGCTTGCGGTACTACTGCTGAACCTGCTCGGCGGAGGCGGGGCGATCGACCCGGGGTTCAGTCAGTTCCAGCCGGCGCCAGCCGCTGAGGGGCCTCCGCTCACAGACCAGGCCGGCGACGATCTGGCGCAATTCACGGCCTTTGTGGTCGACGACATCCAGACCTTCTGGGAGGACTCCTACCGACAGGCTGGCAAGGACTACGAGGAGACCGAGCTGGTGCTCTTCGAGGAAGGGGTCGACACCGGGTGCGGTTCCGCTTCGTCCGCGACAGGGCCGTTCTATTGCCCTCTCGACAAGTTGGTGTATCTCGACTTGGGGTTCTTCCAGGAGCTGCAGCAGCGGTTCGGCGCCCAGGGTGACTTTGCCCACGCGTACGTCGTGGCGCACGAGTTCGCTCATCACGTTCAGAACCTGGAGGGCACAAACGCCCGCGTCCGCCGGGAACAGGAAGAGAACCCCGACGACACCAACAAGTTGTCCATCGGTCTGGAGCTGCAGGCGGACTGCCTCGCGGGCGTCTGGGCCCACTCTGCCTTCGAGGACCAGTTGTTGGAGAGCGGCGACCTTGAGGAGGCGCTGGGAGCCGCCGCCGCAGTAGGCGACGACCGCATCCAGGAGAAGACGACGGGACGGGTGGATCCTGAGAGTTGGAACCACGGCTCGGCCGCGCAACGGTCCCGCTGGTTCAGCACGGGTTACGAGAGCGGCGACCCCTCGGAGTGCAACACGTTCGAGTGAGTTGCCGGCAATAGGGGCCGGATGCGGCCCTCATTGCCTGCACGAGGCGGTGAGCGATCAGCGATTGGGCGATGGCAGGATGCGCCGGTGCGTGCTCTCACCCCTTTCCTCATGTTCTGCGGAGACCAGTTCGGCAGGGCCGAGGAGGCGATCGACTTCTACTGCTCGGTCTTCGAGGACTCGCGGGTGATCAGCATCGACCGCTACGGCTCCGATGCCGGGGAGCAAGCGGGCTCGGTGAGGGTGGCCACCTTCGAGCTCGGGGGGAATCCGATGAAGGCGATCGACAGCAATGGTGCACACGCCTTCACCTTCACGCCCGCTATCTCGATCTGGATCGAGTGTTCCTCGGCGAATGAGATCGAGCGCGCTGCCGCGTCCCTAGGGGAGGGCGGGCAGTTTCTGATGCCGTTGGACAACTACGGGTTCAGCCCGAAGTTCTGCTGGGTCGCCGACCGCTTCGGTGTTACCTGGCAACTCAACCTCGCGGCGTAGTCGCCGCGGGCGCCGCTGTATTAGGCGGCGGACTGCTGGGTGACGCGCGATATGACCTGGTCGATGAAGCCGTAATCGGCGGCCTCTTCCGCGGTGAACCAGCGGTCGCGGTCGGAGTCCTCCAGGATCCGCTCGACGGTCTGTCCCGTGTGGTCCGCGGTGCGCTCGGCCATCATCTTCTTGAGGTAGGCGAACTGCTCGGCCTGGATGGCGATGTCGGCGGCTTGACCCTGCACCTGTCCGGAGGGCTGGTGCATCATGATCCGGCTGTGCGGCAGGGCGTAGCGCTTGCCCTTGGTGCCGCCGGACAGAAGGAACTGGCCCATCGACGCCGCCATCCCCACGCAGACAGTCGAGACGTCGCAGCTGACGTACTGCATCGTGTCGTAGATGGCGAGGCCGGCCGAGACCGAGCCGCCGGGCGAGTTGATGTAGAGCGAGATGTCCCGCTCGCTGTCCTCCGCTGCCAGGAGGAGGAGTTGGGCGCAGATGAGGTTCGCTGCCGAGTCCTCCACGACGCTGCCCAGGAACACAATGCGCTCCCGAAGTAGCCGCTGGTAAATCTCCGAGGAGCCATCGCCCCCGCTTGTCCGGCTTTCGATCATGGCCAGAGCGTAACTAGCTCACCCCTGGGACCTGTCACAGCGCCGTAGTTCCTGCCGATCTGCTGAAGCCGTAACGGCGCCAAACGCCCAGACCTCGCGGGGCGATCGGGGGCGCATTCAACCAGAACGCCAAGTTCTCGAGAGTGCCGGCGGAGGGATTCGAACCCACACTGTCAGCTACCTAAAAGCTGCGTCTCCTGCCAAGTTGGACTACGCCGGCTCTTGCCACACCAGGTTGGAGTTTGCGCGTGGCAGTTCGGGCAAAGGATACGGAGGTTTTCCAACCGATTATCCAGATGGTCCCCGTTGATGTGATCGAGCGCGAGGGGAAGCGGTTTCCCACGCCACGAGTCGAGCCCGCACTCCTCACAACGGTTCTCTTTGAGTCCAGCGGCCACCAAGCGCGCCCGCAATCGCGACGGTGAGTACTGCACGTTCTCCTTAAGCAGCTCCGGCAGCGGGATGCGACGCCCGGTGCCAGGGCGCTTCACTCCTTTCGGATGTCCGCGCCCGCGAAAATGATCTGTCGAGATCTCAAGCCGACGAATGTGACCGGTCAGCCAGCGGTGGACACCGCCCGATTGCTTGTACCCGAGTTGGCGGATGACGTCAGCCATTGTGGTGCTGCTGTTGACGATATCTTGCAGTTCGCGGTCCGTCCATCGCCGCGCGCGCTTCACCTGTCCGGACGACGGCGCCGCGTATCGAGACATATCGAGGCTGAGCTGATCTGCGGCCTCGCGAATTGCGCGGTAGGTGTGGCCTCCGACGGAGACTCCCAACTTTCCGGCAACCTCTCTGATCGAGTCACTCTGCTGAACGGCCAAGATCAGCTGTGCATTGGTCCATGGTCGTGGCCTGGGCATGACCAAGTATTCCAAACATATGTTTGATTACCAAGGAAATGGGCTGGGGATTTCATGAGGATTTCGGAGTTGCGGACGCCGGCTTTGGTTGTCGATGGCGCGGCGATGCGTGCGAATTTGGCGGCGCTCAGCGCCGTGCTTCCGGGGGCGCGATTACGGCCGCATATCAAGGCGCACAAGTGCACCGCTCTGGCGCGCGAACAACTCGCCATGGGTCACCCTGGTCTCACCACCGCGACCGTCGGTGAAGCGGTCGGTCTCGCCAAGGCGGGAGTCGAGGCCGACATCCTGATTGCCAACGAGACGCTCGACGCCACCCGCATTGGCCAAATGGTGGAGGCGGGGCACCGAATAACCCTCGCCATCGATTCGCCCGAGACCATGCATGCGGCGCTGATCGGCGGAGTGCGCGAAGTGGTGATCGACGTCAACGTGGGTCTCCCCCGCTGCGGTGTCGCGCCGGAGAGAGCGGGTTCGCTCGCGACGTCGGCGCGCACCATGGGGCTCGAAGTCCGCGGCGTCATGGGTTACGAGGGCCACGCGACTGCCCTCGCCGACCGGACCGAACGCGGTCAGACCACCGCGGCTGCGATGCAACTCCTTGCCCAAGCCGCGGCCGACGTGGGCGGCGACATCATCTCCGCGGGCTCGACGGCCACGTACCAGCACAACACGGTGGCCACCGAAATCCAGGCCGGTTCCTACGTCTTCATGGACTCATACTTCGGCACCTACGGCCTGCCCTTCGCCCAAGCGCTCTACGTCCTGTCGACCGTCCTCCATGTCAGCACCCAAGACCGTCCCTACGCCGTCGCCGATGCGGGGCTCAAGTCGTTCGGCATGGACCACGGCAACCCCGAGGTCGTCGACCACGGCAAGACCTGGTTCCTTGCCGACGAGCACCTCGTCTTCACGCCGCACGGCTCTCTGAAGCCCGGCGATCGCGTCCGCGTCACTCCCGGCCACATCGATCCGACCGTGGCGTATCACGACACCATCAACGTCCTTGATGGCGAAGAGGTCGTCGATCAATGGCCCGTGGACCTACGAGGGTGGTAGTGCTTCGGGGCTGGTAGCCCTCAGGGGCTGGTGAGGTCCAGCTTCGACAGCTGCTCGGCCAACGCCCGCAGGCTCCGACCCCGATGCGAGATCAAATGCTTCTCCGACGGCTCCATCTCGGCGAACGTCCTGCCACCGCCTAGGTCGGGGACGAACACCGGGTCGTAGCCGAAGCCCCCCTCACCCGCCGGCTCTGCTGCGATCCTGCCCATCACGAGCCCCTCGGCGATGACCTCGCGCCCATCTGGCCACCTGGCGATCGTCACCGAACGGAACCGCGCTTTTCGGTCCTTGTGTCGCTCCATCTCGTCGAGCAGCTTCTCCACGTTGTCCGCGTAGGTTGCGCCCTCACCCGCGTACCGAGCCGACCGCACCCCCGGAGCGCGTCCGAGTGCGTCGACCTCCAAACCGGTGTCATCAGCGATGGCCGGCAGGCCGGTCGCATCAGCGAGGGCCTGCGCCTTCAGCCGGGCGTTGTCCTCGAGCGTCCGGCCGTTCTCTTCTACGTCCGGCACGTCGGAGGGGCGCTCCACGAGTTCGAACCCGATCTCCTCGAGGACTTGGCGCATCTCCCGCGCCTTGTCCGGGTTCGCACTCGCGAGGACGAACTTCACTTCCGCGACGCCGGGGGCTCGGACAGCAGTTCGGACTGGGCTTTGAGAATGTCTCGAATCCCCGACTCGGCCAGGCCCAGGAGCTCGTCCAGCTCGCTCCTCGAGAAGGCGAGCCGCTCCGCAGTTCCCTGCACCTCTACAAACCTTCCGGCTTCGGTCATCACCACATTCATGTCCACATCGGCGCGGACGTCTTCCGTGTACGCCAAATCGAGCATCGGAACGGCCTCGATGATTCCGACGGAAATCGCGGCCAGGCCCTCCGTGATCGGATGCGACGGCATCGACTTCTTCGCCACCAGACGACTGCACGCGTCGTGCAGCGCCACATAGGCGCCACAGATTGCGGCCGTGCGCGTTCCCCCGTCGGCCTGCAAGACGTCGCAGTCCGCGACGATCTGCACCTCACCCATCGCGGTCAGATCGGTGACGGCGCGCAGTGACCGCCCGATCAGTCGCTGGATCTCCTGCGTTCGGCCCGACTGCTTTCCCTTGGCAGCTTCGCGATTGACGCGCTCGGGACTGGAACCCGGCAGCATCGAGTACTCGGCGGTCACCCAGCCGCGGCCCTTGCCGCGGAGCCAGGGGGGCACGCCCTCCTCAGCCGACGCGGTACACAGCACTCGCGTGCGCCCCATCTCGACCAACACCGACCCGGCAGCCATCTCGGTGTAGTCCCGCGTGAATTTAAGCGGGCGCAGCTGATCCGGCTCGCGGCCGTCGACTCGACTCATGCGTCTTATCCTCGCCCGTCGCCGACGACGAACTTGTCGCCCTCGTTCGCCACCTCGACCGACCCCCCGAATCCCTCTTCGGCTTGGCGTCGTGAAAGGTCCAAGTCGTGCGTCGGCCAGATATGGGTGATCACCAGTCGCGGAATCCCAGCTGCTCGCGCCAATTCACCCGCTTGGCGTGCCGAAAGGTGCCCCACCTCCGAGCCTTCCTTCGCGATCTCAGCCGCGTCCATGTCCTGGAAGGTCGCCTCGGCCATGAGAAGGTCGAGCCCCGCCCCGAGCGCGGACGGCGACCACCGGTCGCCCGTGTCAGCCGTGTATCCCAACGACGATCCATCCACGTCAACCCGTGCCGCCAACGTTTCCGGCGGGTGGTCGGTCTTCGAGAACCGCCACGACTGCCCGCCGATGCGCGCGGAAGAGCCGTCGCTTATCACGTTCCATTCCAGGGATGGCCGGTTGAATCGGTACATGAACTCGCACAACGTCGAAGGCGCGTACACCGCCACCGTGTCGGGGCCGTCGCCGTAGGCGCAGGCAACCTGAAAGCCGTTGAGATCGGCCCAGTGATCTGGATGCTCGTGGCTGATGACGACCGCGTCGACCTCATCGAGTCGAATGTGCTTCTGCAGGTTGGCCATGGTTCCGCTACCCGCGTCCAGCCATACGGTCGTCCCGCCGCCCTGAACGAGATATCCGCTGCACGCCCGACCCTTCCCGGGATAACTGCCCGAGCTGCCGAGGACCGTCACCGTGAGACTCATTCCGATATCACCTTCCCACGCGGTGCGGATCTCATGACCACGACCACGCCTGCACCTCGGCTACCTCCGGCCCGAGCAGGCGACAGCCCACCTCGCGGAACCAGTCGACGTCGCCGGTGGAAATGAAGCGGTGCGCCCCCACTGGCGGGAGCCCGGAGCCCTTGGCCTCGTTGCCCGCCGTCTGCCGAATCAGCCCCGTGCTCATCAGCAGGCTCCTCACCTCGAACGCAGTCTCATCCGCGGAGGAAACCAGCACGACTCCGGGCCCCATGACATCAGCGATCGTGCGCGCCAGGAATGGGTAGTGGGTGCACCCCAAGAGCAAAGTGTCGACGCCCGCCTCGCGAACGGGCACCAGCAAGCGCTCCGCGAGGACGTGCACCTCGTCGCCTTCAGTCTGACCGCGCTCGACGAACTCGACGAAGCCCGGGCACGCGGTGCAGGTGAGCTCCACGCCGGAACGGGCGGCGTCGACTGCTCGTTGATAGGCACCGCTCGCCACGGTCCCCACGGTGCCGATGACACCTACCCGGTGGTTCCGCGTTGCTGCCACCGCGGCTCGCGCACCCGGCTCGATGACGCCGACCACCGGGACGTCCAGTTCGAAGCGCAACAGCTCCAGAGCCGCGGCCGCCGCGGTGTTGCACGCCACCACCATCATCTTCACGGCGTGCTCCGCGACCAAGCGACTCGCGATCTGACGGGCGTATCCCGCGACCTCCTCGAGGGGCTTCGACCCGTACGGGTAACGCCCCGTGTCGCCGACATACACCAGGTCCTCGCCGGGCAGCAGGTCGATCAAAGACCGGGCGACGGAAAGTCCCCCAAATCCCGAGTCGAACATCCCGATGGGGCCGTCATTCACGGTGCTAGCGGCTTTTCGCGCACGCGCTCATCGGTGTGCGGCGGGGACCCCACCCCCGCTGCGTGTGGGCATATCGGCGCACCGACTCACGGTAGATCGCCGTCTACCCTCGGACACCTCATGCCAGAGAAGCCGCCGCCGAGGAAGCTCGTCGCGCAGAACCGGAAGGCGCGCCACGACTTCGACGTGGTCGACACCGTCGAATGCGGAATGGTCCTCACCGGTTCAGAGGTGAAGTCCCTGCGGGAGGGCACGGCCCAACTCAAGGAGGCGTTCGCCCGAGCCGAGGACGGCGAGATCTGGCTCTACGGCATGCACGTGCCCCCGTACGCCCAAGCCGGGGGGTACGGCAACGTCGACCCCGACCGTCGGCGCAAGCTCCTCCTCCACCGCAAACAGATAAAGGAATGGTCCGACCGCACGGCGCGGGAGGCCGTGACCATGGTGCCTCTGTCCGTCTATTTCAAGGAGGGCCGGGCCAAGCTCGAGCTAGCTCTGGCCAGAGGCCGCAAGCGCTGGGACAAGCGCCAGGTCATCGCCCAACGAGATTCCGACCGTGAGGCCCAGCGCGCCCACCGAGAACGCAACAAATCAGGAACTAACCGCCACGACTAGGCGTTACCGTAAAGCGCCCTTTGAAAACCAGATGTAGAGACACGTCACGGAAGCTCCAGCTAGATCCTCCCGCCGCCAGAGGGCGGCCCTCGGGGGTGATTGGATTCGACTTCGGTGCAGGACGTGGGAGAAGCGAGCCGTGGTCCCCGGATCCACGTAAAAGAGTCGGGAAAACAAACAACTGCCGATTCTGACGGCACTTTTGCTCTCGCCGCCTAGGCGCTGAGTGAA
>DATLBX010000080.1:0-16466 GCA_035526705.1 Acidimicrobiales bacterium | reverse complement strand
GCAGATCGCCGTCTGTCCAAGCTCCTGAAATGAAGTCGCTCGCCAAGCGCGCCTTTCTCGATGCGGTGGGCCTGCCGCGGTTCGATTCGGTGAGCCCGGATGGCTCGGAGCGGGCGACCTTCGAAGCGGCCGCCGACCGGGCGATGGCTGCCGGCGGCGGGCTGGTGGGGGACCTGCCCCCAAACAAGATGCGGTTCGTGATGTGGCTGGCGGAGAACCGGCCGGTGGTCTTCCACGGTTCGTCGAACCCATCGCTCGATGAACTACTTGCCATTCGCATGTCGCGCGACGCGAGCGCGTTCGGCGACCAGCAGGCGGTCTATGCCACCCCGGACCCGATATGGGCGGCGTGGTTCGGACTGGTCAAACGCGACGCGTCATTCCGCGGCATGCGGAACGGGTCGATGGGCGTGCCCGGGCCGAACATTTATCCCCGGTGGTACTACCTCGCGGTGCACCGGACTGATGGAGTGGCGCGGTTCGATCCCGGCACGCTCTACGTCCTGCCGCGGGAGGGATTCACTCTCGAGCGCCCGCACCAGGGCCTCGGCGGAGGCGGGCAGATGATCTCGCACGCCAGCGTCCGGCCGCTGGCCCGCGTCGCGTTGGACCCCTCCGACGTTCCGCTGCTCGAACTGACTCATGTGATCGAGGAAGGCGAGAAGGAGCTCACGACGATCCGCAGGTTCGCCGCCGCGCACCGCCGCAGCCGTCGAGGCCGTGCGAGAATCAGGGCATGAAGCGGC
This sequence comes from Acidimicrobiales bacterium, assembly GCA_035526705.1. Classification (GTDB taxonomy): domain Bacteria; phylum Actinomycetota; class Acidimicrobiia; order Acidimicrobiales; family JAHWKP01; genus JAHWKP01. The sequence continues at coordinate 15,720 of DATLBX010000080.1, read as the reverse complement.
TTTCAGGGCTCGACGCGGGTTTCGTCTACATGGAGACGCCGAACAACCACATGCACGTGGCCGCCACCTGCGTATTCGACCCATCGGAGATCCCTGGGGGGTGGTCCTTCGAGCGGCTCCGAGAGCTGATCGCCGCCCGGCTGCACCTCGTGCCCCCGTTCCGCCGCCGCCTCATGAGTGTGCCGCTGGAGCTACACCACCCCGTATGGGTGGAAGATCCCGACTTCGACATCGAATACCACGTCCGGCGCTGCGCGCTGCCGAGCCCGGGAGGCGACAAGGAACTGACGGAGTTCGCCGCCGATGTCATCAGCCGGCCCTTGGACCGCACCCGGCCCCTTTGGGAGATGTACGCCGTCGAAGGCTTGGAGAACGGGATGGTGGCCATCGTCACCAAGACCCACCACGCCGCGGTCGACGGGGTCTCTGGCGCCGAGCTCGCCACGATCCTGCTCGACCTCGAGGCGACGCCCACCATGCCGGAACCCCCAGAGGAGCAGTGGAAGGGGGAGCGTCTCCCCACCGACCTCGAGTTGATGGCCGGCGCCATGCTCGAGCTGACGGCTCAGCCGGCGCGTGCCGTGAAGGCCATCCGCCGGACCGCGGAAGTGGCCCTGACTCTGCGCCGTCGCAACCGGGAGCCCGACGTCGCCCCGCCGCCCGGCCTCTTCGCCGCGCCGCGCACCTCGCTCAACACCTCGATAACGCCGCACCGTCGGTTCGCTTACACCCAACTTCCGCTCGACGACGTGAAGACCATCAAGAACGCTTTCGGGGGCAAGGTCAACGACGTCGTGCTCGCGCTGTGCGCCGGGGCGCTGCGCCGCTACTTCGACAGTCTGGACGAGTACCTGAGCGACCCGCTGGTCGCCATGGTGCCGCTTTCGGTGCGGACCGACGCCGAGAAGGGCGACATGGGCAACAAGGTGAGCCAGATGCTGGTGTCGCTGCACACGGATATAGATGATCCGGTCGCTCGGCTGCATGCGATCACGGAGGGCACGGGTCAGGCCAAGGAGCAGGAGGGCGCAATCGGCGTCAACTCGATGTTGGAGGACTGGGTCGAGTTCGCCGCTCCGGCAGTTGCGGCTCGGGCAGCCCGGCTCTACGCGCGCACGAAGATGGCCGACCGCCACAAGCCGCTGTTCAACCTCACCATCTCCAACGTCCCAGGCCCGAACTTCCCGCTTTATTCGGCGGGAGCTCGGATGGTGGCGATGTATCCGATGGGGCCGATCTTCGACGGGGGAGGGCTCAACGTGACCGTGATGAGCTACCTCGGCAGCATGTTCTTTGGGCTGGTGGGGTGCAGGGAGACAGTCCCGAACCTCTGGTCGATCGCGGCGGGAATCAACGACTCCATGGAAGAGCTCCGTAAGTTGGCGGCCGATTCCGGCCAGTAAGCTGTATCGCCGCGCGGATGTGGCTCAGTGGTAGAGCATCACCTTGCCAAGGTGAGGGTCGCGGGTTCGAATCCCGTCATCCGCTCCAGAAACGCCCAGGTCGGAGCAGCTTTCTTGTCTCCAAGCTCTAGAACCTAGAGACGCTCGCACCTTCGGGAGCCCGGACCGCTTGTTGCGCCTGTCGAGGATCGTGGCTGAGGCCGAGTCGCGCTGAGGTCGACTTCACCGCCTCCGGGTCAAGTCGAGGAAGCGCGATCAGCTTCGGCAACATCGAACGGACCCCGCCATCGAGCGAGGCCACTGGTCACCAGGTGGCGACGCACTCCTCGGGAATCTGGAAAGTTGCTTGACAACGAATTACACGCGTGTAAGTATAAAGGTCTCCTGCTCTCGGCGGGGCGCTCGTGAGGCAGCGCATGCCTCTCCTCCAAGTCGTCGGGTCGCGTTCGTGATGTGCCATTGCGGCCCTCGTTGGTTCGGGAGGAGAAAGCTGCCGTGTGCGATCGGTTGAACGGCATAGTCGCCTCGGCGCGGCGCGCGGTCGCCTCCCTCGATGTCTCTGCCCTGAACGGTTCGCAGGCGTCAGCTCTATTCGCGGCCGGCGCGGAGCTGGAGAAGCTCGGCGCCTCGTTGAAGGTTCTGGTCGCGCCGAAGATCGCGCAGTCCGATACCTGGTCCCGCGCTGGTCATCGCTCCGCCGAGGAGTGGATGGCGCGGCAGTCCGGCACGTCGGTCGGTCAGGCGAAGGCGGCGGTCGAGATCGGCAAGCGACTCGAGTCGTTGCCGGCCACCGCGTCGGCGGTGAAGGCAGGCACGCTGTCGCTCGCCCAGGCCTCGGCCGTGGCAGAAGCGGCGGTCGCCGCGCCACAGGAGGAAGGCGAGCTTCTGAAGACCGCGGCCGGCGAGAGTCTGAAGGTCCTGCAGGACCGCGCTCGCCGGGTGGTGCTGGACTCGCGTGGATCGGGCGAGGAGCGTTATGCCCGGCAGCGCAGACTCCGGGAGTTCTCGTCCTGGATCGACGACGAAGGAATGACCGCGGGACGGTTCCGGCTGACTCCGGAGGTCGGCGCGGCCGTGATCAACAAAATCCGGTCCGAAGCCGATCGTCACTTCCGCCGGGGATACAGGGAAGGCCGGCGGGAGGAACCGAAGAACTACGCGGCCGACGCCTTCGCCGCGGTGGTGATCGGCGAAGGTCTCATCGGGACCAGGACCGGGTCGAAGGGCGCCGAGGTCGTAGTCGTCGTTTCCCGCGAGGCGCTGCTTCGCGGCGAGGTGGATCGGGACAACGCCGAGTTATGCGACGTGCCGGGCTTCGGAGCTATCCCGGTCAGCCGTGCGAAAGAAATGCTGAGCGACTCGTTCTTGAAGGGCGTGCTGGTCGATGGCACGAAGGTCGTCACTGTCAAACACTTCGGCCGGCACCGTCCGGCCGAGCTCGATACGGCGCTACTGGTGCGCAGCGTGCTCCAACACGGCCAGATCATGTGCATCGTCGAGCGGTGCGGCCAGACCGCCCGTCTCCACTGGGATCACGCGCAGCCCTTTGCCCTCGGTGGCCCGACCTCTGAAGACAACATCAATCCGATGTGCGGCTTCGACAACCGAGAGAAAGAAGCGGGGCGCGTGATCGAGACGCCCGACGGCCGGTGGGTGCGGACAGGCAATGTCGCTCAAATGTGGAACCCACCGTGATGCCCGTGTGCTTCTTAGCGAGTCGCGCAGGCCCGGCACCCCAGGGGGTTACCAGATGGCGACCCGATTTTCGGGTTCGAGCCATAGGCCGTCGCCGGGCTTTGTCTCGAAGGCTTCGTGGAAGGCGTCAACGTTGCGGACGACGTTGGCGCGGAACTCCGCTGGCGAATGCGGGTCGAGGGTGAGACGTCGCACCGCCTCGGCCTCCCGAGCCATGGCCCGCCAGACCAAGGCCCACCCGATGAAGAAGCGCTGGTCGCCGCTGAGCCCGTCGATGACGGGGGCCTCGCCCTCCGAGAGACTCAGCCGGTAGGCGTGGTGCGCGATCGCTACCCCTCCTAGGTCGCCGATGTTCTCACCGACGGTCAGACCACCGTTGACCCGGTGGCGATCGTCGAGGTCGCGGGGCGAGAACTGGTCGTACTGGTCGATGAGTGCCTTCACCTTCACGTCGAAGCGCTCCCGGTCCTCCGGCATCCACCAGTCGCGCAGCGTGCCGTCGCCGTCGTACCGCGAGCCCTGGTCGTCGAACCCGTGGCCGATTTCGTGGCCGATAACCGCGCCGATCCCGCCGTAGTTGTACGCGGGATCTATGTCGGCGTCGAAGAACGGCGGATGCAGGATCGCCGCGGGGAACACGATCTCGTTCATCGTGGGGTTGTAATAGGCGTTCACCGTCTGCGGAGTCATGTGCCATTCCTCGCGGTCGACCGGACCGTCGAGCCGACTCAGGTTGTACCGGAAGTCAAATTCGGCGGCGCGCTGCAAGTTCCCGATGAGGTCGCCGGGGAGCACCTCGAGCGCGCTGTAGTCGCGCCACTTGGTCGGCTTGCCCACCTTCGGCGTAAAGGCATCCAGCTTCGCCAAGGCTCGCTTCCGCGTGTCGTCCGCCATCCAGTCGAGCTCGGTGATGCGCTGGCGGTAGGCCTCGAGAAGGTTCTCCACCAGGCGGTTCATCTCCGCCTCCGCTTTCGCGGGGTAATGCCGTTCCACGTAGAGCCTGCCGACCGCTTCGCCCATGACGCTCTCGACGAACGCCACACCGCGCTTCCACCGCTCGCGCAGCTGCGGCGCACCCGTCAGCGTGCGGCCATAGAAGTCGAAGTTCGCCTCGACGAACGCGCTCGACAGGTACGGGGCGAAGCGGACGAGCACCCGCCAGCGCGCCCAGTGTTTCCACGCGTCGAGATCGGCCTCGCCGAGGAGACGCCCCGCGGCTTGGACCGCATCGGGTTGGCCGATGACTACCTCGGCCCACGCGTTCTCATCTACGCCGCCCGCGGTGAACGTCGAGGCGGCCGTCGGCAGCAGCTCTTGCAGGCGGTCGCGGTCCATCGGGTTGTAGGTCTTCACCGCATCGCGCAGCGACGTGCGGTCCCAATGGGAGTCGGCGATGAGAGTTTCGAGACCGATCACCGCGTCGGCCTCGGCCCCGCCGCCGATCCCGGCGAGTTGCAGGACGCCCACCATGAAGTCCCGGTACTTGGCGCGGAGCTCGGCATGCTCGTCGAGCCGGTAATACGACTCGTCCGGAAGGCCGAGCCCGCTTTGGTAGAGGTGGAGCAGGTACCGCTCGGGATTGCCGCGATCGACGCCCACGCGCATTCCCACCGGGCCGGCCACGCCGAAGGGCATCAGTTCGCCGAGCAGCCGGACGAAGCTCTCTCGATCCTCGACGCCCTCGATGCGGTCGAACAACGGCTGCAGCGGGGCAGCCCCGCGCGCCTCGATGGCTTCGGCATCCATGAAGCTGCTGTAGAGGTCGCCGACCTTTTGCATGTCGCTCCCCGCGGGCCCGCCGGACGCCGCCGCCTCCTCGATGATCGCCCGGACGTTCTCTTCCGCTTCGTCGCGCAGGATGTCGAAAGAGCCATAGACCGCGCGGTCCTCCGGAATCTCGACCGCCGCGACCCACGCTCCATTCACATGACCGAACAGGTCGTCCTGCGGCCGGATGGTCGGGTCGAAGTCGTGGGTCATCGGACGTTCGAGAGTTGTCACAGAGCTGCTCCTCCTGGTTCGACCGGGGTCCGCCGGGCGCGGCTACGACGATGCTGACACGCGCTCAGCCGTTACGACGCAGGAGAGCGGTCAGCTTGTCCACCGCATCCCACACGTCGACGAAGCGGGTGTACGCGGGGGCCAAACCGAAACGCAGGAGGTCGGGCGGGCGGACGTCGCCCATGACTCCCTCCTTGGATAGCGCGTCTCCGAGGTTGTAGGCGTCCGGATGGTGCATGGATACGTGCGACCCGCGGAGTTCCGGCCGTCGGGGCCCGCCGAGGACCACGCCGAACTCGCCTAGACGAGCTTCGATCAGGTCGGACGCGTAGCCGACGAGTGCCATGCCCTTCCGGCGCAACTCGCGGATTCCCGCGTCTGCCAGCACCGCGACCGCGGCGTCGAGGGCCGCCAAGCCGAGGATCGACGGCGTGCCGGCGACGAACTGGCCGATCCCTTCGACTGGGTCGTATTCGGGTCCCATCACGAACATCTCGCGCTGGCCGAACCAGCCCCAGATCGGCTGCCGCAGCTCCGCTTGAAGCTCCTTTCGCACGTACACAAAGGCCGGCGATCCTGGGCCGGCGTTCACGTACTTGTATGTGCAGCCGACCGCGAGCTCTGCGCCACTCGCGTCGAGCTCGACAGGCACCGCCCCCACCGCGTGGCTGAGGTCCCACAGAACCCGTGCCCCAGCGCGCTTGCAGACCTCGTTGATTTCAAGCATCGGCGCGACCGCGCCGGAGCGGAAGTCCACCGACGACAAGCACACCAGGGACGCACCCTCGACGGCACGCTCGATTAGGTCTGGTTGAGGCCCGGTGTCGCGCTCGACGTCGATCAACCGCATCTCCACGCCCGCCGCCTGAGCCAAGCCCTGAAGAACGTAGCGATCGGTCGGGAAGTTGGTGCGGTCGGTGACGAGGGGTCCGGGCTGGCGCGCCAACACGGCGCTGGCCACCTTGAAGAGGTTGATGGTGGTGGAGTCGGCCGCCGCGACCTGACCAGGCGCCGCGCCGAGCAACGCCGTCCCGAGCCGATCGCCCACGGCCAATGGCCAGTCGACCCACTCGTCCCAGGACGCGACCAGGTCGCGTGCCCAGTCCTCGTCGATTACCGCATGCAGTCGCTCCCGCACGCGTTTGGGCAGCCGGCCCAGGGAGTGCCCGTCGAGGTAGATAGGTCCGGCGGGATCGATTTCGAACTGCTGGCGCACCGAGGCCAGCGAATCGGAGCGATCGAGCCCCTCGGCGAAGGAACGGTCGATCGTCAACTCAGGCACTCGATGCGTTCTACTGCAGCGGCCCAAGCTTCCGTGCATGGGTCTATGTGCTCGAAGTGCCCGCCCTGGACGACGACCAGGTTGGCGTCGTCGCCTTGCCGCCGTGCTTCGTCGACGAACCCCCGACTGAGTGACACGGGAACCACCTCGTCATTTGTGCCGTGGATGAGCACCGTTGGCGTGTTCGCCGGCAGCAGCTCGATCGGGGATCCCGCCGCGTAGCGCTCGGGCACTTCGTCGGGGCCGCCTCCCATCAGGTCGGACACCGCAGATCCGCCCACCTTCTCCGTCGCGGCGCGCCTCAGGTCCGCGACGGCGGCTTGACCGATGGCGAGGGCCGGGCGCACCAGTGGAGAGGCTCCGGGCACGCCCGGCGCAATGTTGTGGCGGAGCGCAGCCCACAGAGCGAGATGACCGCCGGCGGAGTGCCCGACAGTGACGATCCGCGTTGCATCGAGGTGGTGTTTTTCGGCTATCAGTGCGACCTGATCCACCGCGGCAGCGACATCGTCGAAGGTCGCCGGCCATCCGCCGCCCGCGCCGACGCGTCGGTACTCGATGTTCCACGATGCCCAGCCGCGCCGCGCCAAGTCCTCACAGATGCCGTCCATCAGTTCGCGCTTGTAGTGCGCCCGCCAGAACCCCCCGTGGATGACGACCGCGAGGGGGTGCGGTCCGCGCCCGTCCGGCAGCCGGAGGTCGCCCACCCGCTCCGCGATGGGCTTCGCACCCGGTTCTCCGTAACCGAGCGTCAACATCGCCGCATCCTCGCGCTGACAGGCATGCTGGAGCATCACCAAGCGATTCCGGTTCGACGCTGAGGTCTGGGAGTACGAGGGTCCGGCCGCGTGGTTTTTTGTGAGCCTGCCGCACGATGTCGCGGACGAGATCGATGAGGCGTACCAGGGACGTACCAACGGGTTCGGTTCGATACGCGTGGAGGTGAAGGTGGGCTCCAGCAAGTGGCTCACCTCGATCTTCCCCGACCGCAAGCGGGCCACCTTTGTGTTGCCGGTCAAGAAAGAGGTCCGGCGAGCGGAGGGCCTCGAAGCGGGGACGGTCGCCAAGGTGGACTTGAGAACGCTCGACTAGGAGCGTGAACGGAGCGACGAACACTCGTTCGATAACGGGTAAACTCGAGGCGATGGCCCTGCTGCAGCCGACGCTCTTCGCCACCGAAACGCCGTCGTTCGACGGGCATCCGAAACTCGAGGCGACCGAACTCGCTGACGGAGCTTGGTTCGCATACGCGCCGTGCTGGTTGTCCGGAGACCAGGAGGTTTTCGACGCGGTTCACGACACGGCGAAATGGCGGTCGCAAAACCGGCCGATGTACGACAGGATCGTTGAAGTCCCGCGGCTCAACGCGTCGCTGTCGCGTCAGGGCGGGGGGCACCCGATCCTGCCGGAGATCGCGGATTGGCTCGAAGGGCGGTATGGCTCGCCGTTTTCCAAACTCACTGCCAACTGGTACCGCGACGGGCGGGACAGCGTCGCGCCGCACGGCGATCAGATCGTTCGGAAGCTCGACACTTCGATCATGGCGATCCTCTCGCTGGGGGCACGACGCCGCTTCGTGTTGTCACAGGTGGCTGGCCCGGGATCCGTGCGGCTCGACGTGGGCGAGGGGGATCTGTTGGTGATGGGCGGCACGATCCAACGAACTTGGCGCCACGCAGTTCCGAAGACCGCCAAGCCGGTGGGGCCGAGAATCTGCGTGATGTTCCGCCCACCCTGGCTGGGGTGAGCTTCCCCTAACCTCACCGCAGGAAAGGGGAAAGCCGATGAAAGTCTTCATTTCGGTCGACATGGAGGGCGTGGCGGGGGTTGCCACGCTGGACCAGATCGTGCGCGGCGGCGGGGGTTACGGCCGGGCGCAGGAGCTCATGACGCAAGAGGCCAACGCGGCCATCGCCGGCGCGTTCGACGGCGGTGCCACTGAGGTACTTGTCAACGACAGCCACGGCACGATGGACAACCTCCTGCATGACCGGCTCGACCCGCGGGCACGCGTCGTGTTCGGGGCGCCTCGAGCGCAGTGCATGGCCCACGGCCTGACGGCCGACTCCCAGGTTGCTCTGTTCATCGGCTTCCACGCAGCCGCGGGCGACGCGGGAGTCTTGGCCCACACCTTCTCCGCCTACTTCCGCGAGGTGTGTATCAACGGTGCCCCGGTCTCAGAAACCGAGGTCAACGCCCTCTATGCGGCTTCCATGGGCGTTCCCGTGGGCCTCGTCACGGGTGACGACTCCATCTGCGCGAAGGTCGACAAGGTCCTCCCCCACGCGTCAACCGTCGTCGTCAAGCGCCATGAGGGATTCAGCGCAGCCGACTCACTACATCCGGAGAAGGCCCGCGAGCTCATCGCCGCCGCAGCCGCGGAGGCCGTGAAGAACGCCTCATCGTTGCCGCGACCGGAGTTGCCCGACCAGTTCGTCATCGACGTCGAGCTGGAACAGCCGACGATGGCCGAACTCGTTTCGTTCATTCCCGGGGTGGCCCGCTCTGGCGAGACCACCGTCCACGTCACCGTGAAGACGGCCGACGACATGGTCGGCTTCATCTGCGCCTCCTACTACCTCGCCACCATGGGAGCCCAACAGCGCCTGTCGCTCCTCACGCGCCGATAAACCGGCCTCGGACGGCCCTAGCCCGGGTCGGGAGGACTGACGAGCGCGCCGCCGGCGGTCCGCAGGCCCGGCGAGTTCCCGACCTGCAGCGACAGGAGCTCCGGATCCGCATCCGGAAGGTGGCTTCCCGTCCCGGTAAGGGTCCGGGCGGCCGCCGGGGCGTAAGCATGGGGAGATGCGTGTCGGTGTCTCGCTCCGCAGTGCATATGGCGACCTGGAGCCTCGCCAGTCAGCCGGGTGGATGGTGGAGCGGGCGCGGGCCGCACGTGAGGCATCGCTCGACTCGCTATTCGTCGGCGACCGCCATATCAGCGGCGAGTCGTACTTCCAGAACTCGCCGATGCTCGGACGTCTCCTCGCCGAGTGGGGCGACGCGCCTGCGGGTGCGCTCTACCTACTCCCGCTGTGGCACCCCGTCGTGGTGGCCGAGCAGGTGGCAACTCTGGCGGCCATAGCGCGCGGTCGGTTCATCCTCCAATGTGCCCTCGGCGATGGCACCGAGCAATTTGCGGGGGTGGGCGTGGACACACGCCGGCGCGTGCCGCGCTTCGAGGAAGGGTTGGGGATCGTGCGGCGGCTGTTGGCGGGGGAGACGGTGTCGTCGGACGGGGAGTGGTCGATCGAACGCGCCCGGATCGGCATGACACCCGATGAGCCGATCGCCGTCTGGGTGGGCGGGGCCGTCCCTGCGGCGCTCGATCGAGCCGCCCGCTTGGGAGATGCCTGGGTGGCAGGGCCGTACGCGCCTCCCAATGCGCTCACCGGCCAGGTGGCCGTCTATCGCGAGGCCTGCGGCCGTCACGGACGGCGGCCGGCGGTCATGGCGATCCGCCGCGACATTCATGTCGGGCGCGATGACGCCGACGCGCGACGCGTGGCCGACCCCGTGATCGCCGCCGGCTACCGCGGCCTCGATCCCGATGTCCTGATCGTCGGCGGGCCGGAGCGGGTGGCCGAGGAGTTCCGCCGTCTCTCGGCGCTGGGCTTCACCGACGTGATCATCCGCCATCTCGCCGACGATCAGAACGAGGTGTTGGCTTCGTTCGAGCGGCTGGCGGCTGTCCGCCGGGAGGTCGTCGAGGACTGAACCCGGCCGGTCAGAGGACCTTCGTGCCGTACATCTCGCCAAGGGGATCTGCGATGAGCTCGAGGCGCGCCCCGTCGGGATCGCGAAAGTAGATGGAGGTGCCGCTCTCGGATTGATACTCGACGCCTGCTTGTTCCAGCCGGGTCTTCGCCTTCTCCCACTCTTCGGGAGTGATCGAGATGGCGACGTGATGGAGCCCCCCGAGGACCTCTGCGTACGGACCGAGACCCAGGTCGGGGAAATCGAAGAACGCGATCAGGTTTCCGTGGCCGATGTCGAAGAAGAAGTGGTTGGAACCGGGATAGTCGCGGTTCTCGAAGATGTCAGTGAGCGGGAATCCGAGGACGTCTTGGTAGAAACGCACGGTTCGTTCGACGTCGGACGAAAGCAAGGCCGCGTGATGAAGACCGCGCGCCGTCGACGCGGGACGATCCTCGCTCGGACGCAACCACGTCTCGCGAATCCGCCGGCGCTCGGCTTCGATGTGGTCCAAGTCAGAGGTCACGCGCGACAACGTAGCCATCCGCCCACACGGCGGCATCCCAACTTGTCATTGTCCGGAGCTGCGCCGGCGGCGCGCAACCTCGGCGAGAGCAATTGCCACGGCGGTGGCGACGTTCAGGGAGCCCGTCGACTCGGTCATCGGGATGGAGGCCAGAGCGTCACACGCCTCGAGTGCGTTCCGAGAGAGGCCGGTCGACTCCGTGCCCGCGATGAGCAAGAGAGGTCCCGATAGATCGACTTCGTCGATGAGATCCCCGTCGGGGTGCAAACCGATGGCGCGGCCGGGGACCGCCGATATGACTTCCTTTACGGAGGCCGCTCGGTAGAAGGGCATCGTGAACAGCGCGCCCGTACTGGCGCGGACCGCCTGTGGGTCGTAGGGATCGGCGGCGTGGCCGGTGACAACCAACCCCGCCGCGCCGATCGCCTGGGCGCTTCGCAAAATCGTTCCGAGGTTGCCCGGGCTCTGTAGCCCCTCGGCGACGACGATCGGCCAGTCCTCGGTTGGCGCGACCGACGTCAAGTCCCGATCCTGAATCTCCGCTACGGCCAGCACCTCTGCTCCCTCCTCGCGTTGGCTCAGCTGATCGTGCAGCGCGGCGACCACACGGATCACTTCCACGACCGGAGCCCTACGGACGATTTCGTCTGCCCAGCGGGAATCGGCTGTGTCCCTGACCAGCAGGGCACGCAGTGGCCACCCGCTGGATATGGCCGCTTCAATCGACCGCACGCCGTGGACGAGGAAGGCATTCTGTTGCTTGCGCTTCCGCCGGTTCGCTAGCAGAGCTTCGAGCAGCTGGAACTCGTCATTCGCCGAGACGATCCTCCTGTGTGCCGCCCGCGTCACGTAGCCATCTTGACGGCGCCGAGCGAGGCCGGCTGATCGCAGGCGCATATCGTCAGACGGATGTCCACGCGGCGCAACGCTCTGCTCCTCCGAGGTGCCGCGGTCGAGGGCCGGAATGTCGACATCCTCGTTGGCGGGGGACTGATCACGGCCATCGGGCCGGACATCGACCCGACGGAGGCGGATGACGTCATCGATCTCGGCGGTCGCATGGTCGTGGCGGGCTTGGCCGACGCGCACGTCCACTTCACGCATTGGGCGTTCCATCGGCTGACTGAGGAGCTCAACGGGGCGCTCGGTTCGGCAACCAACGGCGACGAGGCCGCTGACGCGGTCGCGCGCCACGCGGCTGGAGCTACGGCCGGCGGCTGGATCAGGGCGATGGGCTTCCGTCAGTCCACATGGCCCGCCATGCCTCACAAGTCGTCGCTCGACCGAGCGGTTCCGGGCGTTCCCGTGGCGCTCACAAGTCAGGACGGGCACAGCGCGTGGTTCTCGAGCGCGGCTCTAGCAGCGATCGGCATGGAACACGAGACCGGCTACCTGCGCGAATGGGAAGCGTGGGAGGCGCAGCGGTTGCTTCCCGCCTACTCGGACGCGCAGACCGACGACGCGATCAACGCCGCAGTCGATGCTGCGGTGCGGCGGGGCATCACCCATATCCAGGACTACGGCTGGTCGTATGCCGATGTGGCGGGGTGGCTCCGGCGTTCAGCCCGAGGGCCGCTGCCGTTGCGGGTCACCTCCGCGGTGCACATGCGCCAACTCGACGAAGCGCAGGAGGCCGGCTGGCGATCCGGGCAGATCCTCGACGAGTTCGGCCGGCATGACGTCGGTCCGCTGAAACTCTTCGCCGACGGCGCTCTCGGTTCGCGGACGGCGCATTGTGAGCACCCGTACAGCGGCGAGCCGGACAACACCGGAATGCCGTTACTCCAGCTGGAGGAGCTGAAGCAATTGCTGCGCCGCGCCACGAGTCAGGGCTTGAACGTCGCGGTGCATGCCATCGGCGATCGCGCCAACCGCACCGTGCTCGACGCGTACGAGGCCGTCGGCATTGCCGGACGGATCGAGCACGCGCAGATGATCGCCCCCGCGGACAGGGCGCGCTTCGCCGCGCTCGGGATCACTGCGTCAATTCAGCCGGGCCACGCGGTCGACGACCAGGACCTCGTCGAGCAGTGGTGGGGCGACCGAGTGGATACCGCTTACCCCCTCCGCACCTTGGCGCGATCGGGGAGCGGGCTGGTTTTCGGCTCCGACGCGCCCATTTCCCCGTTGGACCCCTGGCGCGCCATCGCGGCTGCCGTGCACCGAACCGTCGACGAGCGACCCCCGTGGATGCCCGAGGAGACGCTCCCGCTGGCCGACGCCGTGGCGGCCTCGACGCGCGTAACTCTGACCGACGGCGCTCCCGCGGATCTGGTAATCCTCGACGAGGATCCCGCACACTTATCGGCGACAGACCTGGCGGACATTCCGGTGTCGGCGACGATGGTGGCGGGCACCTGGAGCCTCCGCCCGGGCTGGAGCTAGACGCCGCAGGATCGATTGCGTCTGTCCGAGCACCTCGGGCGGCGTCCTGGTAACAACTGCGGCGTGATCCACGAGTCCGCGGCACGCGGCTACGGCAATCGTTCGGTCACCTATCAGCAAGCGAGGCCGGCGTACCACGCGAACCTCGTGGAGCGATTCGTGTCGCGCTATGGAAGCGGATGCGTCGTCGACGTAGGCGCGGGCACCGGGATATTCACCGCCCAGTTGGTGGCGGCGGGGGTGAGCGTCGTCGCGGTCGAGCCGGTGCCGGAGATGCGGGCGCGAATCGCATCCACGGCGTCGCCGGAGGAGGTGCTCGACGGCACTGCCGAGGATCTCCCGTTGGCCGACGACTCCATAGATACGGTCGTGGCCGCGCAGGCCTTCCACTGGTTCGACCATCCCGCAGCGCTGAAGGAAATGCACCGCGTGCTGCGGCTGGGGGGATTCCTCGTGACGGTCTGGAACGTGCGAGGCGCGTCAGCCCCGTGGGTGGCGGCCTATGACGAGATCCTCAGTCGGTACGAGGGCGCCACGCCCCGGCACAAGTCGATGATCTGGCGAGAAGCCATCGATGCCGACCCGCGTTTCGAGTTCGTCGAGGACTGGGGAATCGATAATTCGCAGACGACCGACGTGGAGGGGGTCGTCCAACGAGCGCTGTCCACCAGCTTCATCGCCGCCCTCCCGGCATCGGAGCAGAACAGAGTCGAGCTGGAGCTCCGAGAGGCCATCGAACCGTATGGGCCCGAGATCGACTTCCCGTACCGCAGCGAGCTGCAGTCGTGGGTACAGGGGTAGCGCCCTGGGCCCCAGCACCCTCATTGACCAACACCTCACCCTCATCGAGAGGTATAGGGCCTGGCTGTGCTCGAGGGAGGGACGCGGTCTCCCGACGCCGAACGTCCCAACAGGTGTGACATTTGGCGTATAGAAACTGTTCAAGTTTCTCGGCGGTAACTGACACACTGTGACTAATTCCAATCCGGGGGGATCCAGGGAATGTCCGAACGGCCTCAATCGAGGCGGGCGCGAGGTGTCGCGCTCGTAGCTGCGCTGGCGGTGATCGCCGGCTGCATAGGCGTCGCCGCTCAAGCGCGCTCCTCTGAGAGGCCCGTCTCTGCGAAGCTCGAAGTGGTTCGACAGTCCGTGGAAGTCGCCACCGGGAAACAACCCGCGCGGGTCATCCCCAGCAGCGAGACGTTGGCGGAGGGATCCACCGTTCGCACCGGCCCAATCGGTCTGGCCACTCTCGATTATTTCGACGGCTCCCTGACGCGCCTCGGTCCGGACTCCACATTCGTAGTTGAGACCCTCGAGTCCGGCCCGAAGACCCGCGAGATCGTGGGGCACCTCGAAGCCGGCCGTTCCTGGCAGACCGTCCAGAAGGCCACCGGGAGCGAGAGTCGCTTCGAAATCCGGACCGCCTCGGCCATAGGCGCAGTGCGCGGCACCCGGTTCGGGGTGGCATGTTTCGAGATCTGCACCTTCGCCGTGGGTGAAGGAGTGGTCGAAGTGATCTCCGACGGTCGCTCCGTCCGGGTGCATGCGGGCGAGCAGGTGCGCGTCCCGACGACTGGTGGACCTGGCCGACGGGAACCCATCGATCGGACCGACCCCTGGGTGTCGCTCAATTTGAGACTCGACCTCCAAGAGACGGCGGCCGCGGCGGATCAATTCGGCCAGACGCCCCCCTCGGCCCTCTGGGTGCCCGAGGCGGCTCCCGAAGACGACATCGAGACCGCAGATCCGCGCCCGACGCCTCCCTCCCATCGCGAGCCGGCGGACGACGCAGAGTCAGCGAAAGCGGAGTCGTCCGACACCGCTTCGGGGGAGGGCGGCGACAGCGGGCGCGAGGAACGACCAGTGCCCGCGCCCGTGGCCACGGAGAGTTTCGATACGAGCGCTCCCGCTGAGTCCTCACCGCCGAGCGGCTCCTCGCCGGCCGCCGCGCCGCCGGTGGGAGACGCACCCCAGCCCTCCGCACCGCCGCCCAGCGGGCCTAACGACCCGGATAACCAGATCGACGCCCCAGCCGAGGTGGCGCCGCCCAAGCCTGCCCCAGAGCCGGAAATCGAGCCGCAGCTAGCTCCCCCTCAAGCGGTGGAGCGCGAGGCGGACGCGCCGGCTGGCGACGACACCCCTCGCGTCGCGCCGATTGACGAGGACACCTCTTCCCCCAACCCCGGACGTGGCAACTCCGGAGGCAACTCAGCAACACCCGACTCCGGGCGTGGCAACTCCGGAGACAACCATGGGTCGGCTGACCCCGGACGTGACAACTCCGGACCCAGCCCGGCCCCTTCGAACCCCGGACGTGGCAACTCCGGAGACAACCCCGCACCATCCAACTCCGGACATGACAACTCCGGACATGACAACTCCGGAACCGACCCTGGCCACTCCTCTGGACCCGGAAACTCCGGATCTACGCCGAGCAACTCTGGATCGTCCCCCAGCGACGCGGGATCCGTCCCGGGCGGTCCTGGAAACGGCGGTGGCGGAAACGGCGGCGGCGGAGACGGCGGCGCTGGAAACGGCGGTGCTGGAAACGGCGGTGCTGGAAACGGCGGTGCTGGAAACGGCGGTGGCGGAAACGGCGGTGCTGGAAACGGCGGAGGCGGAGACGGCGGTGCTGGAAACGGCGGTGCTGGAAACGGTGGTGCTGGAAACGGTGGTGCTGGAAACGGCGGTGCTGGAAACGGCGGTGCTGGAAACGGCGGAGGCGGAGA
>DATLBX010000079.1:0-4678 GCA_035526705.1 Acidimicrobiales bacterium | reverse complement strand
AGACGACTCATTGCTGCTCCTCCTGGGCCTCGAGGGCTTCCTCGAGGCGACGACGATCGCGATGTTGACTGGCGTTGTAGAGGGCGACGGCGCCGACGACGACGACGACGCCGCCCGCCGCGAGCACGACCGGGTGCGTCCACGTCACCGCGGAGCCCGGGGCCGGTGGTTGCGGTACTGGCAGGTCGCTGCCGCTGCTCGGCTTCACGTCTCCGTTGCCCGGCGGCGTCACCCCGTTGCCCGTGTCCTTGGGCACCTGGGCGGCCGCCGGGTTCATCCACCCCTGGGGTCCGATCCACGCCAGGATCGTTTTGGTGTCCCAGATGTCGAGGGCCTTGTGGAGGGGCGTCCACGCGGCGCCTTCCGGCGCCGCGCGGTCGGGGAGGCGGTTGCCGGGATCGGCGTCGGCCGACTCGGCTTGACCGCGGATCAGGATCAGCGCCGCGGGGGCGTAGAGCTCGGGCTTGGGCGAAAGGCTGACCTTCGCGCCAGGACCGTCACCACCACCCCCACGCGGCGCCATGGACTGCACCGTCGACCACGGCCAGGCGGTCTCCGGCATCGTCTTGATGCGCGCCATGAACTCGGCGCGCGCGGGTTCCGTGGCGTCGTCGTAGGCCGCCTTCACGAGGAGGGCCACGTACTCCTCGTGGCGCAGCCGCTCGGGCCCCCGGAGGGTGCGCTCCAGGGCCGAGAGCTCGACGAGTGTCGCCAGGCGATGACGGTCGAAATACATGGTCTACAACCCCTCCTGGTAGCGGGCGCGGAGGCGGCTGTCCGCCTGGACGGGCGCGACCTCGATGTCGCAGACCATCTTCTGGCCCGCCACGGCGGCGGTGGCCTCGAGCGCGATGTTGTCGTCGTGGCCGATGTACTGGACCTGCGACCACCGGACGTCGGGGAGCGCCGCCTCGGCGATCCACGACTTGCGGGTCTCGTTGTCGACGATGTGGACCTTGCCGTCCGCGTTGCTCGCCGAGTAGCGGAGGGACACGTAGCAGCCCTCGTGGCGCGGGAAGAGGCAGAGCGACGTCGAGGGGATCACCCCCACGCTGTCGTCCGTCACCACCATCACCCCGGTGGCCTGGTTGAACGTGAAGGCGGGCTGCCACACGTTGTTGAGGGCGGGCGCGAACGCCACCCCCGTCTGCCGGATGATCCGGAAGCGGGTCGGCGTCGCGGTGGGCTCGTGCGCGAGGCCCCACCGGACCGACTCGGCCTCGTTCATCTCGTTGACGACGAGGACGATCTGGACCTGCGTGTCCTTCGTGAGGATCGCGAGCTTGTCGCCGGGGAACAGCGTGATGAACTGGACGTCCGGCCGGAGCGTGACCTCCTGGCGGTACGACCCGTTCGAGTCCGAGGCGATCACCCGCGCCTTCGCCCCCGGGTTCCGGAAGTTGTGGGCGATGCCGATCAGCTTGACGCTGGTCGCCGAGAACAGTCCCCCGAGGTCCGCCGGCAGGATGCCGTGCAGGCCCACGATGTTGAACTTGAAGTAGCGCTGGCCGGTGACGACCGCGTCGTCACGGCTCAGGGTGGTCGCCGAGACACCGTCCCAGTCGGACTCGGCGTTGAGCTCGAGGATGATAGATTCGTTCGCCATGGTCGGGTCCTCCCTGGCTTACTGCGGCGCGATGCCCGGCGTCGGCGTCGTGGAGCAGCTCCCGCCGCACCCCGACCGGGCCTTGCACAGCTCGTAGAACCGGCTGTTGTCGTAGAAGACGTTGACGTGGGCCGAGTCGAGGTTGTTGGCGGCGCCGTTGTTGGTGATCTCGACGGCCAGCGTCTCCAGGCTGCCGATGTCGAGGGGCAGCGCGCGGTAGTCGGGGAACGGGACCGAGATCTGGGTCCCGTCCTTGTTGAGGAACATGTTGCCGTCGTAGGCGTTGCCGATCTCGAGGCCGATGTTGGTGTTGACGCCACCGGGCACGAGATAGAACTGGATCAAAAAATCCGAGTAATTGTTTCCGCCCCCAGCGATGTTGAGATCGATCCGGATGTTCGTCGGCGTGTAGCCCGGGCGGGGCTTGTGGGTCAGCCGGATCTTCTTGCCCGGCGGCACCGGCAAAGTGTTGACGTACGGGTCGCTGAGGCCCGTGACGTTCTCGGTGAGCTTGACCTGATTCTTGCCGCTGTACTCGTCGAGCGTGCGCTGCGAGAAGTTGACGTTGCCGGGGCAGAGGAAGTTGCGGCACAGCAGCTCGATCGCGTCGCACTTGTTGATCGTGGTCCGGCAACGCTCCTCGAAGCCCGAGGTGGCGCGCTCGATGTGCGAGAACCGCTCGGTGCAGGAGATCATCCGCTCGAGCAGCCCCGGGCGGCACGCGATCTGCTGAAGCACGTCGAGGATCTGCTCCTGCGAAGAGTTGCCCTGCGCGGGCAGTTGTTCGAATTTCACCAGTTTTCCAGTATCCATCGCTTCATCTCCTTCATTTCGGACAGACAAGGTCTCTGCCCCGCACTTGCAGTGCGAGGATCGAGGGTTGGTTATTGACGATCGGATCAGCTCGTGGCGCGACCCGGCCGGATGCCGAGTCGCTCTGCGAGCTGCTCGGCGGCCGAGGTGACGACCGGCGCGCCGCTATCCAGCGGCGGCGGCGGGTTCGGTCTCGCCGCGGAGGTTGGACCGGCGACGGCCCTGCCGCGCGGCCTGGCCATGAGGGCCATGAATTCTTCGTCGACCGCGCTCGGTAGCGGGGTCGGAGCACGAGCAGGGGGCGCGGCCGTCTCGCGGGACGTGGTGTCCGACACGAGGGGTTCGAGCGTCCAGGACAGCATCAGCGCGTATTCCTGTCCTGGCACGAGGTCGCGCAACGCGTCGGACGCAACCTCGATCTTGTGCTCGAAGTTGGTGGCGTCATCGACCGCGTGGACGAGGGCCCGTTCAGAGTGGCCCATCAGCACGCGCCGGACCCGGGCGACGACGGTGCCTTTCATACGGGGGTCTCCGCCGGCAAGGTCGGCTTGGTCAGGAGGTTGTAGAGGAAGGCGCCGGTGATGTACGTCAGGCCGCCGGCGGTGAGGATCGCCCGGCCTGACAGGCTGATCGGGGCCGCGAGTCCGGCGATCACCGGAACCACCCCGAGGGCGGTCGCCGCCGGAGCTCCGCCCACCGTGGCGTTGTTGATGGCCTTCTGCGTCAGCACCCCGCTCACCACGCCCGAGGCGGCGCTCGCCGCGATCATCAACACCTCGGTCGCGCGGCCCTGACGGATCGCCGTGATGATCTTCGCGGCCTCGGTGTCGACCTTCGCCTTGCGGATCGCCTGCGCCGTGCTGAGGTCGAGGCCCTTGTAGTGGTTGTCGACCGTCTTCCTGAGCGACGTACCGATCGACTCCTCCGCCTGGGCGAGCACCGCCCCTCCTGATCTACCTGCTGTCCTTCGAGCCATGTCCCCCTACCTTTCCCCGGTGAAAATTCGTTTGAACCCCGTCCACAGATCGCCGATGGTCACGTTGTCGCTGCCCCGTGCGCGGGCCTCGTTGGGAGCTCCGACCACAGCGAGCACGTTGGTGAACTCCGTGGCCTTGACGCTGCGGCCGAGGAGGTCGATGTCGGCGAGGCTCTTGCGGGTGAGCTCACGTTGACGTGCGGCCTCGTCGGCGAATTCGCGTTCGCGTTCGATGAGCACGCGGCCGATCATCCTCGTGGACTCCGCCATGTCCCGCAGCACCTCGACGTGGTGCTTGCGGACGTCGGTGAAGACGCGTTGAAGCGTCTCGTTGTAGTCCTGCACCATCTCCGGCCCCTGCGGCGAGGCGGGCTGCGAGGCGGGCTGCGTCGGCACCGACTCGGTCATGGCAGCCCCGATCCCCGCCGCCAACGCGGCCTTGATCGTCGCCACCGTCTCGTCGTCCACGAGCCGCCCATCGATGTAGATGGAGCTCTCAGGGAACAGGCGGACGCAGGTGGCGACCCCGCCGGCGAGGTCGTGTTCCTCGACATCGATCCCGGTGATGAACGCACCGCCGTCCGAGCTGACAACCAACTTCCGCATCGACCTCCACCTCCGCAACGACACCAGACAAGCCGACCTCGAGGCGCCGTGCAAGCCCTTTTTTTTGAGCTTGTGGCCGCACGCCAGGCGCTGCTGCCCCGGCGTGGCGCGGTGCATCCGAGCGCGGCCGCAGGGCCGTGATGCCCGCTGATATCACGATACTGGCACGATGACTGTCGGAACCCTTCACGCGGACTTCACGCAACTTCCACGATGGTGGCGGCGTCGCAACGGATAGACGCAGGTCGTCGGGCCTGGCCGACACCGTACACGCTGGCGCACGTGGCTCGTAGGCCAGGTTTTGAACCGGTGGGCCGGTGGGTCCTATCGTGGTCCGACGTCCGGCGTGTTGGCTGGCGCTGGCGGTGTTGATAATCTGGCTTCGCGTCGGAGGGGTGGTGGTGGCAGGACAACAGGTGCTTGATGAGGTGGTCGCGGAGTTCGAGGCGAGCTGCGCCGAGCGGCTCAACATGTTCGTCCACCGCACGAGGGTCATCGGCGGCGCGGCCGAATACTGCGGCTCGCACGCGGACCCGTCCCGCTGGTCCGTGGCGTACGTTCGCAAGGATCGCGCCGTCCTGCCGCTCGCGGTCGGCGAGCGCGACCGGGTCGTCCTCGAGTACGACAGGCTTTCGAGGGCCGGCACGCCGATCTGGGACCCGGAGAAGTTCCCCCCG
>DATLBX010000078.1:0-11078 GCA_035526705.1 Acidimicrobiales bacterium | reverse complement strand
CAGCTCGAAGTCGGTTTGGTCCTTCCCGGCCGGATGGGCCTCGATCTCCGACCCATGGTTCCGGGCTCGAGCGATGGCGGCCGGGGAGGCCGAGTCGAGGTCGCCGACGACTATGTCCGGGCGGATCCCGATGGCCTCGGCGAGGTCGAGTCCGCTATCGGCCGCGATGACAAAGTCGAATGGCGTGTTCCGAGCCATATCCGCTGATCCGGTGCTGTGCTCGCCGCCGGTTATGACGAGAATTCGCTTTCCCACTCCGACTACCTCCGCTGGCATGACCCAGTTCAGGTTCGACGGTCGGTGGAGCACCACCCTCTCAGCGCTTCGCTCGCGCTCCCGTGTCGAGACCGAGGCTAGTGCCTCGGTCTCGCCCGGGGGCTCGCTCGCTTTCGCCCTCACTCGCTCGCTTCGCTCACTCCGTTCGGACGAGCTGTTTCTGGTGCTCGGCCGTGCGGCAAAGCCGCCCGTCGTCGCGCTGAGAACCTTCTTCCGCACGACCTCCGGTCGTGGCGCGTCAGCGCGTGTGGCGGCCTCCGGCCGTGCGTGGCGCCGACGCAAAAGCACGGCGCGTGCCGGCGCGAAAAGCGCGTCGCGCGTGATTTTGTGGAGTGTTGCGCGAATTTTCCAAAAAAATTTCTGGTAGGTACACAAGTGATCAAACGCAACACGCGGAACAACACGACAGCGCGCGTGTTGCGATGCCGATGACGTGTAACCCACGCGGTTTTGCGCGGCGGACGCTGGACGCCGTCGCAGACGGCCACACCGTCTGACGCGCCCCAAGGGCGATTAGCCCTTGTAAACAAAGGGTGTTTCGGTGTAGCCGGCCGGCTTTGCCGGACGGCGGAGCACGATCACTCGACCGAACGGAGTGAGCGCAGCGAACGAGTGAGTGTCGAAACAACTCGACCGAACGGAGCCAGCGAGCGAAGCGAGCGCCGCGAGTGAGTGTCGACGCGGCGAGCGCCAGCGAGCGAGCGAGGCGGGAGGATGCTTGACCTAATGGGTAAGAAACCGTTTGACTTGTATCCGCGGGAACGTTCCCTATAGCTGGAGGATGAATGAATAGATCAGAGCTCGTGCAGCATGTTGCCGAGCAAACCGGACTCCACCGGACGACGGCTGACCAAGCGGTCGACGCGTTTATAGAGGCGGTGATGACCGCGACGAAGAAGGGCGACAAGGTTCAGCTCTTCGGTTTCGGAACTTTCACGCCGACGGCGCGTGCGGCTCGTATGGGTCGGAACCCTCAGACGGGCGATCCGGTGAAAATCGCGGCCTCCAAGGGCGTGCGTTTCTCACCCGCATCCGTATTCAAGAACGCTCTCAACTCCAAGGGCGGCGCTAGCAAAGCGGCTGCCAAGAAGTCCGGGGGCGCAAAGAAGGCGGGGTCCGCGAAAAAAGCCGCGGCCAAGTCGACCGCCAAAAAATCAACATCCCCCAGGGCCGCCAAGAAGACGGCCCGGAAGCGTTAGGAGCGGCCATACCCATGTCACCCACAACGACGAGGAAACGGACCTCGGCGGCGGCCAAGAAGAAGTCCACCGCCAAGAAGTCCACGGCACGCAAGAGCACCGCCAAGAAGGCGACCGCCAAGCGCAAGTCAACAGCGAAGAAGGCTCCCGCGAAGCGCAAGTCAACGGCGAAGAAGGCTCCCGCGAAGCGCAAGTCAACCGCTAAGAAGGCTCCCGCCAAGCGCAAGTCAACCGCGAAGAAGGCTCCCGCGAAGCGCAAGTCAACCGCGAAGAAGGCTCCGGCCAAGCGGAAGTCAACCGCCAAGAAGCGCCCGGCAGCACGCAAGACGACTGCCCGTAAGACCACAGCGAGGAAGTCCACGGCCCGCAAGGCCCGCTGAACTCTCCACACCTGAATAGTCGTAAGTGACCGCCGGGGCTAATCGCCCCGGCAGTTGCGCGCGCGGGCGCGGGCGCGGGTGGGGCCCCACGCTCCGCAGCGGCTGGGTTGGGGCGCCCAGCCGCCAACGACACAGTGACGCGCGACACAGGGGCTGGCATACTCGGGCCGGCCGCGCCTCAGTAGCCCGGAGCGCTTCCCCGCCCCACTACGCGATCTACGGAGGTATTCGGATGGCACGAACGAAATGGACGGCGGCGCTGCTGCTGACAGTGATGGTCTTCGCCGGAGGGTGTGGGAAGAACGGCGAACAGGTCCTGGCCGCCGCGGGCGACGCGACGGCGCAGGCCGGCACCTCGCGCATGTCGATGACGGTCTCGGCGGAGCCGGACTCGTCCACGGCCACGACGGCCGCGGGCGGCGCGCCGGCGTTCGAGATCAAAGCGGAAGGCCTCATCAATTACGAGACCGGCCACGGAATCATGACGATGGACATGGGCGCCCTCGGGATTCCCGGGGCCCCCGCGGGTGACGCGGAGATGCGCATGCTGGGCTCTGTCGTCTACATGAAGATGCCCGGCAGCGAGCTGGGAAACCGCCCTTGGATCAAGTTCGATCTGGAGGCGCTGGGCGAGAGCGGCGCGCCGGTACCCAGTCTCAACCCGGCGAGTAACGATCCGCGTGGCGTACTCGACGCCCTCCGGGGCGTCAGTGGGGAAGTCCAGGAAGTGGGCGAGCAGAGTGTCCGCGGCGTGGCAACCACGCACTACCGCGCCACGGTCGATCTGGAGAAGGCCCAAGACGAGGTTCCGAAGGAACGTCGCGACGACTTCGCCGCTTTCAGTGAGCAGCTCGGGATCGAGGAGCTCCCGATCGACGTGTGGGTGGACGAGGAAGGCCGCGCTCGGCGATTCGCCTATGAGGTCGAGACGCCGGCTGCGGGCGGGACCCCCGCGAGTCAGGTCGACTTGGTGATCGAGTTGTTCGATTTCGGCGTCGACGTGGAAGTGAAGGCTCCGCCGGAATCTGAAGTCACCGATTACGGCGAGGAGATCGAGCCCGCCGGCTGATCAGGCGATGATCGTGCCCTGCCGGTTGCATGGGTCGTCCGCCCGGCGTGTGTCCGCGATGTCGCGCTGGGGAAACTCGCCGGCCAAGTAACGGCGCCCACCCTCCAGCATCCGCATGCAGCCTGCGGCGGAACTGCCCGGGTCCCGACCCGAGGGGTCCCACCACACGATCATGGCGTCCTTCACGCATGTGTAGTCGCCGGTTTCGAAGAAGCACGCCGGCACACGCGGGTCCTCGCTGGACACCGCCGGGATGGCGTGGAAGCCCTTGTCCATCGAGGCCGACGTCAGTCTCGGTCCGGAGACCTGTATCCCCGTAAAGAGGAAGCGGAAGACGTCGTACATCGTGCAGGAGATGTTCTCGGTGTCGCGGATGTTCGCGCCGGGGTCGACTTCACGAATGGCCTGGATGCACGGCCGCTCGCCGACAACGTCGGCCCGCGTGTAAGGGGTGACCACGAAGGCGTTGCGCCAGAACTGCTGCGGGAGGGTCTGGCCGTTCAGAGTGATCTCGCTGAGACCGTTACCCGCGACAACAACTTCGGGGTAATACGCCATCGCGGCGGCGGAGTTGGCGTAGTTCAACCCGCTGCATTGATCGCCCCCTTGAGGGCCGGTGGGCCACACGATGGTGGTGACGCCCGCGTCTCGGAACGAAGCCATCGCCGCGCTCGCCTCGTTGGGGTCGCAGGACCCGTCGCTCACGGCCTCCGCCACGAACTTCGCGCCGCATTCGACTATCCGATCGCGGGACAAGGTTCCGTGCACGGCGCCGCCCTCGTACCCCTTGCGGTTGTCGCGGATCAAGCCGAGGATCCTCGGCTTGCCTTGATCAGCGGTCATCCCGCTGAACGTGACCGGGCGGTCCACCACCTGTCCGCAGACTGCCCCGGCGAAAATGTCCGCGTACTGTTCCGCCGAAGCGGCAACGCTCCAGAGGAGCGGCGCGAACTTGCGAAACGTCGCGCTGACCGCGCAGCAGTTGGCGCGGTCGCTCTGCGAGTTGCGGAAGACGTGAACGCCGCGACGCAGCAGAACCTCTTCCCAGTCCGAGATGTAACCGAACGCGCTCCCCACGAACGCGGCGAAAGGATCCAGCTTTTGAACATGGTCGGCTGCGTCCGCTCGCCGTGTCTCTGCAGTTGTAGGACCGCCGTCGAAGTACGCCCAGAAGTGGACGAAGCGACCGTAGGTCTGGTACCGGTCGTTGAAGTACTGCTGATAGATGCGCACCGTTCGGGCGAACGTGTTCTCGTCGGGGGGTGGTGGTTCCAGCATGTCGATGTAAGTGCTGCAGGGAAGAGGCTCGCGCCCGCGGCTCCCTCCGCTCTGCGTGGCGCACCCCTCGAAGTAGACAACGACCCGCACCTCCTCCGCGGTGACGCCCTGCGCCGTTGCTCCTCCGTTGTCGCCCGCGAAGTGCGCCACGCACGGTGGAGAGAGCGGGTCCTCAGTCTGGCGGGGAGGATTGCCGACACAGCGCTTGGTCGACGGGTTCTTGCCTGCGCCGCCCGGCTGCGCGCCCCCGCCGGCGCCGCCCCCCGGCGCGTCGCCGCCTGATCCGCCGAGGTTGGCTGAACCGGCCAGGGAGAGCGCACCGAGGTTCCCGCTGGGAGGAGGCGGCGAGTCTTCGTCCTCCGGTGGGACGGGCGCGTATTCCAACGTCTGCGAGGGGCTCGACTGCGGCAGGTTGAGCGAGGAGGGAAGCACGACGAGGATCGCGAGGAGGAGCACTCCGGCAATGAGCAGCGGGGGGTAGTCGCGCGAAGGACGCCTACGTACCTCGGCTACTGCCATAGGTCCAGCCAACTCGGAATCCCAGGCCCGGCCATGGTCATGGGGGACAAGCTGAGGCGTCCCAATTGGTCTGCGGCACGGCTCCGGGCACCCTGCAGGTGCCCCAGAGTGGGCAAATGTCAAACGAACTCATGACGGGTGACGAGCTCGAGAACCTCGTCGAGAAACTGGTCCAGGAGTCGGGGTGCCCGGGAGCGTCCGCCGCCGTTCAGAGGGGCGACGAGGTTCTGACCGGCGTCGCTGGCTACACCAACCTCCGCACGCGCGTGGAGGTGACGCCAGATTCGGTGTTCCAGATCGGCTCCAACACGAAGGTCTACAACGTCACGCTGCTCATGCAGCTGGTGGACGAGGGCAAGCTCGATCTGGACCAGCCGGTGATCGAGGTCCTCCCCGACTTCAAGTTGGCTGACGCCGAGGCGACCAAGCAAATCACGGTGCGCCACTGCGTGACCCACACGTCTGGCATCGACGGAGGGGACTACATCGAGGACTTCGGTCGGGGCGCCGACGCAGTAAAGCTCTACGTCGACAGTCTGGCCAACATCGGCCTGGTCCACCCCATCGGCAAGTTCCACTCGTACTGCAACGCGGGGACGATCATCGCCGGCCGCGTGATCGAGGTCTTGACGGGCCTCCCGTGGGTCGACGCGTTGCGCGAGCGGCTCCTCAAGCCTCTCGAGCTCAATGAGACCGTGTCGCTCCCGGAGGAGGCGATCCAGTTCCGCGCTGCCGCCGGCCACCGCGAAGCGGAGAAAAAGGGCGACGAGCCCGTGCTCTACGAGACCTGGTCGCTGCCGTTCGGCAACGCCCCTGCGGGCAGCGTCATCAACGCGTCGGCTCGCGACCTCTGCGCCTTCGGACAGTTCCACCTCAACGATGGCGTCGCGCCGAACGGAAAGCAGGTGCTG
Source organism: Acidimicrobiales bacterium (assembly GCA_035526705.1). Classification (GTDB taxonomy): domain Bacteria; phylum Actinomycetota; class Acidimicrobiia; order Acidimicrobiales; family JAHWKP01; genus JAHWKP01. Next base: position 5,446 of record DATLBX010000078.1, on the reverse strand, counting down.
TCGAAGAAGTCGGTCGCGGCCATGCGCGAGATTCAGTTCCCGGAGCTCACCGGCAACGCGGCCGGCGGCGGACAGGGCCTCGGCTGGATGGTGGGCAAGCAGGGACCGTTCTCGATCCTCAGCCACGGTGGCGGCACGCTTGGTCAGGTTTCGTCCTGGATGAACCTTCCCGACCAGGGTGTGTCGATCGCAGTTCTGACCAACGGTCCTGGCGGTGGCGCGGTCATAGGCGGGGTCGTAAAGGAAGTTTTCTCGAGGCTCGGGGGCGACAAGTTCGCCGCGGAACTGGCGGAGAAGCAGAAGACGGCTGCAGAGCAGGAAGCTCCGGCAGAAAAGCCCGAGCCGCCGCAGATCGACCTCGAGAAGTACGTCGGCGTCTACGACCGCAAGTACTTGACCACCACGGTCGAAGTGGTCGAAGGCAAGCTGCGATCGACGACAGTCCTCGGCGGCTATCTGGCGGCGAACATGGCGTCTCCCAAGCCGACGACACTTCAGCCGATCGACGCCGAGACGTTCGCCGCGCTGGACGAAGAGGGCAAGCCCTCGGGCGGAGCCAAGTTCACCGACTTCGATGGTGAGGGCCGGCCCCAGTACATGATCCAGGGACGCGTGTCCCGCCGGATCAGCTAGGGGTTTCTCTCAGTTCACTGGGGGCGCCGGCGCAGGACTGCTGAGCGGGGGCCCGGAGCCCTTCGCAACTCTGCTGAGCGGGGGCCCGGAGCCCTTCGCTGTCCGGCGCCTTCAGTGAGCAGCACGACCACCGCAACGAGGCCCATCAGGATCACTGACAACGCGAGCGCTTGGCCACGATTCAAGGAGCCGGGCTGGCCGAGGAAGCGATAGATGGCCACCGGCACCGTTACCCGTTCCGGACGCGCGAGAAAGGCCGTGGCGCCGAACTCCCCGAGTGACACCGCGGCCGCGAAGCCCGCGCCGACCACCGCCGACCGCCAAACCAGGGGCACGTCGACCCGTCGCGCCACCTCCCATCGTGACCTGCCGAGCAGGAGCCCCGCCTCGCGTAACCCTTGCGGTATCGCCCGCAGGGCGGGTACCAGCGTCCGTACGACGAACGGAATGCCAACCAGCGCGTGGGCCAGCGGGATGAGAACAGCCGACGACCGTAGATCCAGCGGGAAGGTGTCGAAGGTGATCAGCAGTCCGAAGCCCAAGGTGACCGCTGATGTGCCCAGCGGCAGCATCAGTGCCGCGTCGTAGACGGACCGACCGCGGCGGTGACGACCGGCAATCACTGCTGCGGCGAGTCCGCCCACCGCGAGCGCGGTGACGGTCGCAACTGCGGCGAACAGCGCCGAGTTGGCGATGGCTTCCACCGGGGCGACGAAGCGCGTGGATCCCGCTCGAGATTCCCCGAGGGCTCGGAAGTAGGCCAGCCCTGGACCACGCTCATTCGAAAATGCGGCCGACACCAGCGCGGCGATCGGAATCCCGATCAGGAACGCAGCTGGACCGAGCGCAGCGAGGACCTGCCGGCGCCCCCCTCGTGCCTTCGACCCGGCGACTTCGCGGCCGCCGGGCTCGAAGGGTCCACCGTTTCCGCCGAGCCGTGAGATCACCAGCAGGCACAGGACCACCGCCGCGAGTTGCAAGAGAGACAGGGCCGACGCGGCGGGAAGGTCGAAGAGTTGCGCGGTGCGGCGGTAGATCTCGACCTCGAGCGTGGTCCACCTGGTTCCGCCCAGGATCAGCACGACACCGAACGATGTGAACGTGAAAAGGAACACGATCGTTGCGGCGGCGGCGATCGCCGGTCTCAGGAAGGGCAAGGTGACTCGCGCGAACACTGAGGTCGGGCGCGCCCCGAGTGTGCGTGCCGCGTCGTTGAGATCTGTATGCATCTCGCCCCACACGGCGCCGACGACCCGTGCGACGAGGGCGTAGTTGAAGAAGACGTGCGCGGCCAGGATCGCGGCGATCCCTCCCGAGGCCCAAGCTGTGAGGCTGCTCTTCGACAGGGAAACAAAAGCCGAGGCGACCACGACGGTAGGCAGGACGAACGGGACAGTGAGCAAGGCGCGGACGAAGGCCTTTCCCCGGAATTGACCCCGCGCCAAGGCCCACGCACCGGGGAGAGCGATGAGGACGGTCAACAACGTCGAGACCGCGGCCTGCCAGAACGTGAACCGGACGATCAACCACGTACGGGGTGAAGCGAGTGTGTCGAGCGCTCGTGGAGAAATTCCCAAAGCGACGATGTTCGTCACGGGCCATAGGAAGAAGAGCCCCACGAACGCCAACGGGACCAGCGCCGCCATCAGGCGGACGCGCCTCACCCCGCCATCAACTCAGTCCAGCGAGTCACCCACTTCTCGCGACCCTTTTCGATTCGCTCCGGATCCATCGACAGGATGCTGTCCGGCCGCGCCGCGAACTTCTCGAACACCTCGGGTAGGGGAGTGTGCTCCCGCGCGGGAAACACGAACATGTTGAGGGGGAGGTCGGCTTGGAACTCCTCCGACAGGAGGAAGTCAATGACCTTCTTGGCCGCTTCGGGCTCCGACGCGCCGCGCAGTACGCCGGCGAACTCGATCTGTCTGAAACAGCCGTCCTCCATGACCGCAGTGGAGGGTGCGTCCTTCGGCGTCTCGGAATAGTGGACTTCCGCCGGGGGACTCGACGCGTATGAGACCACCAAGGGAAAGGGTCCTTTGCCGGCGCCGCCGGAGAAGGAGCCGTTGTAGGCGTCCTCCCAGCCGGATGAGATCTCCACTCCGTTCCGCTTCAACGCGGTCCAGTACTGCTCCCAGCCGTCCTCGCCGAATCGCTCGATGGTCCCGAGAAGGAAGGCGAGGCCGGGTGACGAGGTGGCCGGGTTCTCCACGACCAACTGGTCCTTGAAGGCGGGCAACGTGAGATCTGAGAGTGCTGCCGGCGGGGGCCTGCCCTGCGAATAAGCACTCTTGTCGTAGTTGACGCAGACCTCGCCGTGATCGATCGGGGTCACGCGGTGCTGCGGGTCCAGCCACAGGTCCTCGGGTACTGACGTGAGCGCGGGCGATCTGTACGGCACGAACAGTTCGGCATCTAGGGCGCGGGATAGGAAGGTGTTGTCCACGCCGAACAAGACGTCGCCAAGAGGCTTTCCAGCGGTGAGAGCCGACTTGTTGACCAACTCTCCCGCGTCGCCCGAAGGGAGCACCTCGATCGAGATGCCGGTCTCACTCGTGAACTTCTCGAGGACCGCGTCGCTCGCGCTGAACGAGTCGTGGGTGACCAGCTTGACCGTGACCTTCTCCTGGCCGCCGACTGGTTGCACCACATTGCCGCCGGGTTCCGCGCCGCAGCTGCTCAGGGCCGCTCCGAGCAACGCCAAACACAGGATTCTCCTCACGGTGCGATCGCGTGTCCGGGAACATCCGACCGCCGCTGCTGACGGCGCATCACCAGAAGGGTTCCGCTCTGGATCTCGACCCGGACCACGCCGCCCTGCGCCACGTTGCTCACGCCGCGGGACGTGCTCATCGTCAGGGGCTCTTCTCGCAGGGGGTAGAGCAACCCTTCGGTGGTGATGCCGAGCACGTCACCGCCGATCGCCAGAAGCGACAGCAACTCCGCGGCAGGTAGTTCCTCGCGATAGGGGTGACTGGCGGTAACCACCGAGACCCGCCAGTCGCCCATATCTGCGGTGACGCCGAGGCCCGCGCCCGCCGTCGCGGCCAAAAGCGCCAGGTTCGAAAGCCAATGGTCGGGGCGGCCACCCGCGCCCCCGATCACACAAATCTCCGACGCTCCCTCCCGCATCGCCCGCTCGAGGGCCAGTTCGAAGTCCGTGTGGTCCTTTCCGGCGGGATGGGAGTCGACTTCAGCCCCGTGGGCGCGGGCTCGCTCGACAGCGTCCGGTGAGGCCGAGTCCAGGTCTCCGACGACGACATCGGGGCGGATCCCGATGCTCTCGGCAAGATCGAGGCCGCTGTCAGCAGCGATGACGAGGTCGTAAGCGACGGCAGCCGCCAAATCGAAGCCCCCCGCTCCCTGATCGCCACCTGTGAGGACGAGTATTCGCTTCTTCACGACTTCCTCCGCTGGCATGACCCAGTTCAGGTTCGACGGTTGGTGGAGCACCACCCTCTCAGCGCTTGCTCGCGCACCCGTGTCGATATCGAGGCTAGCGCTCTCGTTTCGCCCTCACTCGCGTCGGTCGGCTTCGGCCTCCCTCGCTCCGTTCAGGCGAGCTACTTCTCGAGCTCCGCCGTGCGGCAGAGCCGCCCGTCGTCGCGCTGAAAATCTTCTGTCTGCACGACTACGTCGTGCGGTGCGCCAGCGCGTGTGGCGGGCTTCGGCAGCACCCCGGTGCCGGCGCACAACCAGCGCGCGACGCGCATTTCTTGTCGTCATGTGAGCCGGTGTGGCGGCCTCCGGCCGCGGGTGGCGCCGACGCGCAACGCGCAGCAGCGCGGCGCGAAAAGGCGCGCGACGCGTGTTTTTGCGTGGTCTGCGCGCATTTCACCGAAAAAAATTTCAGGGCGCCCGAAGGGCATCGCGTGCTCGTCATGTTGTTGCGCAACGCGCGTCGGACGCTGGAAGCCGTCGAAGACGGCCACGCTGTCCGACGCGCCGCAAGGGCCAAAAGCCCTTGCAAACAAAGGGTTTTCAGCGTGTCGGCGGGCGGCTCGGCCGCACGACGACACACCATCAACCACGTTGCACCGTGCGCGCTTGTCGTTCAGTACGAGCGAAAGCTCGACCGAACGGAGTGAGCGAAGCGAAACGAGTGAGGTCGAAACGCGTGGGGATGCTTGACCTAGTGGGTAAGAAACCGTTTGACTTGTATCCGCGGGAACGTTCCCTATTGCTGGAGGTTGAATGAACAGATCAGAGCTCGTGCAACATGTTGCCGAGCAAACCGGGCTCAACCGAACGACGGCCGACCAAGCGGTCGACGCGTTTGTAGAGGCGGTGATGACCGCGACGAAGAAGGGCGACAAGGTTCAGCTCTTCGGTTTCGGGACTTTCACGCCGACCGCGCGTGCGGCTCGTATGGGTCGTAACCCTCAGACGGGTGAACCGGTGAAAATCGCAGCCTCCAAGGGCGTGCGGTTCGCGCCCGCGTCCGTGTTCAAGAACGCTCTCAACTCCAAGGGTGGCGCCACCAAGGCCGCTGCCAAGAAGTCCGGGGGCGCAAAGAAGGCGGGGTCCGCAAAGAAAGCCGCGGCCAAGTCAACCGCCAAGAAGTCAACATCCCCCAGGGCCGCCAAGAAGACGGCCCGAAAGCGCTAGGAGCGGCCATACCCATGTCACCCACAACGACGAGGAAACGGACCGCGGCGGCGGCCAAGAAGAAGGGCACCGCCAAGAAGGCAACCGCACGCAAGTCGACTGCCAAGAAGTCGACGGCACGCAAGAGCACCGCCAAGAAGTCGACGGCACGTAAGTCGACTGCCAAGAAGGCAACCGCACGTAAGTCGACCGCCAAGAAGTCGAC
>DATLBX010000077.1:0-8849 GCA_035526705.1 Acidimicrobiales bacterium | reverse complement strand
TGTAACCCCGCACCTTGAACTTCGGCTTGCGCGCCTGCTTCTGAACAAGTGCCTTCTTGGCCACTAGGAATCCTCACGCTTGAACGGGAAGCCGAGGGACTCGAGCAGGGCACGGCCCTCGGCGTCGGTACGGGCGGTCGTAACGAAGGTGATGTCCATCCCTCGGACCGTGTCGATCTTGTCGTAGTCGATTTCGGGGAAGATGACCTGCTCGGTCACGCCGAACGTGTAGTTGCCACGTCCGTCGAACGCGTTGGCCGGCAAGCCGCGGAAGTCGCGGATGCGAGGAATCGCCAGGCTGACCAGGCGGTCGTAGAACTCCCACATGCGGGCGCCGCGCAGGGTTGCCTTCACGCCGATCGGGTTGCCCTCGCGCAGCTTGAAACCGGCGATCGACTGACGAGCCTTGGTGGTGAGCGGCTTCTGACCCGTGATCTGGGTCATGTCCTTGATGGCGCCCTCGAGCAGGGAGGCCTGGCCGGTCGCCCGGCCGACCCCCATGTTCAGCACGATCTTGGAAAGCCGGGGAACCTCCATGATGTTGGCGAGGCCGAGGGTCTCCTTCAGCTGCGGGCGCAGCTCGGTCTCGTAGCGCTCCTTCAGACGGGGGCGCGCCGGTGCGGTAGCGGCCATTACAGCTCACCTCCACACTTGCGGCAGATCCGCTTCTTGGTGGCGCGGTCCTGCTTGCCATCGGCTCCGTCGAAGCGGTAACCGATGCGAGTGGGCCCACAGCTGGGGCACACGATGGACACGTTGGCGACAGGCAAGGGCATGTCCTTGTCGATGATTCCGCCCTGCATGGTCGCTCGGGTGGCGCGCTGGTGCTTCTTGACCTGGTTCACGCCATCGACGATCACCTTGTCGGTCTTGGGGATGGCGCGCATGACCTCGCCGCGCTTGCCGCGGTCCTTGCCGGTGCGCACCTGCACCATGTCGCCCTTCTTGATCTTCATCTAGAGCACCTCTGGAGCGAGAGAAATGATTCGCATGAACTTCTTGTCGCGCAGCTCTCGGCCCACCGGACCGAAGATGCGCGTGCCACGCGGCTGTTCCTGGTCGTTGATGAGCACGGCTGCGTTCTCGTCGAAGCGGATGTAGCTGCCGTCGGGGCGGCGCTTTTCCTTCTTCGTACGGACTACGACGCACTTGACGACGTCACCCTTCTTGACGGCGGCACCGGGAAGAGCGTCCTTCACGGTTCCCACGAAGATGTCGCCGATCGTGGCGTAACGACGCCGCGTGCCACCGAGCACCTTGATGCACAGCACTTCTTTGGCGCCGGAGTTGTCCGCCACCCGAAGGCGGGATTCCTGTTGGATCATCGGGCCTGCTCGAGGATCTCGACGACGCGCCAGCGCTTCAGCTTCGAGAGCGGGCGGGTCTCCTGCACACGGACTCGGTCGCCCACCTTGGCGCCCGATCCGGTGTCATGCGCGTAGAGCTTGCGGGTGCGCAGCACCGTCTTGTCGTAACGACGGTGGCGGACGCGGTCGGAGACGCCGACCACAACGGTCTTGTCCATGCTGGTGGACAGCACGATGCCCTCACGCACCTTGCGAGGGTTCTCGCGCTTGGTCTGTTCCGTGGAGGTGGTCTCAGACATTGCTCGTCTCCTTGCTGACGTTCTTGGTGCCGGCTTCGAGGGCCTCGGCGGCTTCGATCTCGCGCTCGCGCAGGATCGTCGCGATGCGGGCGATGTCGCGGCGCACCAGGCCCATGCGGGCCGAGTTGTCGAGCTGGCCCGTGACCAGCTGGAACCGCAGGTTGAACAACTCCTGCCGCGCCTCGTCGAGCCGCGTGACGAGGTCGCCGTCGTCCAGCGAGCGCAGGTCAGTCGACTTCTTCTTCGCCATCAGATCAACACCTCTTCCTGCTGCGCCCGGCGAACCACGAAGCGAGCCTTGATCGGCAGCTTCTGGATGGCGCGCTCCATGGCGGCTTTGGCCAACTCTTCCGGCACGCCGGAGAGCTCGAACATGATGCGGCCCGGGCGCACGACGGCGACCCAGTGCTCCGGGTTGCCCTTGCCTGCGCCCATTCGGGTTTCCGCGGGCTTCTGGGTGACCGGCTTGTCCGGGAAGACCCGGATCCAGACCTTTCCGCCTCGCTTCACGTGGCGGGTCATGGCGATACGAGCGGCTTCGATCTGGCGCGCCGTGATCCAGCCCGGCTCCTGCGCCTGAATGCCGAAGTCGCCGAACGCGACGGTCGTGCCGCCCTTGGCGTTCCCGGTCATCCGGCCCCGCTGCTGTTTGCGGTGCTTGACCTTCTTGGGCATCAACATCAGTCGGTTTCCTTGCGCATGTGAGGCGTCTCGTGGTGCTCGCGCGTCCGGCGCTCGATTTCCTCTTCCTCGGCCAGCAGGCGCTCCATCTCGGGATCGATCTCCGGGAGGATCGGCTTGCCTTCTTCGCCGGTCTCGTCTCCGGTCGCCTGCATGCCATCTCCGACCGCGGGCTTGCGACGGCCGCCACCTGCGGTGATGAGGGTCTTCGGGCGGGGCTCCCCGTCAGGACCGGGCGTGCCGACAGGAAGGCCCACGCGATCGTCAGCCGAGATGGAGTACGGAAGGATGTCGCCCTTGTAGATCCAGACCTTGACGCCGACGCGCCCCTGCGGGGTACGCGCTTCGCGGAATCCGTAGTCGATGTCGGCGCGAATCGTGTGGAGGGGGACGCGACCTTCGAGGTACTTCTCGGTACGCGTCATGTCCGAACCGCCGAGACGGCCAGAGCACTGCACGCGGATGCCCTGCGCGCCGGCCTTCTGCACGGTCTGAAGCGCCCGCTTCATGGCCCGGCGGAAGCTGACGCGGCCGGCGAGCTGGTCGGCGATGCCCTGCGCGATGAGCGCGGCATCGAGCTCCGGCTGACGAATCTCCTGGATGTTCAGGCTGGCTTTCACGTTCCCGGTGATCTTGGCGAGTGCCGTGCGAAGTCGCTCGGCCTCCGCGCCGCGTCGCCCGATGACGATGCCGGGACGGGCCGTGTGGAGGTCGATGCGCAGGCGGTCGCCGGTGCGCTCGATCTCGATGCGGCTTACGGCAGCGCGCTCGAGCTGGCTCATGAGGTAGCTGCGGATCTTCCAGTCCTCGATGACGAGGTCCGCGTAGCCCTTCTCTGCGAACCAGCGCGACTTCCAGTCAGTGGTGACACCGAGACGGAACCCGTAGGGGTTGACCTTCTGGCCCATTACTTTGTCTCCTCCGGTTTCGCGCTCGGAAGCTCCGCTTCCTCGGCGGGCTCAGGTGCGTCTGTCTCGTTCTCGGCAAACTCGGCTGCGGTCTGCTCGGCCTCGGCGATGATCTCGGCCGGCTCGACGGTCTCTTCTTCGGGCGCGGGCTCCGTTGTCGACGCCTCGACCGCGGCGACCGCGGCCGCCGCGACATCGGAGGTGGCGTTTCCGGCGCGGCCTCGGCGGGACCCGGCGACGCGCTTCCGGCGCGACGCGAGGTCGGCCGCCTGGCGGGCGCGAACCTGCGCGAGACGATCCTCGGGCAGCCGGCTCACCAACACGGTGATGTGTGACGTGCGCTTGCGGATCTTGCCGGCGCGTCCACGCGCCCGGTAACGGAAGCGCTTGAACGTCATGCCCTCATCCGCGTAGCAAGCCGAGACGTAGAGCTCGTCGGGGTCGAGGCCCGCGGTGATGTGCGCGTTGGCGACCGCGGAGCCGAGCACCTTGCCGATGGGATCGGCCGCGTCCCGTTCGCAACGACGGAGGATCGATTCGGCCTCGGCGACGTTCTTGCCGCGGATGAGGTCCAGCACCTGGCGAACCTTGTACGGCGAGATCCAGACGAAGCTGAGCTTGGCCTTGACACCGGGAGCCTCGCCCCGGCGGACTTCGTTGGTCTTGGTCGCGGTCATCGCTTCGCCTGCCGTTCCTGACCTGCGTGGAAGCGGAAGGTACGGGTCGGGGCGAACTCGCCGAGCTTGTGGCCGACCATCGACTCGGAGATGTAGACGGGCACGTGCTTGCGTCCGTCGTGCACCGCGATGGTGTGGCCCACCATGTCCGGGATGATCGTGGAGCGGCGCGACCACGTGCGGATGACCTTCTTCTGGCCGTCCGCGTTGAGCGTGTCCACCTTCTTCAGGAGGTGGCCATCTACGAAGGGGCCCTTCTTCAGGCTGCGGGGCATCTAACTACCTCCTGGCTCCGCGGGACCGACGGCGCCGCACGATCATCTTCTGCGAGGGCTTGTTCTTGTCGCGGGTACGACCTTCGGGCTTGCCCCACGGTGAAACCGGGTGGCGTCCACCGGAGCTCTTGCCCTCTCCACCACCGAGGGGGTGGTCGACGGGGTTCATGGCGACGCCTCGGGTCTGCGGTCGCACACCCTTCCAGCGGTTACGGCCGGCCTTACCGATGGAGAGCAGCTCCGCCTCGGAGTTGCCGACGACGCCCACGGTGCCGCGGCAGTCGATCGAAACGCGGCGCATTTCGGTGGACGGCAGGCGAAGCGTGGCGAACGCGCCTTCCTTGGCGACGAGCTGCAGGCTCATGCCCGCGCTACGCGCCATCTTTCCGCCGCCGCCGGGCTTGAGCTCGACGTTGTGCACGACGGTGCCGACCGGGATGTAGCGCAGCGGAAGCGCGTTGCCGGGGCGGATGTCCGCGCCCTGGCCGCTCTGCAGCTTGTCGCCGACGTTCACACCGGCCGGCGCGAGGATGTAGCGCTTCTCGCCGTCGAGGTAGTGCAGCAGCGCAATGCGCGCGTTGCGGTTGGGGTCGTACTCGATCGTCGCGACCTTGGCGGGAATGCCGTCCTTGTTCCGACGGAAGTCGACCATCCGGTACTGCTGCTTGTGTCCGCCGCCGCGGTGGCGCGCCGTCGCACGACCGAGGTTGTTACGACCACCGGTGCGCTTCTTGGGCGCGAGGAGGGACTTCTCCGGTGTGGAGCGCGTGATCTCGGCGAAGTCGGACGACGACTGGAAGCGCCGGCCGGCGCTTGTCGGCTTTCTCTTGCGAAGAGGCATGTCTTATCTAGCTTTCGAACAGGGGGATCCGGTCGTCACCGACGAGGGTGACGATGGCCCGCTTCGTATCGGGTCGCTTGATCTGGGTGCGACGCCTTCTGTCGTTCTTCTGCTTGCCCTTGCGATTGAGGGTGTTCACGTCACGCACGCGGACGTTGAAGATCTCCTCGATCGCCTGGCGAATCTGGATCTTGTTGGCGTCGTTGGCGACGCGGAACGTGTACACGCCCTGGTCCAGAAGGGCGTAGGACTTCTCCGAGACGATCGGCTCGATGACGATCTGCCGGGCGTGCTTCATGAACCCTCCTCCTCAACCACATTCCCGGCTGGGCGCCCCAACCCAGCCTCCTCCGGAGCGCCGGGTTCCTCCCCGGCGCCCGGCCGTGCATCTGCTTCCTCCGACCCCGGGAGGGTCTCCTTGGTGAAGAGGATCCACTCGTTGGCCAGCACGTCGTAGGCGTTCAGCTCCGCGGCGAGGATGGGCTGCACCTCGGGCAGGTTCCGGAACGACTTGTACGCCGCTTCGTCGCCGTTGCCGAGGACCACCAGGACCTTGCCGGTGACTCCCAACGCGGCGAGCGCCTTGGCGGCATCCTTGGTCTTCGGCGGGTCGAACGACCAGCTCTCGACGACTGCGACCTTGCCCTCGTTCGCACGGTCGGACAAGGCGGCGCGCAGAGCCTGGCGCACCATCTTTTTCGGCGTCTTCTGCGCGTAGCTGCGAGGCTTCGGGCCGAGGGCCACTCCACCACCGCGCCAAATGGGCGAGCGGCTGGAACCGGCTCGGGCGTTACCCGTGCCCTTCTGCCGCCACGGCTTGGCGCCACCCCCGCGCACTTCCGAGCGGGTGAGGGTGGACTGCGTCCCGGCGCGGGCCGAAGCCAACTGCGCGGTGACGACCTGGTGCAACAGCGCCTTGTTCGGCTTCACGCCGAAGTTGGCAGGGTCGAGCTGCACGGTGCCGGCGGAGGAGCCGTCGATCTTGTGCACGTCGACGGTGGGCGCCTCTGTCGGCGCAGGACGAGCGAACGTCTGCTTTTCGGTCATTTGCTGCCCTTGCTCTTGACGGCGTCGCGGATCAATACGAGTCCGCCGCGGGGTCCGGGTACTGCGCCCTTCACAAGGATGACCTCGCGCTCTGCGTCCGCCTGCATCACTTGCAGATTGAGCGTGGTGACCTGTTCGCCACCCATGCGGCCGGGCATCTTCTTGCCTCGGAAGACACGGGCGGGCGTGGCGCAGGCGCCGATCGAACCGGGCGCGCGGTGCTTCTTGTGGTTGCCGTGGCCCGCGCCCTGGCCCTTGAAGTTGTGGCGCTTCATCACACCGGCGAAGCCCTTGCCCTTGCTGACTGCGGTCACGTCGACCATGTCGCCCGTCGTGATCACGTCGGCGTTGATCTCCTGGCCGACTTCGTAAGCCGAGCTGTCCTCGATGCGGAGCTCCACCAGGCGCCGGCCGGCCGCCACGCCGGCCTTGGCGAAGTGTCCGGCCTCCGGCTTGGTCAGCGCGCCGTTGGACTTCACGCCCCAGGTCACCTGGACTGCGGAGTAACCGTCCTTGTCCGGGGACTTGACCTGTACCACCCGGCACGGCGGGACGGCGACCACGGTCACGGGGATGGCGCGGTTCTGCTCATCCCAGACCTGGGTCATGCCCAGCTTCTCTCCCACGATCGCTTTGTTAGCCATCTGTTGCTTCTCTCGTCCGTGTCGCGACGCCCCGGATGAGGCGCCGCTTGCGTTTGCAGCCCGCGTTGAGGCACAGGGGCCAGACACGCGGACGCTCCGTCCGGCAGGCCGAACGGAGCGAGTTCTGATTTGCCGTGAGGTCCCCTGCCGCGTGACCTTTCGGCCAGGCAACCAGGGCGCTCACGGACGTCGATTGAGCGAGGAGCCAGCATAACAGCAGCCACGTAGGTCCCACGCAGGGTTGAATGGCCCCGCATGCCTCACTCCGGACCGGTTTGGGAGACCGGAGACTGGGCCGGATGCCCGCAGCTGGAAGGTCACCTTATGGCCGATCTTTGCGTCGTCGGACTGGGCGGCTCCGGGCTGGCAGCCATTGGCACCGCACTGGCTGCGGGCAGGTCTGTGATCGGGGTCGACGCGGGCATCGTGGGCGGAGCCGCCGCGGGGCGGAACGCCGGATTCCTGCTGGCTGGCATGGCTCCGTTCCACCACGATTTGGCCGCGGCGGTCGGGCGGGAGCGGGCCATCGCGCTCTACCGCCTGACCCAGACGGAGATCTCCCGCATGGCGGGCGAGACACCTGACGACATTCGTCTCACCGGGAGCCTCCGGATCGCGGCCTCCGAGGAGGAGTGGGCCGATTGCGGGCGGCAAATGGAGGTGATGCGCTCCGACGGTCTACCCGTGGAGCCCTATGAGGGGCCGGAAGGCTCGGGGTTGCTGTTTCCGGGCGACGGGGTCCTCCAGCCGTTGTCGCGCTGCCGGCGGCTAGCGGGCCGCGTCGTCGAGCAGGGCGCGCTCCTGTTCGAGCGGGCTGAGGCCGTGGAGATCACGGGCAACCGGGTGAGCACGCCGTTTGGTCGAGTGGACTGCGGAGGGGTGGTGGTTGCCGTCGACGGGCGGCTCGACTCGGTCGTCCCGGAGCTGGCCGGCCGGGTCCGGACGGCGCGAGCTCAGGTTCTCGCGACCGAGCCTCTGCCCGAGGCTCACTTCCCCCGGCCGGTGTACACGCGGTGGGGATACGACTACTTCCAGCAGCTGCCGGATCGTCGGCTGGTCCTCGGCGGTTTCCGGGATCGCGCCCTGGAGACGGAGTGGACCGACAGGGCGGAACCCACGGACGAGATCCAGGGCCACCTCGAGTCGTTCCTTCGAGGGCAACTCGCCGTGACCGCCGAAGTGACGCACCGCTGGGCCGGGTCGATCGCCTTCACCCGCGACCACTTGCCGATTCTCGAAGAAGTTCGCCCTGGCGTCTGGGTGTGTGGCCCGTACAGCGGCACGGGCAACGTCGTCGGCGCGATCTGCGGTCGCCTCGCCGCGCAACGCGCCCTGGGTCTCCCTGCTCCGGGCTTCGAGCTGTTCACGTAAGTACGGTCGCCCGGAGGGGGGCGGTTAGGCAGAGGTAACACGTGACGCGGCAACCGTTCTGATCGCATGTACGTACGGCTCATCCTCCTGCTTGACACGATCGTCGAGCCGAGCGAAGGGCACTAGTGCCTCATGCTCTTGGTCCGACGCCGTCATCCACGCTGCCCACGCGTCGTGGACATCCTCACCGGTCGTCTCGACGCCGCGGGAGAGCGCGAGGACCGCATATAAGAGGAACAGGAGGTCCGCGTCCCTATCGGGATGGAGCGATGAAGGCACCTGCGCCTGAATCGCGGACGCGACTTCGGCGATGTAGTTCTTACTCATAGGCACAGGATGCTCCCTGCGAGCGCCGCATAGGTGGCAAGAAAGAGCAACGGAACGACGCGCTCGACCAGGCCGATCTCCCGGTATTTTCGGCGCCACGTCGTCGGCTCCTCCGCCTTCAATATCTTCCATTCATCCTGGTACAGGCGGATATCAAGGCGGTCCTCGAGCCGCGTGATGACTTGCCATTTCGCGTTGCTCAAGTCGCGATAGCTCCGCAGTAGCAGCCACCAGGTGGCCGACAACACGATGCCGATGAGCGCGGCTAGCACCGCGGCCGCGTCAGCCGAGCGGTGCCCACCCGCTACGTTCACTCGGCCAGTTCCGAGAATGGCGGTCAGCGCTGCGTTCACCGCCAAGAAGAAACTGTTGGCCGTGGCACGCCGAGAAGAAATTCGGTCCGCCATCTCGACGGCGAACTTGTAGAGGTCAAGAAGATGGGGGGCGTCTTGCCCAGCGCCCGGGTTGGCGT
>DATLBX010000076.1:0-3611 GCA_035526705.1 Acidimicrobiales bacterium | reverse complement strand
GGCGCCTCAGCGACCGGGCGGTCGCAGGCGCCGCTCGCAGCCGTGGAGCACGTCGCTGCGGTCGGCGATGACGCGGTCAAAGCCTCGCCCGCACTGGACGAAGTCCCGCTCCCCGCGCCGGCCGAGGCCCGCGGAAACCTGGATGCGGTCGTTGCCCGGGCCACCCGCCACATGGTCCCTGCCGAGGCCCGCGCGGAGCTGGTCGGCGCCGGCGCCGCCCGCGATGTGGACCGGCAGGAGCTCTCGGTCGCGCAGTTCATTGAGAACATTTGGCATGACCGACTGGCCGGCCAGCAGCCCGGCCAGGATGAAGGTGACGCCGGCGGTCGCCCCACAGGCGATGGCGACCCGGCGATGCATGGCATTGCGGGAGATCGCCTTCGCGTCGGCGGCGTCAGTGCCGTCGGTGGCGTTCTGGGACATGGGGACCTGCGGGCTTTGGGACATGGCCCCATCATCGGGATTTCGGGGCTCGCAGACCATCGCCTTTGCTAGCGGTTCGGGACTACCCCTGGGGACTACTGCACCTGACCCTTACGGGATTAGCCGTAGCTCTATGAGCCGATAGCTTCGCCTGCGTGACTGAAAAGCTGGGAAACCGCATCGCTGGAACAATCGAATGGCCGTCAGGGGTCGACACGATCGAATCGGTCAATCCGGCTCGGCCCGCGGAGGTCGTGGCGGTCATCCCGGACAGCGGCGCAGACTCCGTCGATCGCGCTGTCGAGGCGGCGACCGCAGCCCAGCGTGATTGGGCGAAAATGCCGATACCGCTCCGCGGCGAGCTCATCGCTGCGTGCGCGGCGGTGCTATCCGAGCGCAAGCCGGAGTTGAGCCGCCTGGTCGCAACGGAGGCGGGCAAGGTACTCGTCGAGGCAGCCGGCGACGTGCAGGAAGCCATCGATATGGCGTGGTACGTCGCCGGGCAGGGTCGCGGGGCCTGGGGTGAGACGGTGCCCTCGGAGCTGAAGAACAAGCTGTGTTGGACGACCCGGTCCCCCGTCGGAGTGGTGGGCATGATCACCCCGTGGAACTTCCCGGTCGCCATCCCCTCGTGGAAGATCTTCCCCGCGCTACTCGCCGGAAACTCGGTGGTTGTCAAGCCGTCGGAAAGGGCGCCCGCTTGCGCGGAGGCGTTCGTGGCGGCGTGCGTCGACGCCGGCATCCCGGCCGGGTTGCTGAACGTGGTGCACGGTGCAGCCACGCCGGCTGCGGCCATCGCCAGCCATCCCGGAATCCGGGCCCTGAGTTTCACCGGGTCGGTCCCAACCGGGCGCAAGGTCGCGGCGGCGGCGATGGAGAACGGCCCGCGGCTTGTGTCGCTCGAGCTGGGCGGAAAGAACGCCATGGTCGTGTTGCCGTCGGCCGATCTCGATCTGGTGGCCGACGGTGCGCTCTTCGGCGCCTTCGGCACGGCCGGCCAACGCTGCACGTCGACGAGTCGCCTGATCCTCCACCGCGAAATCGCGGACCAGGTTCTCGAATCGGTTGCGAAGCGAGCGGGAGAGCTACGCCTCGGTGATCCCCTGGATGACCGGACCGACGTCGGCCCCGTCATCGACGCCGCGTCGGCACGTCGAATCGAAGGAATGGTGTCCGACGCGGTCGCCGAAGGGGCGGAATTGGTCACTGGAGGCCAACCGGCAGATGTCGACGGCTGCGAGGGCGGCTCCTTCTTCCAGCCCACGATCCTGTCCGGAGTACTGGCGTCACACCACATCGCGCGCGAGGAGGTTTTCGGCCCTGTCCTGTCGGTCATCGAAGTGGACTCGGCCGAGGAGGCGATCGAAGTGGTCAACGGCACTCCGTACGGGCTGTCGGCCGCGGTCTACACCGCCGAACTCGCGGAAGCATTTCGCGCGGTCGAGCAGATCGACACCGGCATCGTGTATGTGAACGCGCCGACCATCGGTGCGGAGATCCAGCTGCCCTTCGGCGGAACACGGTGGACCGGCAATGGATACCGCGAGGCCGGGACGCGGGGCCTCGAGCAGTTCAGCGAGACGAAGACGGTCTACGTCGATTACTCGGGTCGGCTGCAGAAGGCCCAGATCGACACTCACCCACTGGAGACCGACCTTTCGCCCGCGGGCAACCCCGATCGCGCGTGAACTTGTCCCCGGGAGGAACCGAAACCGATAGCTGGTTGGCGCGCGACGAACGCGCTATCGCCGGGGTGCTCCCTCGTATTACCGGAATCGTCACCGCGTCCGGCGAAGGCAGTTGGATCACAGACGTAGACGGACGGCGCTATCTGGATTTCTCTTCGGGTATTGCGGTGACGAACGTCGGGCATTGCCATCCCCGGGTCGTCGCGGCGATCCAGGAGCAGGCGGCGCGTCTGATTCACACCTCCGTCGTCACCCACCACGAGCCGTCGGTGGTCCTCGCGGAGCGTCTGCGCGCTCTGACTCCCTTCCTCGACGAGCCGCAGGTCTTCTTCTCGAATTCCGGGGCCGAGGCCGTGGACGGGGCGATCAAGCTGGGGCGCCGGGTGACGGGCCGGCGTGGCATCGTCGGCTTTTCCGGCGCGTTCCACGGTCGCACCATGGGCGCTACCTCGCTGACGACCGCGAAGCCGATATACCAGGAGGGGTACGGCCCCTTGCTTCCTGAGGTCACCATCTCGCCCTACGGCGAGGACGCGGGCGACAACATCGACGGAGCAACGGCAGCCGTCATCGTGGAGCCCATCCTCGGCGAAGGGGGTTACATCGTGCCGCCGGCCGACTGGCTCGCGTACCTGCGGGCTCGCTGCGACGAGACGGGCGCCTTACTGGTCTTCGATGAAGTCCAAAGCGGTATCGGTCGCACCGGCTCGATGTGGGCTGCGGAAACTCTCGGCGTCACGCCCGACGTAGTCCTGTTCGCCAAGGGGATCGCCTCCGGCATGCCTCTCGGAGGGATCATCGCCGGTCGATCGGTAATGGAGCGGTGGCCAACCGGAGCACATGGTTCGACGTTCGGCGGCAACCCTGTCGCGTGCGCGGCTGCGATCGCGACCCTCGACGTGATCGCGGATGACGGCCTGGTCGAACGGGCCAAGTCGCTCGGCGAGAAAGCGAAGCGCGTGCTGCGGCCACTCATCGGTCAGGGCAAGGTCGTAGACGTCCGTGGCGCGGGGTTGATGATCGGCGTGGAGACACCCGACGGTGAGGCCGCGGCCAGTGTGCAGGAGCAGTGCCTGGCCGAGGCGATGGTGGTTCTGAACTGCGGGCCGCGCAGCCATGTTCTGAGACTGGTGCCGCCTCTGAACATTTCGGACGAGGACTTCGCCTTGGGTCTGGAAATCCTGGAGACCGCGCTCCGCGTTTGAGGGACCCGCAGCCGGCGCAACAGGTCGGGCACCAAGCGAGATTGCCCACGCCTGACCGAACCCGCTTCTCGCCCGGTACATGCGCGCGCACGCGCGATCATCAGAGCGTGACCCCGACCTACGCGTCCCTGGCGACCTTCCGAATCGACCTTGCGGACGAAGAGGCTCAGGCGCACGCGCTTCGGACGATGATTCTGCCGTCCGTCCGGTCGACGCCCGGCGTGATTTGCGGTCACTGGACGCTCGACAGGGCTGCGGGCGAAACGCTCGTCCTCCTCCACTATGAAGACGAGGA
>DATLBX010000075.1:0-37619 GCA_035526705.1 Acidimicrobiales bacterium | reverse complement strand
GGTACCGACTGCCCTCCGGAAAGCTCTGGGCAGCTACGCGGGGGCGACGCTGCAGCTGTCGGTGACCGTCGAGAACATAGAGACGCCACTACACGTCGATCCTCCTGCTTAGGCGGTCTCGGGCCAGCCTCGCATCGCCCGCCAGCCGAGCACTGACGCTGCGCTCGACGTGTCGAAATCGCCGGGGCCGCACAGCGTCAGGCGGGAGTGCGGAGGTACGTCGATCGCCAGGGAAAGTGCCACCGCCTCCACTACGTCGTCGAGGTGGACGTACGCGCCGAGTTCTGCGGAACTGGGATCCGTGCGACTAAGGGTCTCGTCCGTCAGGATCATCACCGGCCTCAGAACGACCGTCGGGATCCCGGTGCGCGACGTCCACGCCTCGCACATCTCCTCGGTCAGCCGTTTCGACATTCCGTAGGGCCGCGCCGCCCGCAGCGGGTGGTTGTCGTCGACCGGGAGGTACGCGGGGACCCCTTCACCCTCGGCGAAGCCGAACACCTGAGCCGACGAGAAGTAGATGACCCGCCCGACCCCGCGTCTCTCCGCCGCCGACAGGACATGCCACGTCCCGAGCACATTCGTGGCCACGATCTCGGCGGGCGTGCCCCGACTGTCGTGGGCGATCGCACCTGCGTGCACGATGGCGTCACACCCCTCGGCGGCCGCGAAGACGGCTGCTTCATCGCGCAGATCGCCACCCGTCTCCACGTCGAAGGCGCGCACCTTCCAGCGCTCCTGCGCCAGGCGGCTGGCGACAGCTGACCCCACCAGCCCCCGCGACCCCGTTAGTAGTACGGAGGCCATCGCCTAGGAGCTCGCCGGCCGCGCGTAGACGTTGCCGCGTTTGACGGTTCGAAATCCGACCTTGGTATAGGCAGCGCGCGGCGCGGGGTACCCGTCGGGCCACCCCGCGTTGATGAATACCTCGAGGCCCCCGCGCGCCGCCACTCGCCTCGCCACCTCGCGGCAAAGCAGCCCCGCCAGTCCGAAGCGCCGGTGCTCCGGGTGGATGCCCATCGGCTCCAGTTCGGCGACACCGGTCGAGGGGTCGAGCCACGCGAGGCAAGAGCCTGCGAACGCCCCGTCGGGGGCTACGACGACCAAGTCGAGATCCGCGTCGTACAGCCACGTGGCACGGCACCGGGCATAAGCCTCTTCGCTGAACGAGCTGGTGGCGCCAGCATCGACCGCGGGTCGATGGTCGGGATGCCAAGGCATATCCGCCGGCCGCCATGCCGCTCGGTGCACCGCTACGCGGGCAGCCGCTTCATCCGGACGCACCGCACGAACCGAATACTCCGCTGACGTCTCCTCGGGGACGGCTCCCGCGTCCATCCACATTCCTTCAGTGGTCTCGGTCCCGGACAAGAAGTCATGCGCGATCAGCGCGTCGCGCATTGTCTCGTCGAGGTCGGTGACGGCAACGCGCAACGCCTTGTCGCCCGATAGCTGCAATGCAGCACCGATGAGCTCTCGTGCCGCCGCGTCGCGTCCCGGCTCCACCTGCGCCATCAGCTCACCGCCGCCCGGGAGCGCAGCCCAACCGATGACGTCGCCGTCCTCCACGGCGACGAGGGCCCGGTCTCCCAATTGCCCGGTGGCCATCAACCAGCCCAAGCCGCCGGGATGCGGCCCCAACGGCCACACCGCACTCAGCAGTTCTTGCATACCCCGGCCGTCGCTTTGATAGGAGGCGGCGCGGATCGGCACTCGCTCGAACCTAGGGCGACTTCCTTCGCTCAGCGTCCCTTTGTCGCGCCCTTCGCCGTTTTCCGGTCGCCATAAAAGATCCCGCCTAGGAGGAAGAGGGCGGCGGCGACCGCAGTCAGGAAGCAAACAGTGGCCAGCGCGGGATAGCCGAACAGTCGGGCCGACGTTTCGACGCGCATCAACATGGACGCGCCGATCACCAACGCTGCAATCACCAAGCCGGCAGTAACGCGATTAGCCAACTTCTGCATGCCGAGCATGAACTCGTGCTCGTCGATGCCCTTCACCTGAAGGCTGATCTCACCCTGCGCGAGGGTGTCGAGCGCGGCGTTCAGCCGGGACGGAAGATGTTCAGCGAATTCCTTCGCGTCCATCGCCACCGACATCAGACTCGCCGGCGAAACCAGATCCGTCAGGTGCCGCGTCACCAGGTCGCTCGCCTGCTCGCGGAGCGCCGCGTTCGGGTCGAAGTCCGGCGCGAGTGTCCTGCCCACCTCGTCGAGGTTCAGCAACGCCTTGGCGAGCATCGTGAGCTCGGGTGGCAGACGAAGCCCGCATTCGGCACCGATACGAGAGAGCTCTGCCACGACCCGGCCCGCAGGGATATCGCTGACGCTCGACGTCGAGTGCTCGTTCAGCAGGACCGTGACCCGCCGGGTGTACTCCTGTCGGTTGAAGTCCTCGAGTCGTTGCGAGATGGCGATCGCCGTAGCCGCGGCGTCGGACCCACGACCCTCGCCGACAGCGAGCAACAGCTTCACCAGGTGCTGTCGCATGTCCTGGGAGAGGCGCGCCACCATCCCGAGGTCGATCAACGCGAGTCGCCCGTCCTCGGTGACATGCACATTGCCCGGATGCGGATCCGCGTGGAAGAAGCCGTCGACCAGAATCTGCTTCAGGTAGGCCCGGAACAACTCGTCGGCCAGCGTCTCCCCGTCGAGCTCCATGAGTCCCATGGGCCCCATCGCCTTGAGGTTCTTGCCGGCGATGTAATCCATGGTCAGCACGCGATCGGTCGTGTAGTCGTTGACCGGACTCGGCACGAGTAGATGTTCGAACTCAGCCAGGTTGGCGCCGAGCAGCTGCAGATTCTCCGCCTCCCGGCGGTAGTCGAGCTCGCCCAGCATGGCCCGCCGAAACTCGTCCACCATGGCCTCGAAACCGTGACGCCGGCCGACCTCGGTGCGACGATCGACAACTCCGGCGACCTCGATCAGCGCAGCGAGATCGTCGACGATCTGCCCGCGAATGTTCGGTCGCTGCACCTTCACGGCCACCTGCCGTCCGTTGCGCATCACGGCGCGGTGTACCTGGCCCAGCGAAGCCGACGCCAGCGGTTTCTCGTCGAACTCGGCGAAGCCCTTGGAGAGCCGGAAGCCCAGCTCGCCCTCGATGACCCCGCGCACCTCCTCGAAGGAGATCGGTGACACGTTGTCCTGGAGGCGAGTGAGCGCCGTCAGGTACTCGTCAGGCAGAAGGTCGGCCCGCGTGGACAGCAGCTGCCCCAGCTTGACGAAGGTGGGTCCCATGCTCTCGAGGTCCTTGGCCAGCGCCTCCGCCTGCTCGCGGTGATCACCCGGGCCGTTCGACGAGCCGTCCTCGAGGTCGATTCCGGGCTCCGAGAGCGCGCCCGAGACCAAATCCCGCCGCCCGTGCTTCAGAAGCAGGCGGGCTATGCCGCCGTACCGGCGCAGATGCTCTGGTTTGACCGAAACGCTCATCGCCGACGCCCTTACCCCGGTTAGCCTCGCCCCTACCTGGCCGGGGGCGGAGGCAGAAATGTCAGACAGCAGTATCACAGGGCAGGCGGATCGCCTGGCTCCCTACCTGCCTCGAATCGCCGTCGAATGGGCCGCGAATCCCCAACAGCGCTGGCGCACCCTCGACGCGTCCCTCGCCTTCGTCGACGTCAGCGGGTTCACCGCCCTCTCCGAGCGCCTGGCCGCGCAGGGACGTGCCGGAGCGGAGGAGATAACCGAGTTGCTCGGGGTTTACTTCACCGAGTTGCTGGCGGACGCGTACGCCCAGGGCGGCAGCCTTCTCAAATTCGGGGGGGACGCCCTCCTACTGATGTTCGACGGGCCGGACCATGCTCCCAGAGCCACCCGCGCGGCGGCCGCGATGCGCCGGACGACCAAGCGGGTCGGCAACCTGAAGACCTCGGTGGGAAATGTGCGGCTCCGCACGTCGGCGGGGGTCCACAGTGGGGAAGTTCATTTGTTCCGTGTGGGCAAATCCCACCAGGAGTTGGTGGTTGCGGGGCCTACGCCGACCCGAGTTCTGGTCATGGAGGCGGCGGCCAACGCAGGCGAGATACTCATCAGCGCCGAAACTGCCGCCTCGGTCGACCCGCTCCTCGTCGGCGAACCCCAGGGGCCCGGGTTCGCGCTTCTCGACCGCGTTGGTCGGCCGGCCGAGCGGACTTTCCCAGAGGCGCCCCTACCTGAGGTGGACCTCAGCCACACGGTGCCGGTTGCCCTGCGCCCGCACCTGCTCGCCGGGGCACTCGAGCCTGAGCACCGCCAGGTCGCCGTGGCTTTCGTGGGCTTCCGCCTGGACGCCGCGTTGCTGGCATCGATCGGGCCGGCGTCAGCGGCCGACGCCTTGGACGAGCTGGTGACTTCGGTTCAAGAGGGAGCCGACGAGTACGGGGTCACATTTCTCGCCACCGACGTGGATCGCGAGGGCGGCAAGATCCTGCTCGCCTCGGGCGCCCCAGAAGCACGCGACGACGATGGCGGCCGAATGCTTGCTGCCCTACGGCGTATAGCGGACACGCCGCTCAGGCTCACCGTACGGGCGGGGGCCAACCGGGGCGGCGCGTTCGCCGGGGACGTGGGTCCCGAGTACCGCCGGACATACGCCGTCATGGGTGACGTGGTGAACCTGGCGGCCCGCCTGATGGGAGCGGCCGCGCCCGGTGAGATTCTCGCCACGGAGGAGCTGGTCACCAGCTCGCGGCGGCCTTACGACACGATCCCCCGAGAGCCATTCACGGTCAAAGGCAAGGCCCAGCCGGTTCGCGCCTTCTCCGTGGGCGAACCGTCGCGGGGTGTCTCGCGGCGGGGAACCGGAGCGGCTCCGATGTCACCGCTGGTCGGGCGTGACCGCGACATGGACAACCTGCTCTGGCTCCTCGCGCAGGCCGGCACGGGATCGGGCACCGCCGTTCAGATCGTCGGGCCCGCTGGCATCGGTAAGAGCCGCTTGATCGACGAGTTCTCCCGCCGCAACCCAGATGTGGAAGTCATCGTCGCCGGTTCCGAGCCTTACGAGCAGGCGACAGCGTGGGCCGTATTCGGTCGATTCCTTCGATCGGCGCTGAAGCTCGATGCAACGAGCGAGCCCCCGGCGGTCGCCCTTCGCGAACGGGTGGCCTTGGTGGAAACGGACCTCATGCCGTGGGCCCCGCTGTTGGCGGACGTCGTGGGCGTCGGCATGGCGCGAACTCCCGAGACCGCGGACCTCGAGCCGTGGTTGGCGTGGCAGCGGACGCTCGAAGCGGTGGGGAAGCTCCTCGAGCATCGGTATCCAGTGCAAACCGTCTTCGTATTCGAGGACGTGCAGTGGGCTGACGACGCGTCGCTGGCCGCAATCGTCTCGGTGGCAGCGGCGGCCAAGGCGGGAGCGCCCTGGCTGGTGTTGGTGACGCGGCGGGATGATGCTCCGGACGCCCTGCCCGCATCTCCGGACGACGTGTACTTGAGGCCCCTCGACGACGCCGCCTCGAAGGAGTTCATCACCGCGGCCACAGCCAACTCGCCGCTGCGCCCTCACCGCCGCGATGCGTTGGTACGCGGTGCGGCCGGGAATCCGCTGTTCCTCGAGGAGTTGTTGCGAGCCGGCGCGGCCAATACCGACGAGGCGCTCCCCGATTCGGTTCAGGACGCAGTCGCGTCCGGCCTGGATCGGCTCCCCGCTGACGACCGGCGTCTACTGGTTCGGGCCGCGGTCCTGGGTATCGAGTTCGATATCGCGACCTTCGCCCGAATCGCAGGTGAGCCAGTCCCGTCGGCGGATGTCCTCTCTCGGAGGTGGGCGGGGCTCGCGGAGAACGCGGGCGAAGGTCGGATGCGATTCAGCAGCCAGGTGGTCCACGACGTCGCCTACGAGAGGTTGTCGTTCCGGAAGCGACGCGAGCTTCACGGGCGCGCCGCCGAGGCGATAGAAGCGTCCGCGAACGCCGAGGATGCTCCCGCCGAACTCCTCTCGCTGCACTTTCTCAACGCGGGGCGCTACGACAAGTGTTGGACGTATTCGGTCTCAGCCGGGAAGCGGGCCCGGCAGGCCTACGCCGGCGCGTCAGCAGCTCGACTGTTCGAGCGGGCCCTGATGGCGGCGCGGCACATCCGAACCTTGGATGCGGCCGCCATCGGCGAGGCGTGGGAAGACCTCGCGGACGCCCTCCACAACCTCGGTGAGTACGAGCGAGCCGAGGCCTCGTACCGCCAAGCGCGCAAGTTCGTGGCCTCGAACCCTGCGGTCGCGGCCCGACTCCATGTGAGTGAGGCCCGGATCGCGGAAGTCCAGGGCAGGCCGACG
The DNA here is from genome assembly GCA_035526705.1 of Acidimicrobiales bacterium. Lineage (GTDB taxonomy): Bacteria > Actinomycetota > Acidimicrobiia > Acidimicrobiales > JAHWKP01 > JAHWKP01. The sequence goes on along the minus strand of DATLBX010000075.1, from coordinate 31,364 downwards.
ACGGCGGTGCGGCGCTTGCGCCGCGGCATGCGCGCCCTGGAGGCCTCTGATGCAGGCCCGTCTGCCCTCCTCGCGGAGCTCCAGGTGATGCACGGGTGGATCAGCCATCGGCATGGCGCCCAGCAGGAAGCACTGCGATGGGCCACGAGAGCCCTGGAAAGCGTCGAAAGAGCGATCCACGCGGAACGCGCCCTGACGCCGCCCGCCGTAATGGCATCGATCCTGGCCGCGGCCCGCGTGACGGCGGAGGCCTACCTCCTCCTCGATTGGGCCGCCTTGCACCTTGGCGCGGCGGGGCCCTGGGAGCGTGCGATCCAGGCCTTGCCCATCTTCGAGCAGTTCGAGGACCTGAACCGGGAGGCCTTCACGCTGAACGCGCTAGGGGCCTTCGCCTACTACGGCGGCAAGTGGGATGAGGCTGCGGCGTACTACCGGCGGGCCCACGAGCGGTATGAACGCGCTGGCAACGATGGCGACGCGGCGAGAGCGCAGTACAACGCCGCCGAGATATTGCTCGACCAAGGCAACCTCGACGAGGCAGAGCAGATGCTGCACGACGTCGAGACCGTGTACCGGGCGGTCGGCTACCGCGCGGGGTTGGGCCTCACGAGTCGCGATCTCGGTCGGATCGCGGCCCAGCGGGGCAAATACCAGGAGGCGGCCGACCGACTCGAGGAGGCTCGGTCGGTCTTCACTGCTTTCGGTGCGATCGGAAGAGTTCTCGAGGTCGACGTCTGGACCGCGGAGGCACTCATCCGCGAAGGGCGCGTCGACGAGGCGGTGGAACTGCTGGACGACGCGGAAGACAGAGCGAAGGGAGGTGGCTTCGCCACCTCCCTTCCTCTGATCAAGCAGATTCGGGGCGTTATCGACGCCCCGCTCGAGACGGAGGCCGTTACCTAGCTCCCCCGAGGGTCGGGATGCCCGGGATCCCGATGTCGGGGTCGTCGGTGTCGAGTTCGCTGAGGTAGTGGATGTCGCCGCCGGAGGTCTTGTACTTGTTCCGGAGGCAGGGATCAGTCGGGCCTTCGGTGCCGCAGGCCGGTTCTGGGGCCAGGGGCCCGGTGGGGTACTTGCGCCAGAAGATGGCGGTGCAGGTCGTAGAGCCCAGACCACGGCAGGGGTCGTGCTTGCCGGAGGAATCGAGCTGCGTGGCCGCTTCGTAGAAGCCGCCGTCCTGTCCCTGGTCGAACCAGACGCGCACGCCGTTGCAGGGCTGCGAGCCGCACGGCATGACGCCCGGGTCGGACATCGTGACGAGGGCGCCGCCACCCGGACCCTTGGCTTGCGTGACAGTCAGGATGTGCGTCTGGCTGTTGGACCGGTAGCTCATCGAGCCGCCCTCCGGGACGTAGCCCGAGGTGGTGCTGCCCGCGGTCACGGGTGTAGTCGCGCTGTCCTGGTTGTTGGCCTCGTTGGTGTCGACACCGACGAGGGTGTCGTCGCCGGCTGCCTGCATGGCCACCGCGGCGTGGTTGAACACCTGCGTCGCGGTAAGGCCGGAACGCACGGCGACGTGGATCGTCGCGGAAGGCGCAGCTGGGCTGAGCTCAACCCGACAGGTCAGCTCGCCGGAAGAGTTCAGTGCTTCAGTGCCGGCGCACGCGTCGAGGGTCGAGACCGCCGGGTCGATACTTCCGCCTCCGACACTGTCGGTGATGTTGACGCTTGCCGCCGTGGGGCCCGAAAGCGTCGCCGTGACGGTGAAGACGCCGTAGTTGCCCGCCGGCGAGATCTGGGCGAGGAGGCTGGTGGTGTCGACACCGACATCGATCGCTTCGATCAGGCCGCCGGATGCGGCAGTCGACGGGAGCAGAACCGCCGAGGCGATGAGCGCGGCCGCCGACAGCGCGAACAGCAGTCGTTTCATTTCTGTGGGGTCTCCTCGGGATTGCGGGAGACGCTCAGCCGCCCGGCATGTTGCCGCGCTCGTCCCCCGGATTTATTGCTGATCATATTTATTCGGCAATCGGGCTATTGGTCTTTAGTCACGTGTTTCGCGTCACGTGTTTCGCGTCACATTCCGGAGTACGCAGGAGCACAAATCCGACTACCGACGCGAGTACGGACGACAGGAGTACGCCGAGCTTGGCGGCCGATACCAGTTCCGGAGCGGCGAAGGCGAGCTGGGCGATGAAGAGCGAGACGGTAAAACCGATTCCCGCCACCGCGGCTGCCCCAAATAGTTGCCTGAACCCCACACCGTCTGGCAATTCTCCGAGTCCCAGCCGGATCGCGATCCACGACAGTGCGGATATCCCGACGAGCTTTCCGAGCACCAGCCCCAGAACAACTCCCATGAAGACGGATGGCGCTCCGGGGGCCCGAAGTGAGTTGGCCTCGAAACTGACGCCCGCATTTGCCAGAGCGAAGAGGGGCATTACGAGGAAGCTGGCGAGCGGGTGCAACAGCTGTTGCAGTCGTTGGACAAGCAAGCCTCGGGGTGAGCCGCCCGCCTTCCCAGGTGGAGCGGGAATGCATAGCGCGGCCATCGCCGCCACCAACGGAATGAGCCCCGTCACCGTTGCGTAGGCGACCGCCATCACAACGATGGCGCCCACGTCGTCGACCACCGCGAGGGTCAGCAAGAAGATCCTCAGGCTGGGCGGGACGCGCCGGCCGAGGAGAGCTAGGACGCCAACCGCGAACGCGATGTCGGTGGCCATGGGGATCCCCCAGCCGCGCCCTCCCGGCCCGCCGAAATTGAACATCAGATAAACGAGGGAGGGAGCGATCATGCCGCCCAATGCGGCGAGCGCGGGTAGTGCGGCGCGCCGCCAGTTGTGTAGCTCTCCTGCCACGAACTCGCGCTTGATCTCGAGCCCCACCACGAAGAAAAAAATCGCCATCAGGCCTTCGTTGACGAAGTGTCTGGGCGCGAGGCCGCGGTGAATCATCCCGATGTCGATCCTCAGCTCGTACGTCCAGAAGCGGTCGTAGCTCGAGCTAACCGGCGAGTTGGCCCACACGAGGGCGGCTACGGCGGCCAGAAGAAGCACCAGCGCGCCCGCCGTCTCGGTCTGTAGAAACTCGCGCACTGCAGCGGCTCGGGAGTTGGGGACGCGTTCGTTGTCGGTCATCTCCACTCCTCCGAGTTCGATGCCGACCAGCCTTCCCGGCGCTCCGCCTCCAACCCTAAAGGGTGGATACTCTCCACCACTGGGCGAGCGGCGGGCTCCTCGTGTTCCCCGACTGCAACTGCGGAAGGAGCTGAGATGGCGGGTCTGCCGGTCTACCTGGAGGTCGGTTCGAAGAAGGTCTTCGCCTGCGCGGTCGAGTGGCCCGGATGGGCGCGCCCGGCGCGAAACGAGCAGGAGGCTCTGGAAGCTCTCGCCCAATATCTGCTGCGGTACGAGAAGGTCGTGACCGCGGCGGGGCTGAAGGTGCCGGGGGCGGCGCGGCGCGGCGACTTCGCGGTTCTCGCTCGGCTCGAGGGTGACGCGACAACAGACTTCGGCGCGCCGGGAGCCGTTCCCGAATTTGACCTCGAGCCGCCCACTACGGCGAAGTGGAAGCGGCAGGTGGCCCTGCTACGCGGCTGCTGGGAGGTCTTCGACGAGGCCGTAGCCGGAGGCTCCACGCGTCTGAAGAAGGGACCTCGGGGAGGGGGCCGCGACCGCGACCAGGTTGCCGCTCACGTGATCGACGCGGAAGTTTCTTACGCACGCCGTCTGGGGGCGAAACTGTCCGCGCCCCGCCCCTCTGACGCGGCGGGCCTGAGGGCCAGCCGGGATGAGCTGGTCGCGCGCCTGGATGCAACACGGCAAAGCGGACCGATCACCGGGCCGCGCGGCGGGAAGGGCTGGCCCGCGGCGTACGCCGTGCGCCGGCTGGCCTGGCACGTGATGGATCACGCTTGGGAGATCGAGGACAAATCCGAGCCGTAGGTTTGAGTTCGTGCGTCGCGCCGTCAGCTTGGTCTCGGTGTTGGCTCTTTTCACCGGCTGCGCCTCGGGCGACCGCGTTGCCGGGGAGCCGGCGCGACTACAGATCGTCACCACCGTGGCGCCGCTCACCAGCATCGTGGCCGCGGTCGCTGGCGATCGGGCCGACATCGCAGGCCTCGTTCCGGAGGGCACGAACTCCCACACGTTCGAGCCTCCGCCGAGCGCAGCGGCCAGGCTCGCCAAGGCTGACGTCCTCTTTCTGAACGGCCTTGGTCTGGAAGACCCGACGCGCGAGTTGGCTGAAGCGAGTCTTTCGGACTCAGCGCGGACGGTTCTGCTCGGCGATCTGATCCTCGACCGCGACGATTACATCTTCGACTTCTCGTTTCCCCGAGCGGGCGGAAGGCCGAACCCTCATACGTGGACCGATCCGCCGTTGGCGATCGACTACGCGGTCGAGATCGAGACGGTGCTCTCGCATCTCGATCCCGAGGGCGCCGACGAATACCGCGCCAATCTGGACGCGTTCACCGACCGCGCCCAATTGCTGGACCGCGCCATGCGAACCGCATCCGCCACCGTTCCGGTCAGAAAGCTGCTCACGTACCACGACGCCTACGCGTACTTCGCCGAGACCTATGACTGGGAGGTGATCGGCGCTATCCAGGTTTCGGATTTCGGCGAGCCCAAACCCGGAGAGGTCGCGGCGCTCATTCGACAAGTCAGGGAACACCGGGTCCCAGCCATCTTCGGCTCTGAGGTGTTCCCGAGCCCGGTCCTCGAGCAGATCGGCCGTGAGGCCGGCGTGCGGTACGTCGACACATTGCGCGACGACGACTTGCCCGGTGATCCGGGAGACACCGAGCACTCATGGCTCGGGCTGATGCGGCAGAACTTCATCACCATGGTCGAGGCGCTGGGCGGCGATGCCGCGCCCTTGGTCGAGGTGCCCCTGACTCCTGCGCTTCCCGACGACGCGGACTATCCGCAATGACTTCGACCGCGCTACTCGAGTTCGAAGGCGTTACCTGCGGCTATGACGGGGAGCCCGCGATCAGCAACGTCGACCTCTCTGTAGAGGTGGGCGGCTTCGTCGGCCTGGTCGGTCCTTCAGGATCAGGGAAGACCACGGTTTTGCGCGCCGCGCTCGGGGCGATCCGCCCCAGCAGTGGCCGTGTGCGTCGCGCAGGTGGGCTTCGACTCGCCTACGTACCGCAGATCGAGACCGTGAACTGGGACTTCCCCGTAACCGTCTTCGAGACGGTTCTGATGGCGCGGACTTCCGGGCGACTGCTGCCCTGGCCGAGCGCGGGGGAGCGCCGCGAAGTCGAGGAGTTCCTGGACCAACTCGGACTATCGGGGTTGGGCGGGCGCCACATACGAGAGTTGTCCGGCGGACAGCAGCAACGGGTCTTCCTTGCCCGCGCCCTCCTGGCGCGGCCCCAGCTCCTGCTGCTGGACGAGCCGACCTCGGGGGTTGACGTGCGCACCCGGCACGAGGTGCTCCATCTCCTTGCCGACCTGAACGCCGACGGCATAGCGATCGTGCTGACGACGCATGATCTCAACGGGATCGCGGCCCACCTGCCACAGCTGGTGTGCTTGAACCGAGAGGTGATCGCCGCGGGCACGCCCGCCGAAGTGATAACCCCCGAAGTTCTGCAGCGCACCTACGGCGCGCCCATGGATGTCCTGGTCCACGGCGGCATGCGCGTCGTCGTGGATCCCTCCGGGTCGCTTCCGGGCCCCCACCCATGAGCTTCTGGGAGCCTTTCGAGTTTGCGTTCTTTCGCAACGGCCTGGCCGTCGCGACGCTGGCCGGCGCGTTGTGCGGCTTGGTCGGCGTGTACGTGACTTTGCGCAACATGAGCTACATCGGCCACGGCCTGTCGCACGCGATCTTCGGAGGCGCCGCAGCCAGCGCGCTGATCGGTTTCAACTTCTTCATCGGGGCCGGCGTGTGGGGACTCGCGTCCGGCTTGGCGATCGGTCGTGTTGCTCGTCGCCGGGGTATCGCGGCTGACGCGGCCATCGGCATTGTCACCACTGCATCTTTCGCGTTCGGAGTGGCGCTTTTGGGCCTGTTCGGCCAGGTGCGCCGAGCTCTCGACGCGGCACTGTTCGGGAGCATCCTGGGAGTCACCGCGGCCGATGTGGCTTTCGTTGCGGCGGTCACGCTGCTCGCCGCGGGGCTGGTGTTCTTCGGGTACCGCCGGCTCCTGTTCACGACGTTCGACCCCGAGGTGGCACAAGCCAGTGGAGTACCGACGGCGTGGGTCGATGCCGCGCTGATGGCCGTCCTGTCGCTCAGTGTGCTGGTGAGCATGAAAGTGCTCGGCGTCGTACTGGTCGCGGCGACTCTCGTCACGCCCGCGGTGACAGCGCGCTTGTTGACGACGAGCTTCGCTCGTCTGCTCGGGTTGTCGGTAGCCATCGGCGCACTCTGCGGTGCGTCGGGGATGATCGTGAGCTATCACGTCGACGTGTCGTCCGGCGCGACGATCGTGCTCGTGTCGACGGCGCTGTTCATCGTCGTTTACGCCCTTACGGCACGCAGCCGTCGGTCCTTGCACTTGCCCTGAATTGGCAGGCCGGCCACCTGAGCCGCGGCGGCGATCCTCTCAGTAGCCTGGCCTCATGAAAGCCGCCGCGTTCTTCGATCTCGACCGCACCGTTCTGCGCGGCGCGAGCGGACCGCTCGTGACCAGCGCTCTGGCGAAGGCCGGTCTGGTGCCTGCCGCGAGTCTGCGCGGCCAAGGCTTGCTCTACCGCTTCTATGACCTGGTCGGCGAGACACTTCCGGCGATGGCGTTGGCCCGGCTGGCCGCGAACGCATCCAAAGGATGGGCCGGCGACACGGTTCGCCAGGCCGGGAAGGCCGCGGCGGAGGAGCTCGAGAAGCTCGTCGCCCCGTACGCCCGAGGGTTGCTGAAGACGCATCGGGACGCGGGTCGCGCGGTTGTGCTGGCGACCACCACTCCGCATGACCTGATCGCGCCTCTAGCCGAACGCCTCGGCTTCGACGACGTCATCGCTACCCGATACGCGGCCGGCGAAGACGGCTCTTACACCGGCGGACTCGAGGGCGAGTTCGTCTGGGCCACCGGCAAGCTGGCCGCGGTTCGGCGCTGGGCGGAGGAGAACGACGTCGACGTCTCCGAGAGCTGGGCTTACTCCGACAGCATCTATGACGTTCCTCTGCTGTGGGCGGTGGCGCATCCCCGCGCCGTGAATCCGGATCCGCGGCTGCGTGCCCTGGCGACTGTCGCCCGCTGGCCGGTGATCCACCTCGACTCTCCGCCTGGGGTTCCGCAGGTCGCGGGCATCGAGCCGCTCGACGTTGCCCGCGCCATCGCCACGCCGATGCCCGCTGGGCTTCCTTCGGCCTCCGACGCCCTCTTCCCATACGCGCGATTCACGTTCGAGAACCTGGAGCGCATTCCCGCGGAAGGCCCTGCAATCGTCGTGGCCAACCACCGCAGTTACTTCGATCCGGCCGTGCTCGGACTCGCGGTGCTGCGGTCGGGAAGGTTGCCCCGCTTTCTCGGCAAGAAGGAGGTCATCGACGCGCCGGTGCTCGGAGCGTTGGCCAAGGCCGCCGGCACGATTCGTGTGGACCGTGGCTCCGGGTCGGATGAGCCCCTGCGGAAGGCTGCTCAGGCGCTCGACGCAGGTGAGGTGATCGTGATCATGCCGCAGGGGACCATCCCGCGGGGCGAGGAGTTCTTCGAGCCGGTACTGAAGGGCAAGACCGGCGCGGCGCGATTGGCGGCGATGACCCATGCCCCCGTCGTGCCAGTCGGGCTGTGGGGCACCGAACTCGTCTGGCCGCGCTCCGAGCGGATCCCGCGACTGTGGAACGTGCTGAGTCCCCCGCGCGTTATCGCGAATGTCGGAACGCCGGTCGACGGGCTGGGCCTCGGTGACGAAGATGCCGTTGCCGACACCGAGCGGATCATGGGAGCGATTGTCGCCATGCTTCCGCCGGAAGCGAAGCGCCACCGCCCGCCCACCGAAGCCGAAATCAAGCGGGCCAAGCCCCCGACGGATTGACCTGTCAGCGGTTGTGCTTGGCCCGGATGAGGTTGAGCGCGCCGCCCGCCTTGAACCACTCGATGTGCTCGGGCGACATCGTGTGGACGGCGGTGAAATCCGTCGTCCTGCCGTCAGCGTGTTCGATGCGGCACGACACCGGCTGATCGGGGGAGAGGTCCGCGAGCCCCAGGATCGAGATGCGATCTCCTGGGCCGATCGCGTCCCACGTCGCGGCGTCGGAGAAGGTGAGGGGCAGTACGCCTTGCTTCTTCAGGTTCGTCTCGTGGATGCGAGCGAAAGAGCGCACCAGGACAGCGCGGCATCCCCGGTGGCGGGGCTCCATCGCCGCGTGCTCCCGGGATGACCCTTCGCCGTAGTTCTGGTCGCCGACCGCCACCCACGCGACTCCCTCCTCACCCGCGTGACGAGCCGCGTCGGGGAGGGACTCGACCGCCCCGTCGTGAACCGGACAGAGCGCGGTGCCCACTGCGTCGGTCAGTGCGTTGTCGGCCGACAGGAACAGGTTGCCGCTGATGTTGTCGAGGTGACCGCGGTACTTGAGCCAAGGTCCGGCCGCAGAGATGTGGTCGGTGGTGCACTTCCCGCGCGCCTTGAGCAGGATGGGCAGGCCGACGAAATCCTCACCGTCCCATGCGTCGAAGGGTTGGAGCAGCTGAAGCCGGTCGCTGTCGGGGCGCACCACGATCTCGACGCCGGAACCGTCGTCAGGGGCAGGGAAGAACCCACCCTCACCCGACTCGAAGCCCCGTGACGGGAGCTCGTCACCGACCGGAGCGTCGAGCCGCACGCCAGGCGTACCGTGCTCCGCCCCCTCGGGGAGCAGCTCATCGGTGAGCGGGTTGAAGTCCAGCGTTCCGGCCAGGGCGTAGGCGATCACGGTCTCGGGTGAAGCTATGAAGGCCAGCGTGTTGGCGTTGCCGTCGTTGCGCTTCGGGAAGTTGCGGTTGTACGAGGTCAGGATCGAGTTGAGCTGCCCTTCCGCGATGTCCGACCGACGCCACTGGCCGATGCACGACCCGCACGCGTTGGCCAGCACGGTCGCGCCGATCGCCTCCAGGTCGGCCAGAAGGCCGTCGCGCTCGATGGTGGCGCGCACCCGCTCAGAGCCCGGCGTCACCAGCAACGGCACCTTCGCCTTCAGGCCCGCCTTGGCGGCCTGCCGCGCGATCGAAGCCGCGTGGGTGATGTCCTCATAGGAGGAGTTGGTGCAGGAGCCGACGAGACAATTCGTGAGCTCCGCGGGCCAGCCGTGCTCCTTGGCGTCCGCGCCCATCCGCGAGACCGGGCGGGCCAGGTCGGGCGTGTGCGGGCCGACGATGTGCGGCTCGAGTGTGGAGAGGTCGATCTCGATCACGCGGTCGAAGACCTCGTCCGCGTTCTCGAGGGCATCATCGTCGCCGCGAAGTTCTGCGCCGATGGCATCGGCCGCGTCGGCAACATCTGCCCGACCGGTGGCCCGGAGGTACATCGCGGCGCGCTCGTCCCAGCCGAATAGCGAAGTCGTGGCGCCGATCTCGGCACCCATGTTGCAGATCGTGGCGCGGCCGGTTGCGGAGATCGACGCCGCCCCAGGCCCGAAATACTCCACGATCGCCCCGGTGCCGCCGGCCACGGTGAGGATCTCAGCAACCTTGAGAATCACGTCCTTCGGGGCGGTCCACCCGTTCAGTTCTCCCGTCAGACGAACCCCGATCAGCTTGGGCCAGCGCAGGCCGAACGTAGAGCCCACCATCACGTCGACCGCGTCCGCGCCACCGACGCCGATAGCGATCATGCCGAGACCGCCGGCGTTCGGCGTGTGCGAGTCCGTGCCGATCATCAGGCCGCCCGGGAAGGCGTACTGCTCGAGCACGACCTGGTGGATGATTCCCGAGCCGGGCGCCCAGAAGCCGATGCCGTACTTCGCGGAAACCGAGCGGAGGAAGTCGTAGACCTCGGAGTTCTGCTCCTGCGCGGCCAGCAGGTCCTTCGGGCCGTTCTCGTGCGCCTGGATGAGGTGGTCGCAGTGCACCGTCGTCGGCACGGCCACGCGGGGGAGGCCCGCGGTCATGAATTGCAGCAGCGCCATCTGCGCCGTGGCGTCTTGCATGGCGACGCGATCGGGCAGCAGCTCCACGTACGACTTGCCCCGCTCCGGACTGCCCGCGCCAGGATCGGCCAGGTGCCGCCACAGGATCTTTTCGGCGAGCGTCAGACCGCGCCCGAGGCGATCTCGCCCGAGCTCGGATCGCTGGGCCATCGAGGCGTAGACCTCCTCGATGAGGGTGATCGGGGTGCTGGCACTCAGGCTCGTCGTCATGTCGTCTCCTTGGGTTCAGGCTCCACCATAGCCGAAAGTGCTACCATGTGCGTCATGGAGGTGGTGTGATGCAGGCCGTCGGTGTACGGGAGCTGAGACAGAACCTGTCCGTGTACCTGAAGAAGGTGGTCGAAGAGGGCGCGACTTTCGAAGTCACCGATCACGGCAAGCCCGTCGCGCTACTCAGCCCGCGCAAGGGCGAGGACTGGTACCAGGCCATGGTTGCAGCCGGCCGTATCCGACCCGGCAAGGGCAACTTCAAGGACTTGCCCTTGCCGCTCGGACCCGTGTCGACCCGCGGTACCGATGCGCTGCGAGAGCAACGGGAGGACAAGGTCTGATCGTCTACGCCGACTCGTCGGCATTGGTGAAGCTCGCGATCAATGAAATGGAGTCGGGCTCGTTGACGGCCTACTTGGTCGGCGCCGAGCGGGTCATATCTTCCGAGGTGAGCGAGGTAGAGGTCGTTCGCGCCGCCGCCGAGGAGGAGGGGGAGAGGGGTGAGGAGCTGGCCCGCCGCGTGCTGGGCGAGGTTTCACTTGTCGAGCTAACACGCGAAGTGCGACTCCGCGCCTCCCGCGCCGCGCCGCGGGCCCTGAAGTCGCTCGACGCGATTCATCTCGCGACAGCCCTCGAGTTGGCGATTGAAGGTGTGGTCTTCGTTGGTTACGACCGGCGACTTCAGGAGGCTGCGGCCGCGGCTGGCTTGGAAATTCAAAGCCCCGGCGCGTAGCGCGATCCATACTTCGGTATGGGGCACCCGTACTGGCCGCTGTTCGACCTGCGCCTGCGGACCGAGCGGCTCGAGATGCGTTATCCGACCGACGAGGAGTGCACGCAGTTGGCCGCGCTTGCGGCGAAGGGTATCCACGATCCGGGCTGGATGCCGTTCTCTCAGCCGTGGACGGAGATTCCGTCGCCGCGACTCGAGCAACAGGCGATGCAGCACTACTGGGAAGTGCGTGCCAAGTGGTCGCCTGCGGACTGGACTTGCTTCTTCGTCACTTTGTACGACGGGGAGATCATCGGCACCCAGGACTTCTTTGCCAAGAGCTTCGCCATCCTTCGCGGCGTTTCGTCCGGGTCGTGGCTCGGCCGGGCGTTTCAGGGCAACGGCTTTGGCAAAGAACAGCGTGCCGCGATGCTCCATCTGGCGTTCGAGGGTCTCGGCGCGTTACGAGCGGACAGTGCGGCGCGCGAAGACAACGGTCCCTCGCTCGGGGTTTCCCGTTCACTCGGTTACGAGGAGGACGGCGACTACTACCAGGTGGTGAGTGGGCAGCGCGTACGTATGGTGCGGATCAAGTTGACGCGCGAGCGGTGGGAGGCCACCCGCACGCACGAAGTGAAGATCAGTGGGCTCGAGCCGTGTCTGGAGTTGTTTGGCGCCGGTGGATCCGAGCCGGGTCCAAGCTCGTGAACGCGGCTAGAAGCGCGAGTACGACCGCGCCGTAGAGCGTCACCACGGTCATGTTCGTGGCGGCTGCGACCTGGCCACCGATCATCAGCCCGAACGGGACTGTGCCGCCCCACGCCATGATCCAGAGTGCCATCACGCGGCCCCGCACGGAGTCGTCGACTTGTTCCTGGATCATGGTGTTGAGTGACGTCACCGTGACGAAGTAGAGGAATCCCACTACCACCGCCAGCGGGAAGGCCAACGGCACCGAGCGATTGAGGCCCCAAGCGGCCAGCGTCACCGCCCACCCCGCCATCGCGAGTCTCACCGCGAGGTGCCGCGGCCGATTAGCCAGCCATGTCCCGACCGACAGCGCGCCCGCGGCCGCACCCACTCCGAACGACGCGTAGAGGAAGCCGTAGGCCGGGTCGCCGGTGAGGTCGAGGCCGAGGTTCTCGGCCGCCAGCACTGGTAACAGGCCGACGAAGGGCAGCGCCAGAAGCGAAAGCGCGGCCATCGTCATCAGGATGCGTCCGACCAACGGGTCGTCACGCGCTGCGAGGAATCCACCGAGGATGCGCCGTTCGCCACCCTCGGGCCGTGCCGGCAGAGGCGGCCGCGGGATCAGGTACAGCACGACGATGAAGGCCAAGAAGGTGGACGCGTTCAGAAGGAAGACGCCGGCGATGGTGACGAGCGGGAGTATGAGACCACCGATCGCCGGGCCGATGACGCGCGACAGATTCATTTGTGTCGATTGCAACGCGACCGCCCCGCCGAGGTCTTCACGTGACACGAGGTGGGGCACGATCGTCGCCTGCGCGGGGTGACCCAAGGCGTTCGCTATGCCGAGGAGACCGACCAGCGCCAGCAGCGTGGCCGGGCGCAACCCATCGGTCCGCGCCAGCACCGCGAGGGCGACCGCGACGGCCAACATCCCCGACTGGGTCATCACTATCAGCCGCCGCCGGTCGTAAAGGTCTGCCAGCGCGCCACCCACCAGCGAGAGCACCAGCATCGGGACCAGGCGTACGAATTCGAGGCTCGCCACGAATCTTGCGTCGTGGGTCAGGTCGTACGCGAGCGCGCCGAGGGCGACACTCTGCATCCAGGTACCGACCATCGAGGCGAACATGCCGCCCGCGTAGATCCGGTACTTGGGGTAGGAGAGGGCGGCTCGAATGGTTCCGGACGAGAAGGGCCGGTCCCCCTGGTACGCGTCCTCGAAATCCTCGGGCTGAGGACCTGTTTCTGTCGGCGTCCCCATTTCTTTGGGTCTACCAGTCGGAGCGGGCATGAAAGGCTGACGCGCACATGCGCGAGGGGTTTCTCTACGAGCTGGTAATCCGGCTGGGTCTGGGCGCATCCGCGGCGCGAACGGCCGACGTTTTGCTCGCCCGACCTCTGGCCGTAGTGACGCTTCTGATCGCGGCGGCGGTTCTGTCTCGCGTCGGCGCCAGGCTGGCGAGACGGGCGGTAAAGACTCTGCAGGAACGCTCGCCGATACGACCCGGCTCACCGCGTTCCGAACTCCGGGCGGGAACCCTCAGCCAGGTACTGGCAACGCTGGTACGAGTCGTCGTTTGGTCGATGGCAGCGCTTCTCATTCTCGGCGTCGTCGGGCTCAATCTCGCCCCACTTCTCGCCGGAGCGGGGATCGCGGGCATCGCCGTCGGATTCGGCGCGCAGACGCTGGTCCGGGACGTCCTGGCCGGGTTCTTCATCCTCAGTGAGGACCAGTACGGCGTTGGCGACGTCATCACCGTCGGTTCATCTCCGACCGGCACCGTGGAGGACGTCACCCTCCGGATCACCCGGCTTCGGTCAACCGACGGCGTGGTCTGGTTCGTGCCCAACGGCGAGATCAAGCTGCTCGGCCGCCACGAGGCAGGGCCTACCGCGGGCTAGCCTGCGGCGCACATCGACCCTGGGAGAGGTAGCCCGATGTCAACACCCATAGATGCCTTCCGGCGGATGCAGGACCGTCCGACTCTTCCCATGATCCTGGGTGTCGGCGCGGCGACACTTTCTTTGCTCCTGGCCTCGATTGTCGGCGCCATCTATGTGAGCAGCCAGACACCCGACTCCGAACTGGCTGTTCAGAAGGAAGACGACAGCTTCGGCGGGCTCGATCTCGACGCGGGCGAGGTGCTTCCCGACGGCTCGGTGGTGCAGGCAGACGGAACCATCGTCGCCCCCGACGGCACGGTGAAGACCGCCGACGGCACGATCATCTCGGGCCCCACCGGCACTGCGCCGGCGGGCCCCGGCACGTCGGCCGCTCCTCGTCCCGGTCCTGCGGCGCCGGAGGGCCCGGGCAACCGCACCGGCGTGAGCCCCACGGCGATCAAGTGGGGCCTGCACGCGCCCGTGACCTTCGACGGCCAGCCCGTCAACCTCGCAGAAGACCCCTTGGAGGGGGCGAAGATCTACACCGACACCCTCAACGCCAGGGGTGGAATCCACGGCCGCAAGATCGAGATGCGCGTCGCCGACGATCGCTATACCGTCCCCGGCGGCCGTCAGGCTGCGAACGATTTGATCAATGACTACAAGGCGTTCTTCGTCTCCGGAACGCTGGGCGTCGACCAGGTGTACCAAGTCGCGGCGGAGGCCCGGAAGCAGGGCGTGCCGTACATCGCCGGTGGCGGCTCCGAGTCGGTCTTCAAGGACATCAAGATGTTCCAGGTCGCCGGTAGCTACGACACTCACTTGGAGCTCCTCGCCGAGTATCTGGGGGTCGAGTCGCGTAAGGCCCCAGGGCAGTCTCGGTATGCCGGGCTCAAGAAGGTGGGCGTCAGCATGCTCGACAGCCCTTACATCCATCCTGCGGTGGATGTCACATTCCGGCGGGCTCTCAAGGAGCACGGGCTCGAGCTGGTGGCGATTGTGAAGGTTCAGAAGCCCACGGAGCAAACGTCCTACGCCAGCCAGATCCAGACTCTCGTCGACGCTGGAACGCAGATCTTCGTTCCCGCGCAGGACCCGATCACGACAGGCCGCGAGGTTGCCGAGTGCCGGGCGCAGCGGTGCCCGTGGACATACTCCTTCTCGAACTTTGCGCACGAGGGCAACACCGCCCTTCAACTGATGGCCGGCGACTGGGTCGGCGTGCGCGGCCTCGCCGGCGGCTGCTACTACATCCACCCCAGCGAGGGGAACCCCGGCCTGTGCGGTCAGCTCAAGCGAGCCCATGAGGAGTGGGTCGCGCACAGCGGGCAATCCGACTGGGAGAAGGACGGACAGGGCGGCACGGCCGGCTACCAGCTCGTCCATATCTGGACCAAAGCGCTGCAGGACGCAGGCCCCGATCCCACGCGCGAGCGGCTCGTTGCGGCACTGAACAGCTATAGGGGTTATGACAATCTGGTCAGCTCCCCCATCAGCTTCGCCGGTTCGAGCAACTTGTCGCACGGTTACGACAAGGTCGTGATCTACGAAGCCGGGCCGACCTCGTACAGCCAGGTAAACCCGGGTTTCACCGACCAGTTCTAGGCCTCCCGCCCACCAGCCCATGAGCCCCAGCGCGCGCTCCGACGCGCCGCCGGTGTTGGAGTGTGCGGGGGTTTCGGTGCGGTTCGGCGGTCTGCAGGCCCTTGCGGACGTCGACCTCGCGGTCCGGGACGGAGAAATCACGGGGCTCATCGGGCCGAACGGCGCGGGGAAGACCACTCTCTTCGAAACGATCTCCGGTTTCCAGCGCGTCAGCGGCGGGACGATTCGCTACCGCGCCCCGGGATCCGACGAGTCGATCGACCTTCTGAGCCACAGTCCCGGCGATCGCGCCGACCTCGGCATTGGCCGCACGCTGCAGAACGTTCGCCTCTTCCCGTACCTGACAATCGTCGACAACCTGCGGATCGCGCTCCACCGCCACATGTCGGGCGGTGTTCTGTCGCATGCCTTCCAACTCCCCAAGGCGCGGAAGGAGGAGGCCGAGATCCTCGAGCGCGCCGAGCGCCTCGTGAAGGTCGTCGGGATGCAGGCCTTCGCGGAGAAGTACGCGTCCGAGCTCTCGTACGGCACGCTCCGCTTGCTCGAGCTGGCTTGCATGCTGGCGCTCGAGCCCAAGGTGCTCCTGTTGGACGAGCCCGCGTCCGGCATCAGTCAGAAGGAGACCGAGGCACTCGGTCCGCTGCTCCGACGCATCCAGCGGGAGACCGGTTCGACCATGCTCATCATCGAGCACGACATGCCCCTTGTCATGGGGCTGGCCGACTGGATCTATGTCCTGGATGCCGGGCAGAACCTCGCGCAAGGAACGCCGGAGGAAGTGCAGCAGGACGAGCGGGTCGTCGAGGCGTACCTCGGCACGCCTACCGAGCAGCGCAGGAGCGCGACGTCGACCAAAGGCACGGCTGGGCGGGGGCAGGAAGACAACAGAGAGGTGTTGCTCGAAGTCGACGGCGTGGATGTTGCCTACGACAAGGTGCAGGTGCTGTACGGCGTGGACGTGGTGGTGCGACGCGGTGAACGGATCGCGCTGCTGGGCACCAACGGTGCCGGCAAGTCGACCGTGCTCAAGGCGGCGTCCGGCCTGGTGGGCCTGAAGGCCGGAGAGATCCGTTGGAAGGGGGAGGACATCTCCTCTATGAGCGCCGAGGCGCTTGTCCGGGCCGGGCTCGGACACGTCCCCGGTGGCCGCGGTCTTTTCCCGACGCTCAGCGTTCGCGAGAACCTGAAGATGGGCGGCTACATCCTGAAGTCTGCCGAGGTGGCGGGCGAGATGGAGCGAGTCGTCGAGTACTTCCCGTGGATCAAGGAGCGGTTCGATCAACCATCGGGAACCCTGTCAGGCGGCGAGCAACAGCAGCTGGCGACGGCTCGCGCTCTGATGTCGCGTCCTGAGCTGTTGATGATCGACGAGCTCTCGCTTGGATTGGCGCCGCTCGTCATCGAACGACTGATGGAGACGGTCCAACGTCTGCACGAGGAGGAGGGTCTGACGATCCTCATCGTCGAGCAGCAGGCGAGCTTTGCGTTGGGCTACACCGATCGCGCCTACTTCCTCGAGAAGGGCGAATGTCGTTACGACGGGCCCTCGTCCGGCTTGCTCGAGCGTCCCGACCTCCTGCGTTCGGTCTTCCTGGCCGGCGCCGCGGCGGGCTTCGCGGGCGGCGCACCCCGCCGGCCCCGTCGCGTCAAAAGGGCAACACCCGGCACGGCGGCGGCGCCGCGGAAGCGGAAGCGGTTCACCTCATGAGTCAGGCGCTCGGCTACCTCGCAATTGGGATCAGCGCGGGCCTCGTCTACGGACTGCTCGCGCTCGGCATCGTGCTCGTATACAAGGGCAGCCGCACCATCAACTTCGCTCAGCCCTTCTTCGGATTGCTCTGCGCGTACATCACGTGGTGGCTGGCCAGCAGGGGAGTGCTCTTCGGGGCGCAGGTCATGCCATTCCGCCCAGACACCGCGCCGAGATACGCGTTGGCTCTCGTCCTGGGACTTGTCCTCATCGGGTTGTGGGGCTTCGGCGCGGAGCGACGAGTCATGTGGCCGCTGCGCGGCCAACCCCGTCTCATGACGTTGGTGGCGACCATCGCCCTGGCGCAGGGCACGTTCGGAACGGCGCTGATCCTGTTCAACCGCAACGAGGAGCAGAACTTCGCCTTCAAGCGCCTTCCCGTTCTGCTCGATGCTTCTATCAAGGTCGGTACCCGCTTCGTCACGGGAGCCGACCTGCAGGTCCTCATCGTCGTCCCGCTGATATGCGTCGGCTTGGCGGTGTTCTTCACCCGCACGCGTTTCGGCGTCGCCATTCGCGCCGCCGCGGAGAACGGGGAAGCGGCGCGGCTCCTGGGAATCTCCGCCGAGCGGGTCTCCAAGTTCACGTGGGTGATGGGAGCCCTCTTGGCGGGCGTGGCCGGGATCCTCATCACGCAGGTACGCGGTGCGCTCGACATCTCCACGCTGTCCACCGGGTTCTTGGTACGGGGGCTGGCCGCAGCGCTCGTGGGCGGATTGACCAGCCTCCCCGGCGCGGTGGTCGGCGGACTGTTCGTCGGAGTGTCCGAGGCGTTCCTCAAATGGTGGACGAACGACACGCCGGGTGTTCCGGAGACCCTGCTCTTCCTGCTCGTGATCGGGATTCTGATCTTCCGACCCGGCGGCCTGTTTGGCCAGCGGGAGGAGACCGAAGACAAGGTCGCGTTCGTACCGACCCTCAAAGACCTGCCGGCCAAGTTGAAGGGCACCTCGGCCGCAAAGGCGGTGCGATTCTCGGGAGTTCTCTTCGTCGCGTTCGCGGTGCTGACGAGCCTGGTCACCAACTCGAAGACCAATGGCATCTTCACTGAGGTCGCGATTTACGCGATGGTCGGAGTCAGCCTCACGGTGTTGATGGGCTTCACCGGGCAGATCTCGCTGGGGCACTGGGGCCTGGCCGGAGTGGGGGCGTTCTCGCTCGCCAACCTCTTCACCCGGATGGGCCTTCCTTGGTTGGTGACTCTCCCGCTGGTTGTAGTGGTCGGGATGCTGGTCAGCCTCGTGATCGGCCTGCCGGCTCTACGGATCCGTGGCCTCTACTTGGCGGTCGCGACTCTGGCCTTCAATCTGGCCGCGGAGTTCTATCTGTTCAAGAGCCGCCTCCTTGGTGGCTCGACAGCCGGGATCGTCGTCGATAGGCCGAAGTACGGGCCGATCGATCTCGGGTCGCCCAGCAACCGGCCGATCTTCCTGTTCAGTCTCGGAATGCTCCTGCTTTCGATGCTCGTGGCGCGGAATCTGGCCCGCACGCGGACGGGCCGCGGCTTCTTCGCCTTGCGCGAGAACGAGAAGGCTGCCGCGACTCTGGGAGTCGACCTCACCCGGTACAAGTTGCTGGCCTTCGCCGTTTCCGGTGGGATCGCCGCGCTGGCCGGCGCTCTGTATGTGACCTACCTCGGTTTCGCCGAGTCGACTACATGGACGACCGCCCGGTCGCTGGTGCTCGTGTCGATCATCATGATCGGCGGACTCGGCTCGCTGATGGGTCCCGCGCTCGGCGCGTTCGTCGTGGTCGGTCTGCCATTGCTGTTCGACTTTGCCAATGACTTCGTCGTCGCGATCGGGACAGGAATCCTGCTGATCACGGTCATCGTGCGCGCCCAAGGCGGGTTGGCCGGACTCGTGTTCCGAGTCCGGGAAGCGATCGTGCGGGGCCTCGCCGGCTTCGAGCAGCAGCCGCCTGCGCCGCCTCGCGATGGGGCTAAGGCTGCCGCGACCAAGCCCGCCGCTACCAAGCCTGCCGCGACCAAGCCCGCTCCGGCGTCGCGCTGAGGGTGCTGCGGGCCGAGAGACTCACGCGCTCGTTCGGCGGGCGTAGGGCGGTGTCCGACGTGTCGTTCCAAGTGCCGCCAGGCGAGGTGGTCGGGTTTCTCGGCCCGAATGGCGCCGGCAAGACCACCACCATGCGCATGCTCGTCGGGCTGCTCGACCCCGATCGCGGCCGCGCCCACGCGCCGGAGCGCCTCGGCTTTCTCCCGGAGGTATTCGCAGGCTACGACGCGCTGACGGCGGGCGGGTACCTCGGTTTCATGTCCCGCATGAAAGGGACCACCCGGGCGGAGGTGGCCCGCTGCCTCGACGCGTCAGGAGCGGCGGACCTGGCGCGCCGGCCCATCGGGCGCCTATCGAAAGGGCAACGTCAACGCATCGGATTGGCCCAGGCGCTGCTCGGGTCGCCTCCGGCATACGTCCTGGACGAGCCGATGCAGGGCTTCGATCCCGCGCAGGCCGTCGAGGCGAGGGAGCTCATCAAGGGTCTGGCCGCCCAGGGCGCCGCGGTGCTCGTCTCGACGCACCTATTGGCCGAGGCGGCCGCGATCTGCGATCGGGTCGTGGTCATCGTGCGCGGCAAGGTGGTGGCTGAGGAGCGTCCCGGGGAGGTGGCTGACCTGGAGGCCCGGTTCCTTCGTCTGGTGGGCGAGAGAGAGTTGAAATGAAGGCGACCACCGCCGTGTGTCGCAAGGAGCTCGCCACGCTGTGGCTGTCGCCGCTGCCGTATGTCGTCGGCGCGCTGTTCCATCTGGTCATCGGCGTGCTTTACGTCGAGCAGCTGGAGATTCGGGGCCAGGCGTTGTTCCAGCCGATCTTTCCGATCGCCGGCTTTCTGCTCATCGCTCTGGTGCCGATCCTGTCCATGCGGACCTTCGCGGAGGAGGCGAGAACGGGATCGCTCGACCTGTTGCTGGCGATTCCGGCGCGGGCGCGACACCTGGTGGTTGGCAAGTGGCTGGCTACGGCTGTCTCGGCGTTAGTGGTCGTTGCCTCCCTCGGCGTCGCGCTCGCGTTGGTCTCGCTATGGGGGAGCCCGGATCCAGGACCCGCGATCTCGGGACTAATCGGTCTGGTGTTGTTCTCCTTCGCGCTCGCGGCGGTGGGGATCGCGGCATCGAGCATTACGTCCTCGCAGCCCGTCGCCGCACTCGTGGCGTTCTTCGTCGGGCTGATCCTGTGGTTCTCGCACGTCGGCTCGGAATCCTGGGCAGGCGGGGGAGTGTTGGCTCACTTCTCCCTGTCGGAGCGGCTGCGCGCCTTCGCGGGCGGAGTCCTCGATTCGACAGACGCCGGTCTGCTGGTCGTCCTCTGTCTTGCCGGCCTCCTGGCTGCAGGCATTCCCCTCTCCCGGCGGGCGGCGGCGCGGGGCGGCCCAGGCGCGCGCAGCCGGATCCGCGCCGCCGGGCCGGTTGCATTGGCGGCGGCAGCGCTTCTCCTTCTCCTGTTCGCGGATCGCGCGCTCGCCACGGTGCGCCACCAGTGGGACCTGACGGCAGAGAGGTCCTTGACCCTGAGCGCGGAAACGCGCGGGATCGTGGACCGGGTCGACGGGAGGCTCGACATCACGGCGTTCATAGACAGGACGTCGCCACTGCGGGCCCAAACGGCAGCTCTGCTGGAGCGCTATCGCGACCTCAACCGCAAGATCTCCTTCCGATTGGTCGATCCGGGTCGGGCTCCTGCCCAAGCCGCGCAGCTGGGTATCGATCCCGCGCTTGGGGGCTTGCACTTTCGGATGGGAGACCGGTCGCAGACCGCTTCCCTGGCGAGTGAGCAAGACGTGACCGCCGCGATCGCTCGGGTTCTGCGGCCCGAGTCGGCCGGCGTGTGCTTCGCACAGGGGCATGGCGAGTCCGACCCGGCGGGCTCTCTCGGTCCCGACATGGGCGGCGCGGCCGGCAGCCTGGTCGCCAACGGGTACCGGGTTCGCAGCCTCAACCTCTTCGCTCAACCCGAGATCCCCACGGACTGCGACGGGCTGGTTCTCGCCAATCCCGTCATCCCCTTGCGACCCGAAGCCGTGGCGGCAGTGAGCGCGTACTTGTCGGCCGGCGGACGCGCCCTGGTCCTCGCCGATCCACTGTCGACCGCGGACCTCCGTCCGCTCCTCGCGCCATATGGGTTGGGTGTCGACCGGGGTCTGGTGGTCGAAGGAGACGACGCGGCCCGTCTGGGGGAGGACCTCCTCACGCTCGTCGTCCGCGAGTTCCGATCGGTGAATCCCGCGGTGAGGCAGCTGCCGCCAGTCCTCTTCTCGGGGTCGGTCGGTGTGACCGCGGCCGACGATGTGGCCGCCGGCATAAGCGCCGAGGTGCTCGCCTCCTCGAGCGCGGCATCGTTTCTGGACCGCCAACCGGCTGCGGGGGAACCTGGCGCGGACGGGTTCTCGCCGCGCTTCGACCAGGGGGTCGACATCTCCGGGCCGGTGCCGCTCGTCGCGGCGACTGACGCTTCTGAGCGCATCGACGGCAAGGTACGGCGTACCCGCATCATCCTGGCCGGCGACTTCGACTGGGCGACCAACGCCTTCCTCGGCGAGGGCGGCAACTCCCGGTTGTTCGTGCAGGCCGTGGACTGGCTCACCCTCGATGAGGACCTCGTGTCGGTGACCACCAACCTCGCGGCATACCGTCCGCTCGAGTTGAGTCCGGCGCGCCTGACTTTGGCGCGCGGCATCCTGGCTGGTGCCGTCCCGGTGTTCTTCCTCCTGAGCGGCGCCGCCGTGTGGTTGGCCCGCCGCCGCGCTTAGCTGCCGGGGGTCAGCCGACGCAGCGGGCGCAAACTTGCTCGGGGATGAGGCCGGTCTTGATGAGGAGGGCGAAGACCTTGCAGCCCAGGCAGAACGCGAAAGCGGCCTCGAGCCCTGCCGCCACGGACAGGAGCCCGAGCACGACGTAGGCGGCTTCCGTGTTGCCGAACCCGAGGGCGAGCACGGCAGCCGTCACGGAGAACACCGCGCCAATGCCCTGCGCGAATCGCTTGGGGGGACCCGGTACGAACTTCGCCTTGAACGGCAGCCGCGGCGTGACGACCCGGGTGACGATTTGACCGAGCGGGCTGAGCGTCGGCCCGGTCAGAACGCGTGCCACGAATCCGTAGGCGATGACCAACGTCAGCCAAGGAATATCGAAAGCGATCGTCACCAGGCTGAGCAGCACCACCGTCCCGGCAACAAGGCGCGCCGACACCTCATTGACGGGGTGAGGGAAGGAAAAAAGTCCTTCCGACGAGTCGTGCGCGATGGCGGACGGGGCCGTCAGTTCGGCTGTGGTCATGATTCCTCCTGAGTGTCGTTCGAGGGTTGGAACGTTCCTTCGAGATGCCATATGCCCGTGAAGTTGGAGAAGGGTCCGCCGACGATCTGGCTGGACCACTCGAGCGTGTAGCGACCGGATGCCTCGTCGTAGGTGCCGCTAGGACCCGCCGTGAGGCCGGGGCGCTCGCCCCCGGGCTTCGGTGCCCCCTGGTTGAAGTGTTGGCCGTTCCACGAAGCGGCGAGTGCCTCCAGTTGCCCGCCGAGCTTGTCGCCGTTCCTGGTGATGCGGGGGGCCTTCGCCGTGGCCGATGTCTGCGGGTCGGTCTTGTTGGTCGCGAGCCCGAACGAAACGGCGAACCACTTCTGTGGGACGACGATGCGGCCGCTCACAGAGTTGCCGTCCGGATCGAAGGGGGGCTCGGGTTGGCCCTGAAACTCGCCCGTCCTCAGCCCGCCGTCGGCGCCGGGTGTGAGCGGAGTAATCGTCTTGTCCGCGCACGAGGAGTCGCCGTTGGTGACGAACGGACCAGCCGCGATGGTGCCTCCCGGCTGCACCATCCGAAACCAGGACCCCGCCGACCCGGATGCGTCGCAGGTACCGGCGTTCACCGCGAAGAGGCCGACCAACGGAGGGGCGCTACCTTCGCCCGCCGCTGACGGCGACTCGTCGTCGCCGCAACCTGCGCTGCCCAACACCAGCGCGACCAGGGCAACCGTGAGAAGCCGTCGTGTGAATTTGCTCGGACTCATGAAGCACTCCTCTCCAACAGCGGGGTGGCGGCCGGTGCGGCGGGCTGTGACGCCAGCTGGCGCTCGGCCGGAGGACGCGCCACGAGGGCAAGGGCGAACACCAGCACGCCGGGGACGACGAAGAACCACGGGAACAACGTGAAGGGCGGTAGCGCGGCGACGCCTGCGAAGTTGTCGAGATTGTCCGCCATTGCTCCGATCATCGGGGCCATCTCGGCAGCGATCCTGGGCCACTCGGCCACGAACTCGCGGGTGGCCGGCAGTGTGCCTGGTGCGGCCTGGGGCAGAACCGCGGTGCGCAGCTCACCCTCTGCACCCGCGATCACCAGGAAGCTCCCCTGGATCTTCGCGATGTTGTCGTCGGTCATCAGGGGACGGAAGTCGTTGATCATCGCGGCGCCGCCCGGTGCTCGCGTGAACATCTGAAAGACGGCGGGTGCGGCGATCACGGAGAGTGCGCAAGCCGCGAGCAGGAGCGTCGCGAGTCGACGGCGGGGCGGTGGACTACGGAGCGCCCATGCCGCAAGTCCCGCGATCATCAATCCGGGCAGTACGAAGAACCAGGGGAAGGCCCAGAACGGGGGCAACGCGACCAGTCCGTTGTAGCGCGGCACGTTCGATTCGATAGTGCTGAGCATCGAGCTCATGTCGCGCTCGATCGCCGGCCATTCGCGCCCGAAGCTGGAGACCCCCGACGAGTCCGGCCTTGGCTCCGAGGCGGTGACCTCCCGGTGCGCTGCGTCGATCAACTGCAGATCTGCGCCGAATGCATCGAGGGTGGTGGCCCGCATATAGGGCTTGAACTCGCTGATCATCTGTCCCCCGGCGGGAGCGCGGCTGAACATTCCGAAGATGGCCGGAGCCACCGCCAGCCCCAGGCCGATGGCCAAGGCGGCCAGGAGCGCGCCGCGGGGCCGCGAGTTCTCAGCCACGTGTTGTCCCTGCAACGGCGACCCGACGACGCAACCGTCCCGCCGCAAGCCCGGCCAGTAGAAGCACACCACCGACGATCGACTCCGGCCCGGCGCGGGTGTCGGCCACGCCGCGCGTGCGGGCGCCCGCACCGCCCTGAGTGGAGGCCGCAACAGCGGATGCCAAACCTGGATCTGCCGCGCCCGTTGCCGGCGCGGCCGATCCGCCAGAGCTGGCCGCGGCCTCGCTGGAGACGAACTGACCTTCGAGCCGCCATACGCCGGTGAAGTTGTTGAACGGACCGCCGACGATGAGGCTCGACCACTCCAGTGTGAAGGCACCGGTGTTCGGATCGATGGTGCCCGACGGTCGCTTCGTGTTGCCGGGTGTGCTGCCGTCGGGCTTCGGCGCGCCTTGATTGAAGTGCTGGTTGTTCCACGACGCGGCGAACGCCCTTGTGTCGCCGCTGAGCGACGTACCGCTCACCTGAATTTCCGGGGCAGCAACTTTCGCGCCGGTTTGCGGGTCGGTGGCGTTGGTGGCCGTAGCGAAATCGACGCCGTAGAACTTCGCGGGAGCCGTAATGCGTGCGCTCTTGCCGTTGCCTGCCGCGTCGAACGGTGACGCGGGCTGCGCCTGATAGCTGCGGGTCACGAGGCCACCGTCCGTCCCGGGCCGAAGCGGTGTGTACGACTTGTCGCCGCAGGGCGAGTCGCTGTTCGTCACGAACGGGCCTGTGGCCGAACCCCCCGGCTGGATCATCCGGAAGAACGAGCCACTCAGGTTCGAAGTGCAGTTGCCGGCGCTGATGCGGAAGGTGCCGACCAGCGGCGCGGCGTTGGAGGAGGACTCCGGGGCACCGCCCGGCGCGGGGCTCGTGTCGCCGCCGCTCGTGGGAGCCGGTGCCTCAGTGATGGGAAGGTCCCCGACTACAGGAATCTGCGCGCCCGCAGAGGGCGCCCCGTATAGGAGAAGTAGGGCCAGGAGGGGAACAAATAGAAGACGAAGAGCACGCGACATCGAGTGGATGTCCTTTCACGACGGGCCGCCGGCGGGACTGCTCGGCGGGGAGCGGATTCGGTTGCAGGCGACCGGCGGTTGCCGGCGCGCGTCAGCTGTGATCCGTCAGGAAGGACAAAGCTCGTCGAAGAGCAGGCGGCTCAGTTCACCCCAGGTGTCGTTGAGCGTCGGAGACGCGAAGAGCCGCACGGTGGGAACGCTACTGGGAGCGGCCCCGATCCGGTTGGTGCGATCCACCACGAACAGAGGCGACGGCATGTTCAGAAGTACACGCTCTTGCTGAGCCGGTCGGCCGCCGAGGCGGGATCGGCACCCCAGGCGCCCGATGACAGGTACTTCCACATCCCGTCGGCAGAGACGACGACGATCAACCCCTCATCGATTTCCGCGGCGCAGCGTGCCGCACCGGCAAGGGCGGCACCGGTCGACAAGCCGGCGAGGATTCCCTGGTCGACCAGCTTGCGACTCCACTCGACGGAGGCGTCGGGGCCGATGATCAGGCGTCGGTCGAGCAGGGCCGGCCCGCCGCCGTCGGTGAAGACCGCGGGCACGTAGCCGTCGTCCATGTTCCGCAATCCCGCGACCGACTCGCCCGCGGGTGGTTCCACCGCCCACAGTTGGACAGCTCGGCTCTGCTCCTTCAGATAACGACCCGCACCGACGAGAGTTCCGCCCGTGCCCAGACCCGCGACCAGGTGCGTCAGCTCCGGCGTGTCCCGCCAGATCTCCGGACCGGTGCCGGTGTAGTGGGCGTCGGGATTGGCCGGGTTGGAGTACTGGTAGGGGAAGACCCACTCGGGGTGCTCGACGGCAAGTTGTTCGGCGCGGCGTACTGCGCCGTTGGATCCTTCATCACCGGGAGTGGAGATGATCTCCGCGCCCAATGCCTCGAGCAGGTCCCGTCGTTCGGCGGAGGTGTTGTCCGCCATCACCGCGATCAGCCGATAGCCACGCACCCGTGCGATCAAGGCAAGCGAGATGCCGGTGTTGCCCGAGGTCGGTTCCATCAGGGTTGCGCCGGGGGTGAGGACGCCGTCCTTCTCGAGGGCCGTCACCATGGACAGCGCGACTCGGTCCTTGATCGAGCCGCCGGGGTTCTGTCCTTCGAGCTTGACCACGAGCGAAACCCGCGGGTTGGGACTCAAGCCGCTGATATCGACCGTCGGGGTGTTGCCGATCAGTTCGAGGACGTTGGCGACCGGGGACATGGCTGCGCTCAGCCGCCCGCCACTGCCGGCAGGATCGTCAGACGGTCGCCGTCCGACACTCCGGCTTCGAGCCCGCCGAGGTAACGGATGTCATCGTCGTTCAAGTAGACGTTCACGAAGCGGCGTAGGGAAGCCTCAGTCTCGAAGAGCTGATCCTTCAGAGAGGGGAAGCGGCCGATGAGATCGCCCATGACCTCGCCGACGGTCGCACCTGCGGCGTCGACCTGCCGCTCTCCGCCCGCGTGCGGCCGCAGAACGGTCGGTAGCTTCACTGTCACTGGCATGTCTAAAGGTCTCCTGTCATGGCAAGGGTCTCCAACGTCTCCTCGGTGATGGTTTCTTCCACGATCCGAAAACTGCGCACGATGGGCTCGGTATCGCGTAGCGAAACCAGTACGTAATGCCATCCAGGATCGGGGGCGCGGGCGACGTCCGTTGGCGACGGGTACGCCTCGGTGTGAGTGTGGGAGTGGAACACCCCGACGATTTCCAAGCCTCGGGTTTCCGCGTCCCGGTCCGCGAGCAGATGGTCCTTTGGATCGAGCTCGTACAAAGTGGCCGACGCAGCCACGTTCCGCCCGGGGTAGCAAACGCTCACCTCTACGGCATCTCCGTCGGCGGTGCCGCCGAGGAGACCACAGGCCTCCTCGGGGCGTCCGTCGAGACAGTGCCGGACCATTTGCTCGAGAACTTCCGAGGTGACGCGGAGCATGGCCGCCTTCTAGAAACTCAGCGCTCGATGGGAGCTCCGACGAGCG
Source organism: Acidimicrobiales bacterium (assembly GCA_035526705.1). Taxonomy (GTDB): domain Bacteria; phylum Actinomycetota; class Acidimicrobiia; order Acidimicrobiales; family JAHWKP01; genus JAHWKP01. Next base: position 4,562 of record DATLBX010000075.1, on the reverse strand, counting down.
AGCCCCATTCAGTCCACGAACCGTCGTAGTTGCGCACGTTCGGGAACTCGAGCAGCTCGTGGAGAACAAACCACGTGTGCGCAGACCGCTCGCCGATCCGGCAGTACGCGATTACCTCCTTGTCCGGGGTCACGCCTTGCCCCCCGTAGAGATCGCGGAGTTGCTCGGTGGAAAGGAAGGCGCCCGTCTCGGGATCGACCGACTTTGACCACGGGATGTTGGCTGCTCCGGGAATGTGTCCGCCGCGCTGGGCCGCTTCCTGCGGCAGGTGAGCCGGCGCCAGCAGTTCGCCGCGGTACTCCTCCGGAGAACGCACGTCGACGAGATTTCCCCGCTTGGCGTCGATGAAGTCACGCACTTCATCGCGGAGAGCCCGAATCGAGTCGTCGCTGCCCACCGTCTTGTACCCCTTGGTGGCCTTGACGTCGGGAACCTCGGTGGTGAAGGGGCGGTTCTCGAGCTCCCACTTCTTGCGACCCCCGTCCATCAGGCGCACATCGGAGTGCCCGTAATAGCGGAAGTACCAGTAGGCATACGCGGCAAACCAGTTGTTGTTTCCGCCGTAGAGCACGACGGTGGTGTCCTGACCGATCGCGGAACGATCGAGAAGGTCGGCGAATGCCTCCGGGCCGATGAAGTCGCGCTTCACCGGGTCCTGGAGATCCGTCCGCCAGTTGAAGGCGATCGACCCGGCGATGTGGCCGGTGGCGTAGGCGTCGGAGTCCTCATCGACCTCGACTAGGACGAAGTCGCCGGACTCGAGGTTCTCGGCGACCCAGTTGGTCGTGACAAGGGGGGTCGAAGAAGCAAGCTGTGACAAGGGAAGATCCTTTCGATGAGGTGCGGGGCAGAGCCCTCGCGTTAACGGGCCTAGGGCCTGAGCGGCCCTTCAGAGCGGAGTGCTTGGTTCTGCGTCGTCTTAAGCAGAGAGGCCCGTACAGCCCTCATCGCGGACGTAGTGCGGCGTCGTTCCCATGTAGATGCTCGGGGCGCCCTTCTCCACGTACACGAGCTTCAGGTTATCTAGGTTTCGCACATGATTTTCACCAGCCCGCTGTCCCCGGTCGCAATTCCCAACATTGCGCTGACTCCGTTCCTTTTACGCCGCGCCGCCGAGTTGTCCGACAAAGTCGCGTTGATCGACGGCCCGAGCGGACGTGAGATGACCTACGCCGCCTTCGATGAAGCGGTCCGACGGCAGGCAGGCGGCTGGCTCGCCGGGGGGCTGACGCGGCGCGAGGTCGTTGCGATCGTCGCGCCCAATTGCCCCGAGTATGCGGTGGCGTTCCACGCGCTCGCTCTGGCCGGCGGCGTGGTGACCACCGTCAACCCCACCTACACCGAGGGTGAGATCCGCCACCAGCTGAACGATGCCGGCGCCACACGGCTTATCGCCGCCGCTGGCTGTCTCGACAACGCAGTCGCGGCCGTATCCGGCACCCAGGTGGAGAAGATCTATGTGATCGGTGAGGCCGACGGATACGACTCGCTCGCCTCTGTGGCGGCGGAGCCGTTGGCGGAGCAGGTCCCCGTCGACCTCGACGACGTCGTGGTCCTCCCTTATTCCTCTGGAACCACCGGCTTGTCGAAGGGCGTGATCCTCACCCACCGGAACCTCGTCGCGAACGTGGTGCAGAGCCTCGCCGCGCTGGACTTGTCGGAGGACGACGCACTGGTTGCGGTCCTTCCGTTCTTCCACATCTACGGAATGCAGGTGCTCATGAACATGGGACTGGCGGCGGGAGCGACCATCGTCACCATGCCGAGGTTCGACCTCGAGGAGTACTTGCGGCTGCACCAGGACCACGCGCTGACGCGTGCTTTCGTGGCTCCGCCGATCGTCGTCGCGCTGGCGAAGCATCCTGTGGTCGACAAGTTCGATCTATCGGCGCTGACGCAGATCTTCTCCGGCGCCGCGCCGCTGTCGGCGGAGCTGGCTCTCGAGTGCGGCGCCCGCTTGGGCTGCGAGGTGGTTCAGGGGTACGGCATGACCGAGCTCGGTCCGGTAAGTCACGCCACGCCGCCCGGGGGTTTCAAACCGGGATCAGTCGGTGTGACCTTGCCGCTGACCGAGTTGATGATCGTCGATCCGGAATCGGGCAAGCCGCTCGGCCGCGACGCGGACGGCGAGTTGTGGATCCGCGGTCCACAGGTCATGAAGGGCTATCTGAACAACGAGGCCGCGACACGCGAGACGCTGGACGCGGATGGCTGGCTCCACACCGGCGACATCGGTCACGTCGACTTCGACGACCACGTATATGTCGTCGATCGACTCAAGGAGCTGATCAAGTACAAGGGCTTCCAGGTTCCGCCCGCGGAGCTCGAGGCCTTGCTCCTCACCCACCCTCAGGTGGCCGACGCGGCCGTTATCGGGGTGCCCCACGACGAAGCCGGCGAGCTACCTGCTGCTTTCGTAGTCCTGAAGTCGGGCGCCGAGGTGACCGCGGCGGACCTGCAGGAGTTCGTGGCGGGACAGGTCGCGACCTACAAGCAGATCCGCCGCGTCACGTTCGTCGACGCCATCCCGAAGTCCGCGTCCGGGAAGATCCTGCGCCGGGTGCTTCGGGAGTCTTCAGCGGCCGGTTAGCGCTCACCCCATCACGTTCTGGTTCGTTTGCGCGCGCTGGCGATGGCGGGAGTAGTGGCCGAGGCCTAGCTCGAGGCCGGTGTGCGGGCAGGCAAGGACCACGGGTTCCGCGTCGTGGTCCTGCCCGGCGTCCGCTGCGTCGACAAGTGCCCGCATGATGGGACCCACCAGGGGCGCGTTCTTGAACTGGTTGCCCGACGTGCCGATAGCGACGTAGTAGCCGCCGAGCGACGTCCGGTCGTATATCGGGACCCAGTCGGGGGTTACGTCGTATAGCGCGCCCAGGCCGATCGGTCGTGAGGGGACCTCCAGGTCGGGCAGGCGCCGCGCCGCCCTGGTTGTCTGCGCGGTCCAGCTTTCGTGCGTGGGGTACTCGTCGAATTGGTCGGGGTCGTCGATCCAGACAAGTGGATCGCATTCGGGCTCCGTACCGCCGATCAAGAGCGTTCCGCCGAGGTGCGGCCGGAAGTAGGTGCCAAGGTCGATGTCGTTCACCGCGAACCCCTCGTCCATGCCAAAGGCCGGGGGAGAGGGAAGCGAATGGACCTCCTGTCGAAGGGGGCGCGTGCTTATCCCCTCGAAGTCGCCGAGCACCCCGGCCATCGCGTTTACCCGGGAGGAGAACGGACCCGCCGCGTTTACGACGACCGCCGCGTTGATGGTTGACCCGTCCGCAAGCGACACCCCCGTGACGCTGCCTCCGTCGGACCTGATTTCCGTGACCCGGGTGTTGAAGCTGAACTCCGCGCCGTGTTGCCGTGCTGCATCCGCCAGATTTTGCGCGGCCAACTGGGGGTCGTTCACGAAGCCCGCGTCAGGTGTGAAATAGCCGTCGAGTTCGACCTCCGAGTCGGCCCAGAAGGTGGGGTCCTCCACCGGCTTCGGGGGCCAGTAGCGCCGAGCGTCGATTGCCGGCGCGCGGGCCGTGATTGCTCGGGCATCCCACTCCTCGTACGGCACGCCGATCTCGTCGAAGAGGGCGAGCACCCGGGCGCGGCGGTCGTCGCCCGGAGCCTCGATGACCAACACGCCGATCCGGTGGAAAGTGGCCAGGGGGCGGTCGTCGTCGGCGATACCGAGGTGCGACCGCCAATCAGCCCACATGTGCATCGACTCCCAGGAGGCGATGACCCCCTCGCGGGTCGAGTAGTGGAAACGGATGATGGCGGAGCTCGAGCTGGTCGACCCCGCCCCCGGAGCAGGTCCCGCATCGATCACCCGGACGCGGCGGCCCGACTTGGCCAGCTCCAACGCGATCGAGCAGCCCATGATCCCGCCGCCTATGACGGCGACATCGGCTGGTGGCATCGCCGTCACGATAGATAACGGCTCGGGCTGGGAGTCATGGACGGCCCACCCCGAGGGCCGCGGGGTGGGCTGCGATTCGTAAGCTGGACCTGTGGCCGCGCCTCAAAACGCTCGTTCCGGCGCGAGGAATTTCCCCCCCCTGGTCTTCGCCGCGCTCGTGATGATGTTGCTGCTGGCCCTCATGCCCTCCGCTCTGAACCTCCCTCAGAGCAACCCGTCGCAGACCCTCGAGTACGCGCCGGTGCCGCCGGAGGACGACTCGGTCACGCCCCCGGCGGGCAACTTCTCGTCGTTGGGACTGGGGACCAGCCCAGGACCGGGCAACAACCGCTTCGGCGATTCCGGCGGACTGCCGCTGGGTGATGTGCAGGGCGGCGTCGGCAAATCCCCGAGCACCAAGCGATGTGTCGGCAATCCCCCGCGGCAGACTGAAGACCCGCTCTCACCCCCGTGCGTGGCCAGCTTCACCGGCGACAACGGAGGCGCGACGTACCACGGCGTGACACGCGACGAGGTCACCGTGTTGATCTACCAGGGAGGGCAGGGCTGCGGAAACCCGGAGGGCTATCGCCAGCCAGGAGCGGCCGCGGGAACAAGTCGCGACGAGCGATTGCCGTGCGGCGAGTACAACGACCTCGACGAGCCGGAGAGCGATGACGACTAC
>DATLBX010000074.1:0-5786 GCA_035526705.1 Acidimicrobiales bacterium | reverse complement strand
AGGCCGAAGCGGGTCGGACCGGCACCGAGATCATCGAGCACTACTACTCCGGGTCGCGCGTCGCGACGGTCACCGACCTCGTCCCCCTGCGGGTCAATCTCGTCAATCGGGCCGCCTCGGCGGATCTCCGCGGGGAGGCCGCGGCGGGGGGTGGCTCGCTACGCATCACGGCCGGCGGAACAGTTGTCGGGACCGCACCGGGACAGGTCGTGTCGATCCGAGCCGAAGGGACGGAGGTCGTGGTGGCCCGCGCCGGCACAGCCGTGGCGCGCGGCCAGTCGGCCATCGTCGAGTGGGATAACGCCACGACCTTGTCCAACGTTGCGGCACCGGGAGAGTCGCTCGACGGTCGCGGTCACCGGTATCGGCATGGTGCCGTCGACGTGTCCGCATCCGAAGGCGGCCTCAACGTGGTGCTTCAGCTGGGTCTGCACGAGCTGTACCTGCGCGGCATCGCCGAAGTTCCGACGTCCTGGCCCGCGGCGGCGCTGCAAGTGCAGGCGATCACCGCGCGCACGTACGCCCTGCGCAAGTTCGAAGCCGGCCCGCGCCCCGAGTGTTCCTGCCACGTTTACGACACGGTCGCGGACCAGGTCTACGCGGGTTGGGAGAAAGAGACCGCCGCAGGGTCAGCGGCGTGGAACGCCGCCATCTCCGCTACATCGCCCTCCGGGTCCAGCGGGCAGGTCGTCATGGTCGAAGAACGGCTCGCGTCCACCAACTACTCCTCATCGTCGGCCGGGTACACAGAGTCGAATCTCGACGGGTTCAACTCGCCGACGCTCCTTCCCGAGCTACGACCCGTGCCCGACGCGTGGAGCGCGACCACCGACAACCCGTTCGCCGCATGGACGCACACCCGGTCCCAGGCCGCTGTGGCGAGCGCGTTCGGGTTGCCCGACGTGATGTCGATCGATCTCTCCCGTCGTTCCGCGGGCGGCGCGGTTCGGGAGGCCACGGCGCGCTCCTCTACGGGGGCGATGGCCACCATCCGCGGAACGGAGCTGCGGACGCGGCTGTCCCTGCCGTCGGCCGCCATCGGTCCGCCCACCCGCCGGGCGTCGGGCCCCGACCGTTACGCGACCGCCGTCGCTGTCGGGAAGGTGGCCGCTCCGTCGGCGCGCGCCGTGGTGGTGGCGTCGGGGGCGGAGTCGCGATTGGTCGACGGTTTGGTTTCTGCGCCACTGGCGCGCTCGCTTGGTGCGCCAATCCTGCTGACGATGCCCGATGGAGTTCCGGCTGTGGTCGACGCGGACCTCCGACGTCGCGCCGCTACGACCGCCTACGTCGTCGGCGGCACGACCGCGCTCGGGCCGGGGGTTGAAGCCGGCCTGCGAGCCGCGGGAGTGACGACGGTGCGCCGACTCTCCGGTACCGATCGCTTCGGCACCGCTGCCGCAGTTGCACGCGAACTGCGGGCCCGGAGCGGTCCACGGACTCACGTTGTGGTCGCGTCCGGCGAGAACGGGAGCCTGGCTGACGCGCTCGCAGTGGGCGGGCCGGCTGGGACCTCGGCTCGTCCGGTTCTGTTGGCCACGCGCGATCTGGTTCCCGCCCCGACACGCGATGCGATCCGCGAGGTCGGAGCGACGGAGACCCTCGTTGTCGGCGGGCCGGAGGCGATATCCGACGCGGTGGCCGCCTCGTTGCCTTCGCCCACGCGGATCGCCGGCGCGGATCGCTACGCGACCGCGTCGGCCGTCGCCGATCACTTCGCCGCCTCGATCGGGGTGGGCCAGGTCGCGGTGGCTGCCGGAATCGCGCCAGGCCTGGTCGACGCACTGGCCGCGGGCTCGCTCGGTGCCGCGACTCTGCTCGTCCTCCCCGGCGCGCTGCCGGCCGCCACCGCGAGCTTTCTGGACCGGCATCCGCAGGCGGCCAACCTGACCGTTGTCGGCGGACCGGCCGCGGTGTCGGACGATGTACTCATCGCCGGCCGCGCCCGCATCTGGCCGAGCGGCCGTTTCGGATCGAGAATGGAAGGCTTCGAAGAGGTCGCATTCGCGGTGCAACCGCCGCCCACCCCTGACGGATCACCTCCGGTGCAGCGAGGCTGTTCGGCTTGGGCCGATACGCCGTCGCGCCGGAGCCAAGGGATGCGCGGCCGGGCCGACTTCGCGAATTACGACGCAATGGCGTTCACCGCCGCCCCTCCCGCGGCGGACGCGTTCACCATGGCCGGAGTCCCGATACCCCTCGAGATCTCGTGGTTCGATGCGACGGGTCGATGGATCGGGGCGGCGGACATGGCGCCCTGTCCGGCGGGAGAGATGTGTCCCCTCTACCCGCCGCCGGCCCCTTGGTCCGCTGCTCTGGAAATGCCCGCCGGAGGCCGGGATCGCCTCGGCGCCGCCCAGGGCTCCCTCCTATTGGTAGGAGGGAGCTGCCCGGGCTCCTAGCTAGGTCTACGTAACAAACCCCCCACCGCGGCGGTTGTCCACACCCATGATGGGACGATGGGGCGTTGTGAAACGCGCCATGACGGGGATCACCTGTCTTCTGGTCGTCCTGAGTGTCGCTCCGCCGGCCCACGCCCAGGCGATCCCGGCCGACTTCACCTTCCGCGGCTCGGGATTCGGCCACGGCGTCGGCATGAGTCAGTACGGCGCATACGGTCAGGCCTTGGAGGGCCGCTCCTCGGGAGACATCCTCCGCCACTACTACTCCGGCACCTCCATCACCCCGGCCAACGACGCCCAACTGATCCGCGTGAATCTGCTGGCCAGTGCCGAGCGGGCTTCGGTCCGGGGCGAGTCCCTTGGCGAAGGCGGCGGCTCGATCCGCATCTCGGCCGGGGAGCAGGCCATAGAGCTCACCGCCAATCAGGTGGCCAACTTCGGGCGCGCCGGCGACCAGGTGACGGTGACCGTCGAAGGTCCTGCGGTGATGGCCCAACCGATCACCGCTCCCACCGTGAAGGTCACGTGGTCCGCCGGCCCGACGCTCCTCAACGTCATCGGCCCGGGCGAAACCTTCGACACCCGCGGCCACCGGTACCGCTACGGCGAACTCGACGTGGCCATCGCCCCCACGGGCACCGGGCTCCAGGTCGTGAACCTGATGTCGCTGCACACCGAATACCTCCGCGGCATCGCCGAAGTGCCGTCCTCGTGGCCGTCCGCAGCCCTCGAGGCGCAGGCCATAACGGCGCGAACCTTCGCGCTGCAGCGCGTCCAGTCAGGTCAGCGCACGGACTGCCTCTGCCACGTTCGCGACACGGTCGCGGATCAGGTGTTTGCCGGGTGGGTCAAAGAGTCCGAAGAAGGGTTTGGTCAGCGTTGGGTTGCCGCGGTCGACGCCACCCAACCCGATGGCAGCTCCGGTCTTGTCGTGACAAAGAGCGGCGCGCTGGCCACGACCACATACTTTTCGTCTTCCGGGGGCAGCACCGAATCCAACACCGACGGCTTCGGATCGACCACTCCCTTCACGTATCTGCAGCCGGTGGACGACCGCTGGAGCCTGGCGTCCTACAACCCGTTCGCGTCCTGGTCCTTCACCCGCAGTCAGGACGCGGTCAAGGCCGCGTTCAACGAGGGCAAGGCGGCCAATGAACAACTCAAAGACGTCGTATCGATCAACCTGACCGATCGCACGGCGGGCGGCTCCTTGCGCACTGCAGTCGCCACTGCGTCCGACGGAATGACCCTCTCGTTGGGCGGCGCGACGTTCCGGTCGCGGCTGCAGCTCCCGGCCCGATGGATCGGCACGCCTGTCGTGCGCGTGTCGGGATCGGAGCGTTACTCCACGAGCGTGGCCGCCGGCCGGCGCGCTCCGCTGGAGGACCCAAAGGGAACCGTCGTCATCGCGTCGGGTGAGACTGCGCACCTCGTCGACGGCCTGGTGGCCGCGCCGCTGGCCGCGGTGGAGGACGCGCCCCTGTTGTTGTCCGCGGCGACCGGCCTGCCCGATCCTGTCGGAGATGAAGTCGCGCGACTCGGCGTTACCCGCGCTGTTCTGGTCGGAGGGCAGTCCGCGCTCAGTGAGCAGGTCGTCACTGACCTGCGGGCGCGAGGTGTTCAAACCGTCGAGCGCATCTTCGGATCAGATCGATTCGACACCGGCCTTCAGGTGGCGCGTGCGATGGGCGCGCCCCGCAGCGTGGCCGTCATCGCGTCGGGTGAGTCCGGCCGCCTCGCCGATGCCCTGGCCTCCGGTGGTCCGGCCGCCGCGACAGGCCGGCCGATTTTGCTGGTGACGCGTGATGCCGTACCGCTACCCACGCGTCAGGCGTTGACCGAAATGGGCACCAGTTCGACGATCGTCATCGGCGGAAGCGCAGCCATCTCGGACAGCACGGCGGCGCAACTGCCCAACGCCCAGCGCGTTTCCGGCGCCGACCGCTATTCCACTTCAGCCGCCGTCGCGGATCACTTCTCTCCGGAGGTCGGCTTGGAGCGAGTCGTGCTGTCTTCCGGTGACCCGGGCGGTCTGGTGGATGCTCTGCCCGGTGGCGCGATTCAAGCGATCACCCTGTTGACGAACCCTGGCATGTTGCCCCCGGCGGCGCAGGAGTGGCTGGCGCGCAACGACGCAGCCATCGGCTCGGTCGACGTGATCGGCGGCCCCAATGCCGTCACCCCCCAGACCTTCAACCAAGCCCGAGCCGCGGTCTACTAAGCCCCGTCGGGAAACCCTCCGCGGTGTGAGATGAAGGGGTAGTGCGGCAGCGACCCTCTCGGGTCCTGCAGATACGCCTCGGTCTGTGGCGCGTAGCGCTTGTCGGTTCGCCATGCGCCCGGCTTAGGTTCGATCGCCTCCGCGAGGCGCGATCTACCTGACTTGCCGGGCTCGTCGAGCGAGGCGAGCGATTCGCGTAAGAGGTTCAGCTTCGCTTTGCCGAGGGACTTTTCCCACCGTTTCTCGATCGCGATGAGTGTCGTGCCGTATTGCTCGTGCGCCGCCTTGCCTTTCGCCGTGAATCGGACGACCTTGTCCTTGTCGGTGCCGACTTTGACGAAGCCGTTCTTGTTCAAGAAATTGACTGCGACGGTCACGCCCTCCTTGGCGACCCCGCCGCGCATCGGCAAGTCTCTCGTCGGCGTGCCACCTTCCTCGATCACTCGTAGGACGTTGGCGGCGATCGTCAGCGAAATGTCCGACGCGGCTTCGAACTCGAGCGCCAGTTGCAACAAGGCACGGGACAGCAGCGCCGAAATGTCCAGGCGGTCGATAGGTGGGCGCTTGTGCGGCGGCGGATCCTCTGGGATCACGAGTTTGACGGGGAAGCCGCCCGGGAAATCGACGACCGGCAGGTAGTCGGGCATGTTCTGTCCGACGCCGGCAGCGATGGTGCGCAATGCGCTGACCAAGTTGTCCATCGTGCTCTTTCCGAAGCGCGCTTTCCACCGCTTGTCGATAGCCGCGTTGAGGGGCTTCCAGTGATCACGCGCAGTGCGGCCGTGCGGCGTGAGGTGAACGAGTAGGTCGCGGTAGCGCGGCTTGGCGCGTGTTTCGCCAGGAGCGGGAGCAAACGTGAGATAGCGCCACCACTCCAGGTGATGGAGGCGCGACTTGATCGCAGGCTCGGACAGGCATGCCATCGCTTGGAGGTCCCGGACCGGCGTTCCGTTCTCGCCGATGTAGCGGATGAAGTTCGTCCACATCGCCTGCGAGGTCAGCCACGGCCCAGGCCACTCGCCCAGGCCGCCGCTCCGCGCGACCGTCGTGATGTGCGGCGCCCGTTGCTCGTACTCGTTGTCGAATTCGATCGTGTATGCCACAAGGGCTTGGGAGAGCAAGGCCGAAAGTGGCAGTCGAGTTGGCACAGACAGAACGCTATGCAC
>DATLBX010000073.1:0-26410 GCA_035526705.1 Acidimicrobiales bacterium | reverse complement strand
CCCCCCCCCCTCGGCCGCGCGGGGGGGTGGGGGCCCCCCCCGCACCGCGATGAGCGCTTGCGCGAAGAGCCAGCAAATTGAATCTGGTGAGGTCTGAGATGGAGTTGACCGGGCGGCGGGTGAAGTTGCGGCCGTTGACCGTCGGGGACTTCCACGCGTACAAGGAAGTGCGGGCCCGGTGTCACGAATGGCTGGCGCCCTGGGAGCCCTTGCCCGCGGTCGGCAGGCCCGACGCGGCCACCGAGCGGCGGGCATTTGCGGCGCTCTGCGGGGCGCGGGATCGCGAGCGGCAGCTCGGTACTGGCTACGGCTTCGGGCTGTTCGTCCCGCCGTCGGCGGGGGAGTCCACCGCGGGCCCGCACAACGCCACGCGTCTGGCGGGTGTGGTGAACCTGTCGGGCATCCAGCGCGGCCCGTTTCAGAGCTCCTACCTCGGCTATTGGGTGGACCAGGCTTGCGCGGGCCACGGTTATGTGCCGGAGGCCGTCGCGATGGTCCTGCGCTTCGCTTTCGAAGAAGCCGACTTGCATCGAGTGCAGGTCGCGATCATTCCCCGCAATCACGCCAGCCGGCGCGTCGTGGAGAAACTCGGCTTGCGCGAAGAGGGAACCGCCGAGCGTTACCTGCAGATCGCCGGCGTTTGGGAGGACCACATTCGGTACGCCATGACTTCGGAGGAGTGGGCCGACCGCGGCGAAACGATTGCCAAGGAGTGGCTTACCTAGCGGTCTGCGTCGGCCGCCTCGTTTGCCATCGCGACAGGACAGTCGCGGCGCAGCTCGCACCAGCGACACTGGGCGCCCGCGGTACGAGTCGCGTCGCGGTTGTCCAGCCATAGCTCCGCGCACAGGGTCACGCCCCGCACTGTGCGCGCCAGCGCCGCGTCGAGCACTCCCTCGTTGATCTCCTCCGGGACGAAGGTTCCGGAGTCGAGGTCGAAGGTGGCGACGCGCCACGGAGGTACTCGCGCCCGGAGGGTCTCCAGCAGGGCGTAGAAGCGCAGATCGTCGCGGTGGCCTTGCATGACGCCGCCGGTTTTGAAGTCGATGATCACCGTGGTGGACGGATCGCCGCGCCGCAGGCTCAGGGCGAGGTCGTACTTTCCGCGGAGCACGACGTTGCCGTCGAGCAACTCCGCCTTCGCCGCTGATTCCACGCGAGGTGCCCAAGCGGATTGAAGCGGCGGGAAGGAATCCTGGAACTTCGTTACCCGGTCGACCGCGTCGCCCTCCAGTTCGCCCCGCTGGGCGACCGTGCACTCCTCGGCCAGCCAATGGCCGAGCTCGCCGGGCCGCTCCCAGTTGTCCGTGTACGACGCGGCGGCGGCCTCGACCAGCAGCGCGGCGGGGCTACCCCGCAACGGGCCGAACGATCCCAGCTGGATGGCCTTGTGCGCCAGGCTGCCCCGGGCGGTCGCCACCGACCAGGCGAATGTGTTCTTGGACGAGAGGTGATGGTCCTCACACGCCAGAACGGTCGAGATGTCGTGCTTGCCGAAGGTCGTCTTCGCCGCCTTCATGACGGCGGGCGACGCGCTGAGACCGTCCTCCAGGCGGGCCCGCAGAGCGTCGGCGAGATTGTCGGGAAAGGACCGACGTTCCTCGGGGAGGGTGAGAAGAGCGTCCATCGTGTGCTGTTGGGCCGCAGTGAGCCCCGCCGGACCGACCACATCGGGTCGCGGGTGGCCGTTCATGACTGCGGACGGGTCAGGCAGCATCGAGCTCAGTCTCCACGCAGTGGAGGGGCAGTAGGTGGGACCGGAGCCGGGCCGCGTCCACGAGGTTGACGCCGTTGAAGGCCAGGAGGCCCTCGACCAGGTCCGCCCAGACATCCGGCTCGCTCCGCCCTTTCAGCGCCACGGCTACGACGGCCTGGCCGTCGGGGAAGCGACGGATGGTGCGATTCGCGCTGATGCGAGGCGGGGACCTGAAGCCCGGGATCCTGAGGCCGAGAGAGCGGGCCTCGTACCCCAGGGCGCGGATGAGTTGGGAGAACCTCACCGCCGACACCGGTCCGCCACTCACCCGGCCATCATGCAGATGCCTGGTGACAGGAACCCAGGGTCGGACCGGCGAATAGTCTGAGGAGGGGGGATTGCGGGTGAACAGGATCATTTCGGCTGTTTTGGCTACGGCGCTGCTGGCTGCTGTCGCCTCCTCGCCCACGCCGGCGGGTCCGCTCGATCAGAGAATCGTGGCGGCCGCTTTCCAGTTCGTCCCCGCTGAGACGACGATTTCCCGCGGTCAGCTGCTGGAGTTCACCAATCTCGACGTAGCACCGCACAATTTGATCGCCCTGCGCCTCGGCCGGGGAGGGAAGCCGGCGTTTCGCACCGACACGATCGGAGCGGGAACCACCGTCGTCCTGGAGGGCTTGGACAAGCTCCCCCCGGGGGTCTACGACTACACCTGCACCCTGCACCCGGCGATGCTCGGCACCATCTTCCTGGAGGAGGCGGGTGGCTGATCCCCTGGCGTCGCGTCACGACGTGGCCCGCTTGTTGGGCCGAGCTGCCTTCGGGGCTACCGCGGCAGATCTGGATGCCTGGACCGGCAAGCCGTATTACGAGCTCGTGGAGCATCTGCTGACTCCGAGCGATTTGGGTTCACTCGAGTTCGACGACGCGACCCGGCTCGTCGACACCGCGGCCGGTATGTACGCCGACCGCGAGAACGGAGCCTTCCAACTCGAGCAGGCCCAGATGTGGTGGCTCGAACGGATGCGGAACACCCGCTGGCCGTTGCGTGAGCGGATGACGCTGCTCTGGCACGACCACTTCGCCACCGCCGTTTCGCAACCGTGGCCCGACGTGGCGATGCTCATGACGCAGAACCAGACCCTGCGGGGCCACGCGGTGGGCAACTTCGAAGAACTGATGAAGGCGATCACCCTCGACCCGGCGATGCTTCACTGGCTCGACGGAGCGCTGAGCGTGGTCGGCGCCTCGAACGAGAACTTCGCTCGCGAGCTTTTCGAGCTCTTCACCCTGGGCACGTCCCCTCAGCAATATGCGGAGACCGATATCCGCGAGGCGGCCCGCGCGCTCACAGGCTGGGTCGTCGACGGATTCAACCAACCGGTTTTCGACCCAGCGCGTCACGACGAGGGCGTGAAGCATGTGCTCGGGAGGCGCATCGTCAACCGCGGGGCGGAGGAGTACTTGGATGTACTCGACGCGGCGTTAGCGATGCCGGCGGCGCCGCGCTTCGTGGCCTGGAAGCTGGTGCAGAAGTTGGCGTACGACCCGGGCCCGGCGGATCGCCTGAGCCAACCGGACCCCCTGGTCGCGCGCGTGGGCGATGAATTGCGTCGCACCCACTGGGACATCTCCGCCGCGCTGCGTGTCCTGCTGACATCGGAGGAATTCCGTCTGGGACCGCAGCGGGTCGTCCGCCAGCCCGTCGAGCAAGTCGTCCATGCCTGCAAGGCACTCGGCGTCTCGGCCGGCCGCGGCCCGGTGCTCACCGCCCTCACCGACATGGGCCAGCGGCTCTTCGACCCGCCGAACGTCGGTGGCTGGCCCACGGCAACGGAGTGGATCTCACCCGGCACTTCGCTGGCCCGATACGCCTTCAGCTTCGACGCAAACAACGAGTCGGGGTCGGCTGGCTTCTTCGGACTGTTCGCGACGCTTCCCCCATCATCGGACTTGACCGCGTGGGCGGCGCGCCTGGGTCTCGCGGGGTGGCACCCGAACACGGAGCGGACCATGCGGACTTTTCTCGTGGACCGAGCCGCCGCGGACGAGGCGCAGCGCCAGGCAGGTGTTCTGATGCTCGCCCTGAACAGTCCCGACTGGACGGTGATGTGATGACGCTGACCCGACGACGATTCCTGAGTAGCGCAGGCGGCGCAGCGGGGCTCTACCTGCTCAGTCCGATTGCGGCGCGCGTCGGTCGTGCAGCGGGCCTCGGCGTAGATCCCGCGACGGCGGCTCGACGGCGGCTGGTGGTGATCGGTCTCGGCGGCGGCAACGACGGTCTCAACACGGTCATACCGATCGCGGATGTTGCCGGTGCGGCGCGCGCCAGCGTCTACCGGAAGGTCCGCCCGTCCATCGCGTATCGCCCCGAACAGACGCTCCCGCTGGACCGGCCCGGTGATGTCGACCACGGCCTGGGTCTCAACGCGTCGATGCCGTACGTTCACGGGCTGTACAAGGAGGGGCGCGTCGCGATCGTTCAAGGCGTCGATTACCCCAACCACAGCTACTCGCACTTCACGTCCACCGACATCTGGCATTCCGGCGAACCCGAACAGGGCCCGCAGTCGGGCTGGGTCGGTCGGCATCTGGATCGCTCCGGCGCCGGAGAGGGCGAACTGCGCGCCGTCGGGGTGGGTTACCGGTTGCCGTTGCTCCTGCGGGGCGAGGCGCGTCAGGGGATGGGCCTGATCAATATCCCCGCAACGCGCTTTGCCGACGGTGCCGAGTCGGATGAGATCGCCCGGGCTCGCCACAACGCACTGACCGGCTTCGGCGACCATCCGTCCAGCGAGGTCCTGGCCTCGAGTGTGGGCCGGGGAACGCGCGCCACTGTCGGTCTGGTCCGTGAGCTCGAGGGCACCACGGTGCCGGCGTCCACCGGCGACGCGTTGGCCGACTCGATCATTACGGCGCGCATCCTGCTGGAGCGGAATCTCGGCGTGGAGACCGTCTACCTGGAGCACCCGGGCTTCGACACCCACACGACGCAGCGCCCGGCGCAGGAGGCGCTCCTAGGCCAACTGGACCGCGCCCTGCGGCTGTTCTGGACGGGCCGGTTCGGCGAGACGCAGGTCCTCCCGGAGCTGCCCGCCGGGGTCGCGGACCGCACCATGGTCATGACGATCTCGGAGTTCGGTCGCCGGATCGGCGAGGCCGGCGCGGCGGAATCTGCGGGCACCGATCACGGCGCGGCGTCGCCCGTGTTCCTGGTCGGTCCGGCCGCGGCGGGATCCAGATTGGTCGGAGGCCTGCACGGCGAGCACCCGAATATGGGGACGCCCACCCTCCCGGCAGACGACTTGATGATGACCACCGACTTGCGCCGACTTTGCTCTTCCGTCTTGACGAATTGGCTGAGCGACCCGGACCCGCTGTTCCGGCATCACGCCCCGCTCCCCGGCCTGTTCCGGTGACTAGGTGACTGAACCGCTCTCCCGGGAGGACGTCAGCAGCATCCTCGGTCGGGTCGCGTTCGGCGCGACGGACGTGGACCTCGACACTTGGACCGGCCGCACGCAAGACGAGCTCGTCGACCATCTGATGGCGGTGCCGGCGGACTCGGCGATGTTTTCCGCCCAACCTGACGAGGTCAAGCGGCTCTCGGTGACCGCCGCCGCGACCTCAGCCAACAAGAACAACGGGCGGGCCCAGCTCCAGGCGGCTCAGGGCTGGTGGCAGGAGCGCATGCGAACCACCGCATGGCCGCTGCTCGAACGCATGACCCTCTTCTGGCACGACCACTTCGCGACCGGACTGGGGCAGCCGGCTCCCGACGTCGCGATGATGTTGACGCAGAACCAGACGCTGCGGACGCACGCGCTGGGCAACTTTTCGGAGCTGCTGGGGGCGATGACCGTAGACCCCGCCATGCTGCACTGGCTCGACGGAGCTCGCAGCGTGACGGGCAAGCCCAACGAGAACTACGGGCGCGAGTTCCTCGAGCTGTTCACCATGGGAGTCTCGCCGCAGCACTACAGCGAGGGCGACATCCGCGAGGCGGCCCGCGCGTTCACGGGGTGGACGGTCAACGGGCAGCGAGCGGCCGCCTTCGACGCGCGCCGCCACGATGCCGGCGTCAAGACCGTGCTCGGGCGGCGCATCACCGACCTTGGCGCGGAGGAGTACCTGGCGGTGCGCGACGCCGCGCTGGCCATGCCGGTGACGTCGCGCTTCGTCGCGTGGAAGCTCGTACAGAAGTTGGCGTACGACCCCGGAAAGATCGACGTGATGGCTGACGGCGATCGCCTCGTCGCCCGGGTCGCGGCGAAGCTTCGTGAGGCGTGGAGCATTCGCGCGGCGGTGGACGTGTTACTGCGCGCTCCGGAGTTCCGGCACCGCCCGGCGCAGGTGGCGCGTCAGCCCGTGGAGCAGGCAGTGCACGCGTGCAAGGCCCTTGGGGTCGCCGCCGATGCGGTGCAGGTCGCGCAAGCCCTCGACGGGATGGGGCAGAAGCTCTTCGAGCCACCGAACGTGGGCGGTTGGCCGGTCGACGAGGAGTGGCTCGCGCCGGGCACCACCCTGGCGCGGTATCGGCTCGCGACGTGGATAGAGGCCGAAGCCCGCCGAACAGCTGGGACCATCGACCTGCCCGTTGGTCCTCGCATGCTTCCGCCATCGGACGACCTGGCTGCTTGGGCGGCTCGATTCGGCGTGGCCCGCTTCACGCCGAACACCGAGCGCACGCTGCGCGGTTACCTGGCGTCTGCCGGCAAGGCGAACGAGGCCCAGCGGCAGAAGAGCGTGATGACGCTTGTCATCTCGAGCCCCGAGTGGACGGTGATGTGATGGCGGTTTCCAGACGGCGCTTCCTCGGCGGAACGGCTGGCGCGGCCGGCCTGTACCTGATCAGCCCTGTCCTGGCCCGGGCCGGCCGGGCCGTGGGCATCGGCGTCGACCCTGCGCTGGCCAACCGGCGGCGTCTGGTCGTGATCTTCCTGGGCGGTGGCAACGACGGGCTGAACACGGTCGTGCCCGTCGCGGATGTGGCAGGGGCGGCCCGGGCCAGCGTGTACCGGAAGCTGCGACCGTCGCTCGGGTACGCGCCGGAGCAAACGCTGCGCTTGGACCGAGCCGCCGATGCGGGCCACGGACTCGGACTGAGTCCCTCGCTGCCGTACCTCCACGGTCTCTATCGGGACGGGCGCGTCGCGCTGGTTCAAGGCGTCGACTACCCGAACCACAGCTACTCGCATTTCTCCTCGACGGAGATCTGGCATACGGGCGAACCGGAGCGTTCCGTGTCGGGCTGGGTCGGACGTCACCTCGACCGCGCCGGCGCGTCCGAGGGTGAGGTGCGGGCCGTCGGGATCGGTAACGGCCTACCGGTCATTCTGCGCGGCGACTCGCGTCAGGGGTTGGGCATCGTCAACATTCCGTCGACGAAGTTCGCGGACGGAGCGGACAACGACGTCAACGCCAAGGCGCGTCACGATGCGCTGGCCGGGTTCGGTGGCCACCCCGAAGCCGAGGCTCTGCGCGCTCTGCACGGTCGCACGTCCGGCGCAACCGTGGGATTGGTTCGGAACTTGGCTGAGACGAAGGTCCCGGCCGCCACGGGCAGCGCCTTGGCGGACAAGTTGGTGACCGCGCGTCTGCTGCTCGAGGAGGACATCGGAACCGAGGTCGTGTACCTCGAACACTCGGGATTCGATACACACGCCAACCAGCGGGCGCAGCAGGAGCGACTGCTTGCCGAACTCGACGCGGGGCTTGGCATGTTCTGGACCGGCAAGCTGGGAACCAAGCAGGTCATGGAGCCGATGAGCCCTCATCTCACGGATCGCACCATGGTGATGACGCTGTCCGAGTTCGGCCGCCGCATCGGTGAGAACGGCACCGGGGCGGGGTCGGGCACGGACCATGGGGCGGCGTCGCCCATGTTCCTCATCGGCCCGCCGGCAGCTGCCTCGCCGTTGGTCGGGGGAGTGCACGGCGACCATCCGGATATGGGCACGGTCGCATTGCCGGCCGACAACCTCGTGATGACCACGGACCTGCGCCGCGTCTACGAGTCGGTACTGACGAACTGGCTCCACAACCCGGACCCCCTCTACTCCCGCTACGCCCCCCTCCCCGGCCTCTTCCGCTAGCGCATCCCCGTTCCGGGCGTACTCGGACCGGCTCTACGCGCCCAACCACGCCCACTCGAGACCGTCGCCCGCCCGTTCCGGGCGTACTTTGACGCCTCAGGCCCCGCGAAGTACGCCCACTCAGCGTGGGAGCGGGTCAGACGAGAGGCCAGGGGTACTGGCGCTCCGTGACGGGTTCGGGGAAGACGGGATTCGCCAGAAGTCGCTGCGCGCGCGCCGCCAACTCGTCCAGCTCGTCCGAATCGAGCAGCGTGGTCAGGGGCGCGAGCGCGGTTCGGTCGGTCACGCGCTCGATGTCGGCGAGCAAGGTCTCGGGGATCGGATCACCCGCGTAGTCCCACATGACGGTGCGCAGGCGCCGTCCGGTCGCGAAGCAGAGACCGTGGTCGATGCCCCACAGTTGGTCGTCGTCGGCCAAGAGAATGTGGCCACCCTTGCGGTCCGCGTTGTTGGCCAGCAGATCGAACGTCGCGATCCGGCGCAGTTGGTCGTCGTGCTTTCCCGCGTCGCGGAGCGTGAAGTAGTGCTCGGCAAAATTGCAGTCGACGAACAGCTGTAGCGAGCCCTCGCCGAGCGGCGCATCGGGCCGAGCGATCGTCGGCGGGACCATGTCCCAGCCGAGCAGGCGCGACAACTCGAAGGCCGCGACCTCACGGCGCCACAGTCCGGATGGGAAATCCCACAACTCCCGCTCCCCTCGGGTGAACTTGTAGACCGCGTTCGCGGGCGACGCGCCGGCCGTGCCCACCTCGACCAACAGCGTGGCATTCGAGCTCCACGGCAACCGCCCCTTGACTTCTATGTCCCCGCGGGACAGTGCCTGAAGCGCAGTCTCGACGTTCAGGAGTGGGGGCGCTTCCCGTTCGATCGCGGGCAAATGTGGTCGTCACTCAACGGGAGGTCGCAGAAGGGGCAGGGCGGCCGTCCAGCTGACACCGCGGCCATGCCGTGCACCGCAAGTCCGGTGGCCTGGGCGCGGGTGATGCGAATCCGGGCGATCGCGGGCTCGTCGATCGCGTCCTCCTGGAGCAATTCGCTCGCCTCGATTATGAAGCGGTCGTTCTCGGCGTCGTACTGAACGCCGATCGGCCCGATGGTCCACACCGGCTCTACCGGCTCGTACAGGATCGCCGCCGGTGCGTCGTCTTCCGCGCGTTCCATTGCGGAAAGCTCGCTCACCAGCCAGGCCGCCAGCTGAGCTATCTGATGTTTCTCAACCTTGAAGCTGACGACCCGGTCGTCGGTGCGCACCTGCAGATAGAAGACACGCGACCCGGGTTCGCCGATCGCCCCGACGCCTATCCCCGTCGGGGCCTGGAAGTCGAAACTCGGCGCACTCATGAGGCCACTGGCAGGGCGGCGCCGAGGTGATCGGTGGCGTTGACGGTTAGCAACGTGGGGCGGAATGGATGCCACACCAACGCGGTGATGGAGCACGGAGAGATGACGATCCGTTGGTACGAGTCCAGGTGCGCGCCCATCGCCTCCACCACGACGGCCTTGATCGGATCTGCGTGCGACACCACCACGATTGTCTTGCCTGCGTGGCGCCGCGTCAGCTGGTCGAGTGTCTCCGTCATCCGCCCCTGCATCTCACGGAGCGACTCGCCTTCCGGGAAGCGGAAGCTGCTGGGCCGGTTCTGCACGACCGCCCACTCCTTTTTCTTGGAGAGCGCCGCCAGGCGCTTGCCCGTCCACTCACCGAAGTCGCACTCCAGCAGCCCCGGCTCGGTGCGCAGCTTCAATTTGCGGGCTTCGGCGATCGGCTGGGCCGTCTCCTGGGCTCGCTCCAGCGGCGAGGCATACACGGCAGCCACCTTCGGAAGGCTCTTGAGTTTCGCCGCGGTCGCTTCGGCCTGGCGTCGGCCTTCGTCCGACAGATGCAATCCAGCGGCGCGCCCGGGGAGCACCTTTCCGGTCGTCGCCGTCACACCGTGACGAACGAGCAGAACGGTCGCCGGCTTCGGCGCGTCGGGCTTCACGTCGGTCAACCTACCTTTGGGAATCTTGGACGACCTTCACGCCGTCACTCAAGAGGTCGTCGTCTGCCGCCGCTGCCCCCGGTTGGTCGAGTGGCGGGAGCGCGTGGCCATCGAGAAGCGGGCGTCCTTTGCCGACGACATCTACTGGGGCCGGCCTGTTCCGGGGTTTGGTGACCCTGAAGCCGCAATCCTGGTGGTCGGTTTGGCGCCCGCCGCGCACGGCGGCAACCGCACGGGCCGGGTCTTCACGGGTGACCGGTCGGGCGACTGGCTCTACGCCGCGATGTGGCGCGCCGGCCTGGCGAACCAACCCACGAGTGTTTCGGCCGACGACGGCCTCCTGTTGACCGGCGCGTATGTGGCCGCGGCCGTGCGCTGCGCGCCGCCGGAGAACAAGCCGACGCCGCAGGAGCGCGACAACTGCGTCGGGTACCTCGAGCGGGAGATGGAGGTGCTGCCCTGGCGGGTGGTCATCGTGCTCGGGCAGTTCGCGTACGACGTGGTCGCCCGCCTCTTGGCCCTCCGGCCCCGTCCGAAGTTCGGTCACGGCGTCGAGGTCGCGCTGCCCGATGGTTCGAACCGGCATCTGGTCTGTTCGTTCCATCCGAGTCAGCAGAACACGTTCACCGGGCGATTGACCGAGCCGATGCTGGACGCCGTGTTCGATCGATCCAACGATCTGGCGTCAGCCCAGTAGCGCGGCTATTTCGCCACCCGCATAGAGCAAGGCGATGATGCCGAGGAAGCCGGAGACGGCGAGACGCAGGCGCCGTTCCTTCGCGACCATGACGATCTTCGACCCGAGCCACGCGCCGGGCACGATCCCCGCCGAAAGCAGCAGCGCGACCTTCCAATAGACCCCGCCGAGCGCAGCGTGCGTAATGGTGCCGGGGATGGCGAAGAGCCCGACGCACGTGAGCGACGTCGCGATGCCCCGCTTCAAGGGCAGCCGGAGGATCTCACTGAACGCGGGCACCAGCACAACGCCGCCGCCGACGCCGAGCAGCCCCGACAACAGACCTGCGCCCGCGCCGATCAGGCACATGGTCGTCGGCTCCGGTTGGTGGTCTGCCGCGGGGGCGCTCTCCGAGTCGGCCATCTCCGCGTCGGTCTCCGGCAGCCCATCGGTCGACGGCGGCGGGGGCGTCTGCAGGGCTGTGCGGGCGATCCGCCAGGTGGTGAACCCCAACAGCCCCGCGGTGCCGAGTGTCAGCAGATGGCCGTCGCCCGGGACCCGTCGGGAGAGAAAGGACCCACCTACCGACGCGGCGATCCCGAACGGCACTGTCCAGGCGACCACGCGCCGATCGACCAGGCCGGCCTTCCCGTAGCGGATCGTCCCCGTGAGTGCGCCCGGCAGGATCGTGGGAAGTGTCGTGGACACCGCATTGAGCGCAGGCACGCCGAGGGCTCGGATCGCGGGCTGTGCCAAAACCGCGCCGCCCACACCGAATAACGCAGACAGGAGACCGGTCGCCAAGCCGGACACGACGAACAGGACGTCTCGCACGACGTCGGTCACCGTTCCGCGGAGTTCAGCCGAGGAGCCCGGGCGCGGGGTTCGCGCTCTTGGGCCAACGCTTCCGACTCTTCACCGACAGCTTGCGCATCAGTTCGATCGCGCCGGGGTCGTCGTCGCCAGGACGGCCGATGATGGTGCCGTCGGCCAGCATCTTCATGATCAGTTCCCGCCCGATTGGCGTCCGGATGACGGTCAGCGTCCAGTCGTTGAACTTGCCGATCCCCCCTGTCGAGATGTCGGCATGCTCTGCGGCGAAGTCCGGGCAGGCCTTGCACCCCTCGCGTGTCCATGTATGGCACTCCTTGAGGGGCACCTCGTGGTACTCGCCATCCTTCGTCCAGATCTGGAAGACGCCCTTTACGTTCGTCTTCGTGATGTCGGCCTTCTTGATTCCGTACTTCGCTTCGAACAGCTCGGTGTAGATCGCGTCGTCGAACGTCTTCGAGCACAGCAATCCGATGTTCAGCACGAAACGGCGCGCCGGCTTACCCGCCTTGCGCACGTTCATCACCGGCGGCACCGACGACTGGCAACTCATACCCACCAGAGCGATGCGCTCGGCGCCGCTCTCCACGGCTTCGCCATAGGCGAGCGTGTTGGCCGAGTACGTGTAGCGACTCCCCGCCGCGGCGAGCACGTCCTCTCGCGTGCGGGCCACGCCCGGAATCGCCTTCCACGTGGATCCGTCGCCTTCGAGATAGGAAACGAGAGCCGCGTCGATGACGTCGTGCTCCAGGGCCCAGATCAGGAGCGCCGAGACGAGGCCGCCGTCCTGTCCGTGGTCGGCGATGGTCTTGTCCGCGGCGCGGGTGAGGATGATGTCCTTGGAGATGCCCGCCACTTCGTCGGGCTGGCGGGGCCGACCGAAGAGATGGTCCTCGATCTCCGGCTCCCAGGATCGGAATCGGGGGCAGGCGCGGGTACAGGAAGTGCAGCCGCGGTCGCCGTGCACACAGCCGCCGGGGCCGCCCTCAGGCTCGATGTGGAACGGCTTGTAGTGGCCGGGCACTTCCCCGGTGGGGGAGGTGGCACCCTCGCCCGTGTCGTTGTAACCAAGCACGTCGTGGGGGCAGGCGATCACGCAGCCCGCGCATCCGGTGCAGAGTCCGCTGGTGACCACCTCTGGGTATAGCTGCGCCCAGTGAGCCTTCTTGGTGGGTACGGCGTCTTCGAGGGTTCCCGTCCCGGGGCCTTCCGGCAGGGTTGCCGTCATTGCCGCCGATCGTAGGGTTTCGCCGTGCCTGAACTGACGGAGGTGGAGGGCTATCGCAGCCTGGCCGCCGATGCGGCGCTCGGGCGCGTGGTCAGCCATGTCGCCGCACCCGACGGTTGGTGGTTGAAGAACGGGCTCACCGAGCGGATGCTGCGCAAGGCATTGGTCGGGCGACGCTTCGTCGAGGCGCGCCGAACAGGGAAGGTGCTCTTCCTCGACACCGACCAGGAGGGCCCGACGCTCGCGTTGCGCTTCGGAATGACAGGCAAGCTGTTGGTCGACGGTCGGAATCGGGTGGGTCGCTTGCTGTCGGAGCCGAAGAAGGACAAGCCGATCTACGCCCGCCTGCGCATCGACTTCGACGACGGAGGGGAGATGCGAGTCACGGACCCTCGCCGGCTGGGCGGCGCCGCGCTCGATCCGGACGAACGTCTGCTGGGGCCGGACGTGACGGGCTTCGATCTCGAAGCGCTCAGGGAGATGCTGGCGGGTAGTCAGGCGCCGCTGAAGTACCGGCTGATGGACCAGAAGCGCATCGGCGGCATCGGCAACCTCATGGCCGACGAGATGTTGTGGAGAGCAGGTCTACGCCCCGACCGTCCGGCCGGTGGATTGGACGAGGAAGAGGTACAGCGGCTTTACAAGCATTTGATGCGCACACTCAAAGTGTTGATGACACGAGGCGCGTCGAGCTCGGGCGACTTCATGCCGTACCGCACCCGCGGCGGTCGCTGCCCCAAAGACGGCGCCGCGCTCGAGCGCACCCAGATCGGAGGCCGCACCACCTGGTGGTGCCCCCAACACCAGACCTAACCCCCGCCCACCCCCGTTCCGGGCGTGGTTTGTGGGGCTGGGGGCAACAAAGTACGCCCGCAGTTGCTCGGGGTCTCAAGCGGGCGTCCTTTGCGGGTCTAGAGGCGGCAAAGTACGCCCACGAGGCGTGGCGACCGCGAGGGCTGTCACTGGCCGCTGGTTTTCTGGAGGCCATGCTCGACGCCGAAGCCGCAACGCAAGCTCTTGCCGAGAAACAACTTGGCCTCGTCTCCTGCGGACAGGCCCTCGCGCACGGGATGTCGCGTTGGGCCGTGAACGATCGAGTCGCGGGCGGGCGATGGCGACCCGTGTTCGCTGGGGTCTACCTCATCGGAGTGACCCCGCCCTCGTGGGAGCAACGTCTCCTGGCGGCCTGTCTCTTCGCCGGACCAAGGGCCGTGGTCTCGCATCGGGCCGCAGGGATTGTTTGGAAGCTCGACGGACTGGTGCGCGCTCCGCTGGAAATTACCGTGCCCCATCACGAGGAGGCCGCGCTCCGCGGAGTGGTGGTGCACCGATCCAGGAAGCTCGACGAGCGAGACGCGGCACGCCGCGGCGCGATTCCGGTCACCTCGATTGAGCGAACGCTTGTTGACCTCGGTCGTTATCTCGAGCCTCGCGAGACGGAGAAAGCCCTCGAGTCAGCGTTACGGATGGAGCTCGTCACGCCGCCGGCGGTGTGGACGTACCTCGAGGATCGGGGTGGCCGTATCCCCGGCTGCCGTCGGCTTAGGGCGATTCTGCTGGCGAGAGGGAACGCGAAGCCTGCCGGCAGTGGAGGCGAGGTCGAGTTCATTCGCCTTCTCCGGCAGGCAGGACTCCCGCCGCCGGAGCGGCAGTTCCGCTTACAGCTTCCCAGCGGCCGAGTCGCGTTCCTGGACTTCGCATGGCCCGATCTTCGGATCGGCATGGAGTACGACGGCTATGACCCGCATAGCGGCCGTCTGGCGCACGCGTCCGATCTGGAGCGACAGAACGAGATAGTCGTTTTGGGGTGGACGCTCTTGCGGTATGGGGGCAAGCATGTCCGCCGGAAGCCGACCGCGGTGGTCGCGCAATTGGAGGCCACGATTCGCGATCGGACGCCCGTGGCATGAGCTTTGCGGGCGTACTTTGCCGTCCCTGGCCCCGCAAAGGCCGCCCGCAATGGGCCCACTCCCCGCGCGGGCGTGCTTTGTAGTCCCCTGGCCCGCAAAGCACGCCCGCATTTGGGCTGCGGCGGCTGCAAGCCTCGTCAGGTGACTGAGATCGCGCCCTGCATCCCGTAGTCCCAGTGGCCCGGGAGGTGGCAGCCCATCAGGACGGTGCCGGGGCGGTCGAAGAGATAAGTCGTCGTCGCCACCTCGTCGGCCGGGACTGATATCTCGCCGGGTACCGCACCGTGGTGTGCCTCCGTGCCTGTTTCATGCCGGTCCTGCACCGACTGATCCCCGACGAGAAACTCGTGGTCGATCGGGTCGGTGTTGTCGACGACGAAGCGCACCTTCGTCCCCGCCGCCACGGTGATCGCCCCGGGGACAAACCGGCTGTTGTGGATGGTCACCGGGATCTCCACCACACCTCCCGACGCCGGGCCGGCGGCTGACGCGGCCACCAACCCGGCGCCGGACACCAAGGTCACGACGACTGCGCCAATCAACAGAACCCTTCTCATCCGAACAGACGCCTCCGGGCGACGATTGCGGCCAGGCCCACTCCGACCACCAACGCACCGGCGGTCCCGGCGACCAGCGGCCCGACGTTCGACGCCGCGTCCACCTCGTTGATCACCAGCCGGCGACCGGCCAAATCGAATTCCGGCTCCTCCACCAGAGCGGGCAGCACTGTCTCGACCGGCTTGGTCTCCGGAATCGTCTCAACCGGCAGCGACTCGGCTCTGGGCGGAGCCGGAATGGTCAGGTCGTAACCGAGCGTTCCTGCGTCGGCCGCGACCCGCATGTAGGTCAGCCACATGCTCGTCGGAATCCACTCCATGCCTTTGTCCGCCCGCAGATCGTTCAGAAGAGAGTCGCTCGCGGCCGAGTCGAACTGCCGGAACAAACCCTGATCCGACGCGACCGGAGTCGTCACCAGGTTGGGACGCTCGTCCGTGAGCATGTAGACGTCGGCCTCGACGACCTCACCTGGCTTCTTGCCGAGCCCGAGGATGCGCAGCGGAACCCACGGCCGCTCGGTCGGGATCGTCAGGTGGACCGGGGTTCCTTCGCCGATGTCCTGGCCCCGCTCTTCGGCTGCCTTGGTGTCGAAGCGAGCCGCCATGAAGATCGGGCTGCGCGCCGCGTAGTGCTCGAGCACCGCCGGCGCGTCCGGGGTGAGGGAGAAGCCGTTGTCACGCGCCCACTTGCCGACCTCTTGGGCCCCGCCCTTCAGCACTGTCAGATCGAGCGCATCGATGCGCGTCTCGAGGATGACTTCAGCGGACCGCTGACTCGACGAGTCCGCCGCCGCCAAAGCCGCACCCTCGAACTGAGGTTGCGTTTCGCGCTCCAGTCGTTGCAGCGTCCAGTCACCGCCGCGCTCGACGGTCGTAGGAATGTCCGGCAACGGAATGATCGATCCGACTTCCGCGCCGCCGCCGGAGAAGCTGAACGAAGTGATGTAGTGCTCGATACCGTCGTGGTACGCAGCCAGCGTCGCGGTGCGCAGCAGCTTGATGTCCGCGCCCGGCGCGAACAACCCCGCGCACGCGCCGGCTGGCGCGGCTGCGGTGATTACGGCGAGGCCCGACGCCGCGATTACGGCCGCGACTCGAGAGACGTTCAGACGCATGCGTTCCCCATTTCTGCCGAAGACCGGGGTCTCCGACGATTGCCTGCCGACCTCAGAGAGGCGGGAGCAGGTTCGGCGGTGGTTCGCCTCTTATGTGCGCGGGTCGGCCCGGAATCCACCTTGCGGAACGAAACTTCCGCCTCGAACCTGCAGTACCAGGCCTTCGGGTGTGCGCGAATTCGTGCCCGACCGCACGCGATAGGGAGCGATCAAGCCGCCCAGGTCGTCCTCCGGGAAGGCAGCCAGCGCACGAGCGAGTTCTTCAG
Source organism: Acidimicrobiales bacterium (assembly GCA_035526705.1). Classification (GTDB taxonomy): domain Bacteria; phylum Actinomycetota; class Acidimicrobiia; order Acidimicrobiales; family JAHWKP01; genus JAHWKP01. The sequence continues at coordinate 10,051 of DATLBX010000073.1, read as the reverse complement.
GGGAGCCGGCACCGCTCTGCCACAGAGCGAGCGCCAACGCTTTGGCCGTCGCCCATCCATGCACGAACCCGAAGGACGGAGGGCCTCCAGCCGCGTCCGACATGGCCCGCGCTTCATCGGCACGTGGCGTGGCGTAGCTGGTGATGACCGTGGACCCTTCCGGCAGCTCCTTCGCGAACGCAGGATCGGCCATGCCCCAAAGCCCGGCGACCCCTCGCGCCGGCTTGTATCCCTCACCGGACGCTGCGGATAGCCAGCGACGCGAGTCTTCGGCGCCCATCGACAACACCGCGACCTCCGCGTCCGGCCATTGCCCCGGCCGACCGTCGCGGGTCGCAACGCGGTTCGCCACGATCCCCTTCTCGCGCAACGCCGACTCGACGGCCGCCGGCACGATTTCGTCGAACACACCCGTCCCCGTGAACAACGCGACCCGCGCCCCGGGACGTGCCTCGGGGTACAACGCGTCAGCCAGCAAATGCCCCAACCGCTCCGGGGCCGACGAGAACGCGAAAGTGTCTGCCCTTAGCGCGCCCTCGCCCGCAGCGGGGCCTTCCAGCCGCGGACCGGCCGACCGAGGGTCGAGCGGCCCGGCCAAAGACGTACTCACCGTGGCCATCAAGCCGTCGCTCGACGGATTCACCGTTTCCACCCGCCGCGACCCGCCGATTCCACCTTGCGCGTTGACCGTGTTCATGTAGGAGCGGAAGCCGGCAGCCACCGAGTTGTCCGGCCCCGACAGGCCGAGGCGTATAGGCGTGTTGGCGGCTTGGGCACTGGAGCGGCCCGCGCCGTCGAAGCCCTCGGACTGTGGCGCAGCGGCCGAATCCGCCGTGCCGCCTGCGGGGGCAGCCTCGGTGGCGCCGAACGCCATGCTGGGCGCAGCCGCCGCGGCGCTGAACGGCGGGGGAGGCCCGCTTTCGCCCGGCGTCGTGGTGGTCGACTCGCCAAGCTGCAAGTCCTTTTGCTCGGGCGACCCTTGCAACAGGTCACCGCTCACCAGGCCCTCGCCGGCCGGGCGACCCATTGTCAGTGCCCCGGTCACGGCCACGACCAGTAGCACCGCAGCGGCCACCAAAGGCATCCACTGCCGGGAGCCACTGCTGCGGTACCACGATCGCTTCTGCGTCTCGGATCCCGGGGCGACGAGCGCACCCGTGCCCCTCGTGTAGGCCAGCACGGCCGCCTCGATCCGCTCTCGCGCCGGCGGCGGAATGGCACGTGGACGGTCCAATCCGTCTGGCAGAACCGCGACGGCGGATCCCGACAGTTCCGACTCCAGTCGTGCCCGCAGATCCAACGGAAGCTCACGCGGTCCGTCAACGCCGCGCAGCGGGTTCTCCTCGCGCCGGTCACTCATCGGAATCGGACCCTTCGTCACGCGAACCCTCGGGTGACATCTCGCGCCGGAGGCTGTCCCGCGCCCGCTGGAGTAGCGACTGAATCTGGACCTTGGTCTTCCCCAACTCTGCCGCCATCTCAGAGACGTGCATCTCGTCGAGGTACTTCATGACGAGCACCTGCCGGTGCATGGCGCTGAGTCGCCCGAGCGCCCGCAACACCTCGTCGGCCCGGTCGACGTCCTCCTCGGCGTGATCCGGAACGTCGCGCACCAGCGAAAGCCCGGCGCGGGTCACGTCAGCCTTGCGCTCGGACTCGTAGTAGCGAGCCAGCCGTCGCCTCGCGATAGTGCACAGCCAGGTCGTAAGGGCGGAATCCCCGCGGAAGGTGTGCGACGACCTCACTGCCTCCAACAACGTCTCCTGCACGAGGTCTTCGGCCACAGCGGGGTTTCCGCCAACCCGCCCATAGAGGAACCCGTACACGACGGGTCCCGAGTCGTCGAGGAGCCGGCGGACGGCCTCCGGCTTGCCCGACGCGGCGTCGGCGAGGAGGGCTACGTCGGCCGACCGACCTCCCGCGCCTTCCTCGATAGCCAGTTTCATCCTCTCCGTTCGTGGCGACCGGTGCGGTCGGTCAACCGCGAGCCTGCCCCCGCCCGAAGAATTGGCGGCGCGTCACGGGGAGAAGGTCCCACTGGCCAGGGGCTTCGAGGACGACTCGGCGGCGCGACAACGCAACCATGAACAGGCCGATCGCCAGGAAGCCGGCCGCCCAGACCGCGGGATCCAGGAAGGCGCCAGTCGAGGCCAAGCCGGACGACGATCTAGCCGCGGTCTGCGTCACCGTGGCTCCCGACGAGGTCCCCGACGAGCTCGAGGTGGATCCTCCGGTGGATCCGGTGAGCGTCGTCGTGATGGTGTTCCCGACGCCACCCGGGGTGCCGGGAGTGGCAGGGGCCGATGGTGGCGCCGGCGTTCCTCCCGAGGGGGTCGTCGCCTGCACGGGGACCTGCACCCCGGGCGCGCCCACCAACGTGCTGTACCCGGGGAACCGGAACAGGTCGATGGCCAGCGGTGGCTCGGGCTCGACCCGCGCGATGCGCGCAAAGATCGAGAACGGTCGCGCCGCGACGAATCCGGGGGTGCCCAGGCAAGCGCGGGGGAGATGCAGGATCAGCATCGTCCCGTCGAAGCCCGGTGTCCCCTCGCAGAAGTCGGCTGCGTTGTCCGCCTCAGTCGCATAGGCGCGGCCGCCGGTGTCGGTGAAGCTGACGTTGAAGTCCTCTTCCAGGTCGTTGTCAGTGTCGAGGTCCCAGCCGACTCCCGATCGCGACAGCCAGATGGGCTCGGTCTGGGGATCCGTGGGACGGCGGAGGCGAGCGGTGAGCCGCAACTCGGTTGCACCGTGTTGAACGCACGTCTCGACGATGTCGGCCGCGTCGAAAACGACGGGTTGTGAAGCCTCGTCGATGGTGTCGTTCTCCTCGTCGGCCATACAGACCGGCGCGGCGGCGTCGGCCAACGGCTGCGGGACGGCCGGCGCCGCTCGGGTCACCTGGGGGACAAAGCCGGTGTCGGGCGCGAGGTCCGCCACGAGGGGGCCGACGGCAGGCGCGGGCGACGGGTCGTAGACCATCACAGCGCTGACCGCAACCGTGTCGCTGCCGAGACAGTTGCGGGACACCTCGAGCGCGTATCCGCTGGGGAGGACAAAGAACGGAGCGGTGCACACAGCGCGGTCGGAGGCATCTCTCACGACGACGTAATCGTCACCGTCGCCGGACACGGTCAATTCGAGATCGGCGTCGTCATCGGTGTCGATTCCAAGATCGACCCGGGATTCACCGCCTTCGCCCCATCCGGGATCGCTCGAGGGGTTGGTCGGCTGGGCAACGACGACGACCACGCGGAGCGCATAGGCGTAATCAACGCACAACTGCGTCACATCGGCGCGGGCTTCTGCGCGGGGCGTCGAGCTGTCGAGCTCCTCCGTGTCGCCTGTTGCATCGAAGGTGTTGCATCCAGACTCGTTCGCCGGAGCGGCTTGCGCCGATGCGGGGGAGAGCCCGAATCCCGCTATCGCGGCGAAGCACAGCAGGGCTGCAACCATTTGTCGTAGGAAAGACACGCTGCGAGCTTAGAGATCCCCTTGCACGCGCGCTCGGTGCTTGGGCGTTGCCCGTACGATCAGCCCGATCACGCGCTCCCACCAGAGAGGCAACAACTGATGCTGCGCACCTTGCGTTCAGTGCTGCAATTCCGTGACCTCGAGCTCGACGGCGACCGCCGGCGTCTTCGCCAGGCAGCATCAGTGGCCGACCTACGTCGTATTGCTCGACGCCGGCTTCCAGCCGGGGTCTTCGACTACATCGACGGGGCAGCCGAGGAGGAGCGCACCCTCGCCGCGAACACCGATGCCTTTTCCCGCCGAACCTTCCAGCCGCGAGTGCTCCGCGACGTGCGAGACGTGGATCCCTCCACGACGCTGCTCGGCCGCCCGCTACCCCTGCCGCTCGTCCTCGCCCCGACTGGGTTCACCCGGATCGCGCATCCCGAAGGAGAAGTCGTGGTGGCCCGCGCCGCCGGTCGCGCCGCGGTGCCGTACACGCTGTCGACTCTCAGCACCCGCACCATCGAGGACGTGGCAGCCGCCGGCCCCGGCCCCAAGTGGTTCCAGGTGTACGTCTGGCGGGACCGCGGCTTGGTGAAAGACATGATCGACCGCGCCGCACGGAGCGGGTTCGAAGCCCTGGTTCTGACGGTCGACACGGCGGTTCTCGGCCGGCGCGACCGCGATGTGCGCCGCGGCTTCTCTCTGCCGCCGAAGATCGGCCTGGGCACTCTGGTCGATGGCGCCATCCATCCGGCTTGGACATGGTCGTTCGTGCGAGCGGAACCGATCAAGTTCGAGAATGTCGTCGGCAGCACGGTGGGTGACGGCAGCAGCGCTGTTTCTCTGGCCGACTACATCAACTCGCAGTTCGACCCGACGCTCTCGTGGGCCGATGTCGAATGGCTGCGCTCGATTTGGGACGGGCCGATCATCCTCAAGGGAATTCAGACAGTCGCCGACGCACTCTTGGCCGCCGACGCAGGCGTCGAAGCGATCGCGCTGTCCAACCACGGTGGGCGACAGCTCGACACCGCGCCCACACCGCTGGACCTCATCGAGCCGGTCGTGCAAGCCGTCGGTGATCGCACCGAGATCATTTGCGACGGCGGCGTGCGCAACGGCGGAGACATCGTGAAGGCCGTGGCGTTGGGCGCGCGGGCCTGCATGGCCGGCCGGGCCTACCTCTACGGTTTGGGCGCGGCGGGCGAGCAGGGCGTCGACTACGTGCTCGGCCTGCTCGACGCGGGTGTTCGCCGCACGATGGCTCTTGTCGGAGCGCGCACGATCGACGAGATCACGCGCGATCTAGTCGACTGAAGGACCGAATCCCGCAAGTCACCCCGCGGGATTCGGTCCCACGGCTCAGCTGGCTTCGACCACCTTCACCGGCAGGTACGGCTCGAGGCGAGGCATAACGGCGTTCGCATCGCCCACGATCACCGTTGCGAACGCGGGCGGTGCCAGGAACCGGCTCGAGATGTCGTGCACGTCCGAGCCGCTGACCTGTTCGACCTTCTTGGGCAGGTCGCGGAGGTACTCCGCGGACTGGCCCCGCTTGAGAATGCCGACCAGCTGCGAGGCGAGGTACGCCTGGGTGTTCACGCTCATGGCGAGCGTGCCGGCCTGGTACTTCTTCGCCGCATCGAGCTCCGCCTCGGTCGGCGGAAGGGCCAGCATGCGGCCCATCTCGTAATGCAGTTCGACCAGCGTCGGGACCGTCACGTCGGTGGCGACGTCGGTGCCGATCGTGAGGAGCGAGGCGTAGCGGTTGGACTGCAGACCGCTGTAGATGCCGTAGGTGTAACCCTTGTCCTCACGGATGTTGTCCGACAGACGCGCCGCGAAGTAGCCGCCGAAGATCAGGTTGGCGAGCAGCAGCTGCGCGTAGTCGTCGGCTTGCGGATCGAGACCAAAGCGCGCGACGCGGATGGTGGACTGCACGCTGCCATCGCGATGAATCAGCTGCACGGGTCCGCTCTTCAGCTCTGCCACTTCGGGGAGACCCACCGCGGCACCGCGACCTTTCCAATCGCCGAAAGCCTGCTCGACGAGGTCGAGACCGCGCTGCGGGCTTATGTCGCCGACGAGTACGAGCACGCTGCCCTTGGGCAGAACCCGTTCTTTGTGCAGCGCCTTGAGTTGCGCAGTGGTCACCTTCATCACGACTTCGGGCGTGGGAAGGCCGGCCCCGTAGGGGTGCTTGCCGAAGAGCCGCTTGGACAGCGCAATCTGCGCGAGTCCACCGGGCTGGCTGCGGGTGAGCATCACTTCTTGGGCGGTGCGCTCGCGCTCGACGCTCACGTCGTCGTCCGGGAATGCCGGAGAGGTGATGACCTCAGCCAGCAGCTGGAGGAACGGGGCGACCTGGGTCGACAGCACCGAGCCGCTCAGGGAAAGGTCGTCCGCATCGGCGCCGACATCGAGGCTGGCCCCCATGGACTGGAGGTCTTCGGCGATTTGAAGCGCGCTGCGCTTCGTGGTGCCGGCGAGCAGCGAGTTCGCCAGTACCCGACGACGGGCCGGCTCCCCGGAGTCGCCGCCTCGGCACAGGGGGACCGCCACGCGAGCTTCGACGAGCGGGATCCCCGGCTTGCGGGCGACCACGACCCGGAGGCCGGACTTCAGAGTGCGCTCGGCGATCGCCGGCAACTTCAGGGCGCGCAGCTTTCCAACGGGCGGGGGCTGAACGAGCGAGGGGACGGTGGTCATCACTTGGCCTTCCTTGGGGACTTCGCGCCGGACTTGGCGGACTTGGATTTCGAGGCCACGGACTTCGACTTGGCCGTCTTGGGTTTGGAGGTGGGCTCGGGGCCGTTGACCCACTCGAGGACGCCGCGAGAATCGGGGCGCAGCCACTCCTCCGCGACCGCGACGACATCGGCCGGCTGTACCTCGGCCAGGAGCTCCGGAATCTCGTTGATGAGCTCGCCGCGCCCGCGTTGCATTTCGAAGTTGCCGAGCGGGATGGCGCGCTCGAGCGGCGAGTCGATCTGGCGGACGTAGGAGGAAACCAGCGCAGTGCGCGCCCGGTTCAGCTCGGCCGATTCGACGCCGGCGGAGAGCTTGTCGATCTCCTCGTCGATCGCGTTCTGCACCTGCTCGACCGTGCCGCCGGGATGGAAGGCCATCAAATCGAGCGTGGTCGGGTCGCGCATCTCCCAGGCGTCGAACCCGCCGATCCCACCTTGGATGAACGCGCACGTACGGTCCTGCTTCACCAGCCGCTTGTGCAGCCGCGAGGCATCGCCTTCGGTCAGGATCTCCACGAGCATCACCGCGGCGCAGTACTCCCGGAAGTTCTTCACCGGATCCGGCACGCGGTATGAGATGGCGAGCGCGGGCATCGGAGCCAGCGGGTCGTGGTGAACGGCGCGTCGCTCCTTGTCCGGCCGGGGTTCGGAACAATCGGGCAGGGGGGGAGCGGGCCGCTTGGGCAGGTCGCCGAAGTGCCGCTCGATGAGGTTGCGCACGTCCGCCACGTCGAAGTCACCGGCCAGGGAGAGCACCGCATTCGATGCGACGTAGTACTTGTCGAAGAAGGCCTGCGTGTCCTCAGGTGTCGCGGCTTCGAGGTCATCGAAGCTGCCGTATCCGTTGTGCGCGTTGTTGAAGGTCTTGAAGATCACCGGCGGCATATAGATCCACGGGAACCCGCCGAACGGACGGTTCATCACGTTCAGCCGGATCTCCTCCTTGACGACGTCGATCTGGTTCTGGAGCGATTCAGCGGTGAGGACCAGCCCCCTCATGCGGTCGGCCTCGAGCCACAACTGGAGCTCCAGCGCGCTCGACGGGATCTGCACGATGTAGTTCGTGAAGTCCGGATGCGTGCTGCCATTCAGAATTCCGCCGTTGCCCATTACGAGCTTGTCGTACTGGCCCTTCTCGAGGTTCTCCGACCCCTGGAACATGAAGTGCTCGAACAGGTGGGCGAACCCTGTGCTGCCTTCCGGTTCGGACCGAAAGCCCACGTCGTAGGTCAGCGCGAGCCCGACGGTGGGCACGGATCGATCTGGGTTGAGCACTACCCGCAGACCGTTGTCGAGGGTGAAACGCTCGACCGCCAGTCCGAGGCGGGGGATGGACTTCGCTCCTATCGGCAACTGCACTCCCTTTTGTTCATGACAGGGAAAGAGCTTCGTTGCCCGTCCCTAATCGTCGTCGTGGTCTTCGTAGCTGAAGTGGCCGGTGACCATGAAGGCCACCCTGTCGGCGATGTTGACCGCGTGGTCCGCCATGCGCTCGAAGTGCCTGCCGACGAGCGCGATGTTCACCGCCGTCTGAAGTCTGCCCTCTTCGGCGCCCCCGTCGCTCGCCGAGTCCTCCGGCGACAGCGGGGGCGTGCTGAATATCGCCTGGAAGAGGTCGCGCTGCAGGTCGTCCATCACGTCATCCATGTCCGGCAGCGCCTCGGCCTTGGAGACGTCGCGCTGCGCGAACGCGTCCACTGCCAGCTGTAGCTGGGATCCCGCCTGCTCTCGCATCCGATCGACGAGGCCCCGCACCCGGGGCGCCAGCTGCTGGGGATACAGGCGGCGGGTCGACTTCGCCACCTTGACCATGAGGTCGCCCACGCGCTCGATCTCGTGGATGACGCGCAGGATTGTCACGAGGGTCCGCAGGTCGACGGCCATCGGCTGCTGACGGGCCAGGAGCAGACACGCTCGCTGCTCGATGGAGTGGGTCAGCGGGTCCAGCTGGTCGCGGTCGTGCGCTGCCACCTTCTCGATCGCGGTCAGGTCGGCGTCGAGCAGGGCCTTGGTGCCGATCTCGATCGACTGGCAGGCGAGGGCGCCGAGGCGGACTACCTCGTTGGTCAGGTCGGCGATTTCCTCATGGAACGCTTTACGAGTCTCAGGCATGGCTGATGGTCATCTTCTCCCATTCTCGAATCGGTAGCCCACGCCCCGCACCGTCGCGATGCGGATGGGTTGCGCCGGGTTCTCCTCCAGACGAGCGCGGAGGCGCTTTATGTGCACGTCGAGGGTCTTGGTGTCGCCGACGTAATCGGGTCCCCAGACCTGGTCGATCAGAGAGTCGCGGGTCACGACCCGGCCGGCATTCGACATCAGCGCCTCGAGAAGCTCGAACTCCTTCAGCGGCAAATGGACCTCCTCGCCACGCACGACGACCTCGTGTCGTTCAGGGTCCAAGCTGACGTCTCCGACATCGAGCGTGGTGCGCGAAAGGATTTCGTCGAGCGCAGGATGGGCACGCGACCTGCGCAGCGCGGCGCGCATTCGGGCAACGAGCTCGCGAAGGGAGTACGGCTTGGTTATGTAGTCGTCCGCGCCGAGTTCAAGACCGACGACCGCGTCCAGCTCGCCGTCGCGCGCCGTCACCATGAGAATTGGCACTGTCGAGCGGGACCGCAGTTCGCGGCACACGTCCCGCCCAGACATCTTGGGAAGCATCACGTCGAGGAGCACCAGGTCGGGCTGGACCTCATCGAATACCTTCAGCGCCTCCAGGCCGTCCCGTGCCACGTGCACGAGGAAGCCTTCGCTCCGCAGCCCGACGCTGAGCCCGTCGACAAAACTCTCTTCGTCGTCGACGACGAGAACCTTGGCGCTCACTGCCTCGTACTCGCCCGCGGAATGGTCAATGTGAACGTGGAGCCTTCCCCCTCGCGGGATTCCACGGACACGGCCCCGCCGTGGTTGGTGGCCACGTTGCGCACGATGGCGAGACCCAACCCCGTGCCGCCCGAACTGCGGGCGCGGGCGCGGTCCACTCGGTAAAAGCGCTCGAAGACCCGCTCCAACTCCCAGCTGGGGATTCCGATGCCCCGATCCTGAACAGCGATGGCGACCGAATTGTCGGCCGCGTCGCCGACACGGACGTCGATCGCCGCGGTGGAATCGGAGTACTTCGCCGCGTTCTCGATCAGGTTGGACACTGCCGACACCAGCTGCTCCTCGTCACCCACCACCATGGAGGAGCCGACGGCGGTGGACACGTCAACCGCGACGGAGTGCATGTTGCACATCGGGCGACAGCGTTCGACCGCCTTCGAAACAACCTCCACCAGATCCACGCCCGCTCCGAGAGGGTCTGGCCGAACTGCTTCAATTCTCGATAGGTCCAGCAGATCGGAGACGAGCGCCGTCAGCCGGTCGGCCTCCGCCCGAACCCGCCGGGCCAGGCGTTCTGCGTCATCAGCGGCGGGAGAATTGGCGAGAGCGTCAGCCAGCACGGCAATCGCACCGATGGGAGTCCTCAATTCATGGCTCACATTCGCGACAAAGTCCCGCCGAACGGCCTCGAGCTGACGCATCTCCGTCACGTCGCGAATGACCGCGACAACTTCCCTGCTCGACTCGGGCTGGGTGGCTTCGACGACCAAAGACTGTGCCGGGCTGCGAAGCTCGAGCTCCTTGCGGCGTGGTCCCCCGTCGGAGCGCACGGCGGCCAAGAGTTCTAGGACTGTCTGCCACGCCAATGCGGTACGGACGCCGCCGTTGCTCAAGAGTTCGGCGGCTCGATTTACGTGGGAAACGCGTCCTTCCGCTCCCGCCACGACCAATCCGAGCGGCAGCGTGTCCATGACCGTCCTCAAGTCCGTCACGCAATGGCGAACGTACCGCAGGCCGCC
>DATLBX010000072.1:0-2238 GCA_035526705.1 Acidimicrobiales bacterium | reverse complement strand
CGGAGCCTCTGGGTTTCGAGCGCCGCATCCAAGAGGAGGTGGAGCGCGCCCGTCGCTTCGACCTGTCGCTGTGCCTGCTGATCGTCGACGGCGACGACCAGCCCTCGGCCGCGGCATGGCCCGTGTATGAACCGCTGGCGATTGCACTGAAGAGCGAGCTGAGGGCATCTGACCTCTTTGGACGCCTTCACAATGGGCCGCTGGCGGTCGTCCTCGTGCACTCCGGAGAAGAGGGGGCCCGAGCCGTGATCACGCGTCTCAAGGCGCGCGTCGCGAAACTGACCCCGCATCTCTCCGCTTGCGTGCAGGTCGGCGGCGCGGTCTTCACACCGGAGTGCGCCTCGGCTGACGACCTCATCGCCGACGCCAAACGGGCCGTCCGCGCCTTCCCGTCTCTGCATTAGGAAGCGCTGTCAGCCTACAAGCAGACTTTTGAGCCCGCGCCGGCAAGAAAACCGGCGCGAGAAGCCGAGACGGGCGTCGGGATCTAGTCAGAGGCCGAGTGGATTTGAGTCAGGAACCGCACACACTAGGCCATCCAGATAGCCAGAATAGGACCTGCTGATACCCGATTCTGCTTACATCTTTGGTTCTGCCGACAAAAGTCGTACTCTGCCGAGACTTTTGTCGTGGCTGTCTCGTCCAATTCCAGAACTCTTTCCCGTCGCTGCCGTCTACATCCGCAAAGTTTCACGTGGAAATCACGTCAAAAAAGACTTTCTCGGCTCCGACAAAATTCTCCCAGATCATGGCGACTTCCTTGCTATGGCAGAGAGTACGGTTTGATCACGGCCGAGTCGGCGGCCATTCACGATAGCCAGCGACGTGTGCGCTCTTGGGTTCTCCGCGTCCTGGTGTGTCTGGCCGGGGTTCGGGCGTCCCGAATGTCACGTTAGCTCAGAACAAGCGGTCCAACGGGCGATGAGCGCCCAGTCGGGTTCCGCTCGGGAAGCCGGCACAAAGGCGCCACGATGAAACGCAGAATCGGCGATCGACGCGGGAAGCCTCGCTTCGAGATCGTCGGCGAGCTCTGGGGCAGCGTCGACGTCAGCGCCGCCCTCACGGTCGTCAACCTCGGCCGCGGAGGGGCGTTGCTGGAATCGAACGTCCCGCTCGTGCCCGAGGCCGTCCACGCCGTGCTGGTGGTCACCGACGAGGAGTCGCATCAGGTCACGCTTCGGGTCCGACACAGCACGCCGGACGCGCAGACGGGGCGGCGTCGGTATCTGACGGGCGTCGAGTTCGTGGACGTGACGCCCGCGCTCGATCAATTTCTCGTGCGGCAGATTGCGTTCGGGACCGGCGGCGTGCCGCTCGAGGCGAGCTGATGGCAGGGTTTGAAGAACGGCGGAAATCGCCGCGGGTCGCGGTCGGCGGGCAGTATGTGTTCCGCGCCGACCAGCGCGTCCGGGTCCGGCTGCTCGACATCAGTGCCGGCGGCGCGCTGTTGCAGACGGAGGAGCGGCTGCCGGTGGGCGGCGTCGGCAAGCTGCGGCTCTCCCTCGCCGGCGCCCCGTTCGAGACGACGGTCGAAGTGAAGCGCGAGGAGCCAGCGGCGGATCTCCGCGGGCGGGTCGCCGGCGTCTTCATCGTGGCCATGCAACCGCGCGAGCAGGACGCGCTCGAGGATTTCCTGCGGCGGGCCGGGTCGTGATCACGGCCACCGGCGAATCGCTGAACGCCCCGCTGGGTGGGGCACCACAGCACGATGATCTCGAGCGCGACGCTCACTCAGTCGGGTGTGAGGACTATCGATGAGGAACAACGGGCACGTCCAACTGACCGGGACCAGCAGCGTGATGATCGAGCTCCGTCAGGAGATCGAGCGGATCGCCCGGTCGGATGCCAAGGTCCTGGTCACGGGCGAGAGCGGCGTGGGGAAGGAGCTCGTGGCCAATGCGGTGCACGCGCAGAGCCCGCGCGGCCACCGATCGTTTGTCGCGGTCAACTGCGCCGGCCTGCCTGAAACGCTGCTCGAGTCCGAGCTGTTCGGGCACGTCAAGGGCAGCTTCACCGGCGCCTATCGGGACAAGCCGGGCAAGCTGGAGCTCGCCGACGAGGGGACCATCTTCCTCGACGAAATCGGCGAGATGACCATGCGGATGCAGGGGCTGCTGCTGCGCTTCATGGAGACCGGCGAGCTCCAGAAGGTCGGGTCGGATCACACCGGCGGCCGAGTCGATGTCCGGGTCATCGCGGCGACCAACCGTAACTTGCGGGACATGGTCAGCCAGGGCA
>DATLBX010000071.1:0-17066 GCA_035526705.1 Acidimicrobiales bacterium | reverse complement strand
AAGGGCTGACCAGAAGTCCCACACGACAGGAGAACAGAACGTGGCAGTGAAGTTGCGGCTCATGCGAGTCGGCAAGACCAAGCAGCCCACCTACCGGGTGGTCGCCGCCGACGCGCGCTCGCCGCGGGACGGTCGTTTCATCGAGATCGTGGGCACCTATCAGCCCCGTCACGAACCGTCGACGATTCTCATCGACGACGATAAGGCTCTGAAGTGGTTGCGCGAGGGCGCGCAGCCCACCGAGACGGTCGAGAAGCTGCTGAAGATCAACGGCACCTGGGAGCAGTTCAAGCCCGGCACCTCCGACATCCCACGTACCAAGCCGCTGCCAAAGAAGACCGCCCCGGTCGCGGATGCGCCTATTGAGGCCGCCGCTCCCGCCGCGACGGATGCTCCCGCCGCAGAGGCTGCCCCCGAGCCCGCCGCCCCCGAGACTCCCGAGGCCGAGCCGGGAGCTGCGCCCGTCGAGGCCGCCGCACCAGCCGAAGCCGGCGAGTCCGAATGAGCGACACTCCGGACGTCAACCGGGCCCCCGGGGGCACGGCGCTGAATGTTGTCGACTACATCGTGCGCGAGTTGGTCGACGATCCCGACTCCGTTTCCGTGGAAGTCGTCGAGGATGGGAATCGAGTGGAGTTCCAGGTCGAGACGGCACCGGACGACGTCGGCCGCATCATCGGCCGGCGGGGCCACGTAATTCAGTCCATTCGCACGCTCGCCCGCGCCGCCGCGGCCAAAGAAGGCCTCGAGGCCGACGTCGAGATCATCGACTGATCCGGCTCCCCGAGTGGGTTTGCTGGAGATAGGACGCGTCGTCCGCCCGCACGGGCTGCGCGGCGAAGTGGTGGTGGAGCTCGTGACCAATCGCCCTGATCGGCTCGCGCCGGAAACGCTCATCGCCGGCCCGAAAGGCCCGCTGCGCATTACGGCGTCCCGGCCGTTCCAGGCGCGTCACCTCGTGCAGTTCGACGGAGTCAACACGCGAGAACAGGCAGAGTTGCTGCGCGATTTCGTGCTGCGCGCCGAACCGGTCGCCGAAACGGACCCCGATGTCCTTTGGGTGCACGAGCTGGTCGGCTCCGAGGTCCGGGACGCGGCCGGAAAGCCGCTGGGGACCGTGAGGGAAGTACAGGACAACCCCGCGAGCGACCTGCTTGTGCTCCACGACGGCGGGCTAATTCCGTGCCGGTTCGTAGTGAGCAGCGGGCAGGGCGTCGTGACGGTCGACATCCCTGAGGGGTTGCTGGACCCGTCGTGAGAGCAATCTTGTGAAGATCCACGTCTTCAGCATCTTCCCGACTCTGTTGGAGAGCTTCTTCTCCACGGGGCTGATCGGGAAGGCGCGCATCGCCGAGCGGCTCGAACTACACGCGCACGATCTACGGGACTGGGCCACTGGCGTGCACAAGGCGGTCGACGATGCGCCTTTCGGGGGCGGGGCCGGGATGGTGCTTGGCCCTGAGTCGGTATTCAGGGCCGTCGAGGAGATCGACCCGCCCCGGCCCTTGTTCATGCTCTCAGCCTCGGGTCAGCCTTTCAATCAGGCGCTCGCCATCGAGCTCTCGGCGGGGGAGGGCTTCTCCCTCCTCTGCGGGCGCTACGAGGGGATCGACCAGCGGGTAGCCGACCATCTGGCCGACGGGGAGATCTGCGTCAGCGACGCGGTACTCGCCGGGGGAGAGGTGGCGGCCATGGTGGTCATCGAAGCGGTAGCCAGGCTGGTGCCGGGGGTGATGGGCAACGATGCGTCCGCCGCCGATGAGTCCTTCGCTGATGGTCTCGTCGAACATCCCCAGTTCACCCGGCCGGCCGACTTTCGGGGCTGGCAGGTGCCCCCGGTGCTGCTGTCCGGAGACCACGCCAAGGTGGCGAGGTGGCGCCGAGCCGAGGCCTTGGCCCGGACGGTGAAGCGGCGGCCGGACCTGATCGCCGCGCGAGGCGGACTGACCGACGAGGAGCGGGCCCTTTTGGCGGACCGCGAGGCAGGCAAGCTGGGCTAGGGTTGCGGCTCCGCAAGTTTTCTTCTAGGAGCACTGACGCGCCATGAATCGGACCGACTTCATCGACATGCCGTCGCTTCGCGACGACGTGCCCGAATTCTCGCCGGGCGACACCTTGAAGGTTCACGTCAAGGTCATCGAGGGCGCCCGCGAGCGAGTCCAGGTCTTCCAGGGCGCGGTCATCAAGCGCCAGGGCTCGGGGGCCCGGGAGACGTTCACCGTCCGCAAGGTCAGCTTCGGCGTCGGCGTCGAGCGCACGTTCCCAGTGCATTCGCCCGTCATCGATCACATCGAGGTCGCCACTCGCGGCCAGGTCCGTCGGGCGAAGCTCTACTACCTGCGCGATCGCATCGGCAAGGCCGCCAAGATCAAGGAAAAGCGGACGGCCCGTCCGGAGCCCGGCGCGAAGGCCGCGGCGCGCAAGGCGGCCCGCGAAGCAGCAGCGGATGCCGCCGCCGCCGAGGCAGCAGCAGCCGCCGAAGCAGCCGCCGCCGAGGCCGCCGCAGCCGCCACACAGGTCGACGAGGCTCCCGTCGAGGAGCTTGTCTCCGAGGAGGCTGGCGCCGCCGCCGAGGTCGAGACCGCTTCCACCGAATCCTGACCTCGGGCGAATCCTGATCCCAGGCAGCACACCCCGAGGCGAGTAATCCCAGTGATCGCCTGGGACCTCCGCGACGAGCGGGCGAAAATCGAAGGGCTGCCGCCGATGGCGCCCAAACCGGCGACGGTCAGGCGCATGTTGTTCGAGGTGGTGGCCATCCTGGTCTTGGCCTTCGTCATGGTCATCGGCGCCCGGCTGGTGGCGATCGACGTTCGAGTCATTCCCTCCGCCTCGATGGTGCCGCAGCTGCAGATCGGCGATCGCGTGCTCGTCTCCCGCCTCGCCTACCGGTTCCGGGTTCCGAACCGCGGCGACATCATCGTCTTTCCTCCGCACCACGGCACCGAAGACGGCCCGACGTCGCCTCCTCCGGAGGATGACACGGCGTTCCTCATTCGACCGTTCCGAGACCTGGGCCGCTGGCTTTCACTGGTGGATCCACCTCAGGAGGAACAGGACCTGATCAAGCGTGTCATCGGCCTGCCCGGGGAGACAGTGGAGGGTCGCGAGGGTGGCGTCTTCGTGAACGGCCGACGGCTGGTCGAGCCCTACCTCCCGCCGGGGGTCTTCACCAGCGACTTCGACCCCGTATACGTGCCGGAGGGCGGCCTTTGGGTGATGGGCGACAATCGCGGTGGCTCCATGGACAGCCGCAGCTTTGGGGTCATCCCCGAGCGGGTCGTGCTCGGGCGGGCGCTGTTGAAGGTCTGGCCGGTACGGAGCGCATCTTTTTTGTAGCCCCCACGAATTTGCGTGGACCGAGACCTTAGGCAGCAGAGCAGTCACCGGCGGGGCGTACGATTACAGGAGTGGGAGCCGAGGACCTCGAGCGCTACGAGACGGAGGTCGAACTCCAGCTCTTTCAGGAGTACCGGGTCGTCCTCGGGATGTTCCGGTATGTAGTGGAGACCGAGCGCCGGTTCTATCTGGCCAACGAGGTCAGGCTCGAGCCCAAGGGTGTGGCCCCGAACAACTGGTTCGAGCTGGAGCTCACCGACGCCTGGGTATGGGACATGTACCGCCCGGCGCGGTTCGTCACCTCCGTCAAAGTGGTGACCTTCAGGGACGTGAACGTCGAGGAGCTGCCCGAGAAGGAAGACATTCTCGGCAGCGGACTCGGCTCTTCCTGAGCGCACCTACCCCGGCCGCGCCCGTGTCGATCGATCCTCGTCGCGCCCTGGGCGCGAGCGGAGAGGAAGCCGCGGCGGCCGTCTACCTGGATCGTGGCTGGACCGTCGAGGCCCGCAACTGGCGCTGCCGGGACGGGGAACTCGACCTCGTCCTATCGGGCGACGGCATCCTGGCGTTCTGCGAGGTCAAGACCCGCACGAGTGATCGGTATGGCAGCCCTGCCGCGGCCGTCACTCCGTCGAAGCAGGCCAGGATCCGCCGGCTGGCCGTGAGGTGGCTGGGTGAGACGGGGCAGCGCGCCAGCCGGCTGCGGTTCGATGTCGCGGTGGTGAGGGGCGATGAAGTCCAGATAATCGAGGGGGCGTTCTGATGTCGCCGCCGGAGAAGGCGGGACAGGAGATAGCCCCGGAGACGGCGGCTGTCACATTCGGCCGCGGGAGGGGAGTTCCGGGCGACCCGCTCACGGCACCCGTGCATCTGACGTCGACCTACCGGTTGGGTGGGACACGCCACTACGGCCGGGATGCGAATGACACCTGGGAGGCTTTCGAGGAGGTGCTGGGCGCGCTGGAGGGTGGTCATGCGCTGGCGTTCGCGTCCGGGTTGGCGGGAGTGTCTGCGGTGTTGGAGGATCTTCCCGTCGGAGCCACGGTTGTTGCGCCCGGCGACGCGTACAACGGAACGCGGCGGTTGCTTGGAGACCTCGAGTCCCGGGGCCGGTTGCGGTCGCGTTTGGTCGACGTCACCGACACTGACGCCACCCTGGCCGCCTGCGAGGACGCGGATCTGTTGTGGATCGAGTCACCGACCAATCCGCTGCTCGGCCTGGCCGACCTTTCCGCCTTGTGCCATGGCGGGGAGGCGTTGGGCCTGCGCGTCGTGGTCGACAACACGTTCGCAACGCCGCTCCTGCAACGGCCACTCGAACACGGGGCTGACGTGGTCGTGCACAGCGTGACGAAGTTGCTGTCGGGCCATTCCGACGTCGTCATGGGTGCCGTCGTCACTCGCGACGCGGAGCAGTCCGAGCGCTATCTGACGCGGCGCGGGCTGCACGGTGGGATCCCCGGGCCGTTCGAGACCTGGCTCGCGCTGCGCGGGGTTCGAACGCTGCCGGCGCGCCTCGAGCGCGCCCAACGAACAGCTGTCGAGCTGGCGAACCGGCTTGCCTCCCACGCCGCGGTGGAGGTGGTGCGCTACCCGGGACTGGAGTCGCACCCGGGGAGCGAGCTGGCCGCCAAGCAGATGAAGGGGCCCGGGACCATGATGTCGTTCGATGTCGTCGGGGGCGCGGACCCTGCCGAAGCGGTTTGCGCCGGCACCCGCATTTGCGTGCCGTCGACGAGCCTCGGCGGTGTGGAGACCCAGCTCGAGCGCCGAGGGCGTTGGGAGGGCGAGGGTCACCTGCCGCCCGGACTGATTCGTTTGTCGGTCGGTCAGGAAGACGTCGAAGACCTCTGGGCGGACCTGGACCGGGCCCTCGTCGAAGCGACACGGTGAGCCCGGGGGCGGACCGGGTCGAGCCGGAAAGACTCTCGACGCGGCTGTGTAGCGGCACCGGGCCGGCGGTCGGGCGGCGGTGACCCCGGCTCATCCGCGTGTTGGGAGCGCGCCCCCTTGACGTATGGTCACCGACATATATATATTCGCGGTATGACCAAACATGAGACAGAGTTGCCGACCGCGTTTGAGGACTCGGTCTCGGAGTTCGCCGGGTTGCCCATGGCAGTGGCGTTGTGCGACCTCGACGGCTTCGCCGGCATAAATGAGCGGTTCGGCCGCGATGTCGGGGACGCAGTTCTGCGGGGATGGGAGCGCACGCTTCGGGGGTCGCTGCCCAAGGACGCCGTCGTGGCGCGCGTGGGTGGGGACGAGTACGCCGCCGCCCTTCCCGAACACTCGGCCGAAAGCGCCCTGATCGTGCTCGAGGAAATCCGCAAGCACTTCGCCGCGCAGTACCCGACGAAGGAGATCCCATCGCCGGTAAGCGTCTCGGCCGGCATCGCGGCGCGTCCTCCGCACGGAGATAGCGCTGCCGAACTGTTGGCTGCCGCTCGCGAAGCCCTCATGAGGGCCAAGCGGGCCGACCGGCGTGGTGAGGGATGCGTCGCAATTTTCGTCGAAGAAAAGATGACGATGAAGAGCAACTACTACACGCGCGCCACGCTCGATCGTCTCGCGAAGCTGTCGAACGCGACCGGCCGCACGGAAGCCAGCCTCCTGCGCGAAGCGCTGGACGAGTTGTTGGTCAAATACCGCGACGAGCTCTAGGCAATCCAGTATCGGGCGCAGGCGCACGAGTTCGCAGAAGTAATCGGATCCCTGTCAAGGGTCTCGGACCCGCAGGAGCAAGACGTTTCCGTTCTCGACGATGGCGGCCTGGTAGCGACAGTCGCGTCTGGTGGGAGGAACCATTACCGCGCGAGCAGTGCCAGGAAGGCCGAGGCGAGCGGATCGTACGAACACTTCTCGACTGCGTCATCGATGGACATGAGCGACGACGAGAGCTCATAGCCCTCCGTGTCGCTCCAATCCGGCTCCCGCGTTCGATTCTCGTCTGCCCTCCCGGCGTATACGTGCTGCAGAAAGTCGGGATGCGGAAAGGGGTCGCTCGGGCCCGGACAATCAAGCAGGGTCGTCAGCTCCGGGTGCCGGATGCCCCACCCGGGGCGCGGGTACTGCTCGGTCACTCCGGCTACTCGAGAACCAGTTCGACGGGGATGTTGCCTTCGGTGGCCTTGGAATAGGGGCAGACCTTGTGGGTCGCGTGCAGCAGTTCGCGCGCCTGGTCTTCCGGCAACTCCGGAACGGTCGCGAGGATGCGCGCCGCCAGACTCACCGACCGCGCCTCCTCGTCGTACATCAGGCTGATCTCGCATGTCACCGAGGAGTCGGTGATCTCCTTCTTCTGGATCTTGGCGAGGGTGTGCATCGCGTTTTGGAAGCACGCAGCCCAACCAACGGCCATGACCTCTTCCGGATTGGTCCCGCCGCCTGGTCCGCCGAGGTCCTTGGGAGGCTTCATTGTCAGGTCGAGATTTCCGTCGAGGGAGCGCGATCGTCCGTCGCGTCCGCCTTCCGCGGTCGCCACGGCTGTGTAGAGGTTCTTCATCCCCGCATTTTCCGACATCTACGGCCGCCGCGCCCAGGGCCGACCCGCCGGCCGCCGTTTGCGCTCGTCCCAACACGGGTTGTGCCAGTGCCTCCGCAAGTCGGGAGCCTCCAACGGAACCACCACCACGTGCCCCACTCCGACGCGAATCTCGTGATTGCAACCGGGGCACACGTACTCCTTGCGCGCCTCGTAGGGCTGCACGCGGAGGACCTCGTACGGCCCGAAGCGTTCGGGCACCCGCTCAGCCCAGAAGTGCCCAGGCGAGAAGGAGCACGACAACGACGACGGCACCGACGACCATCGCGTAGTCGGCCTTGCGCGATCCCTTGCGCACGCGGAAGGGATTGAAACCCATGCCTGAGTATGGTGCCGCGATGGCTGAGACCGACGACATCCTGATCGATCGCGCCGAGGGGGTAGTGACCCTCACGCTCAACCGCCCGGAGCGCAAGAACGCCGTTACCACGGCGATGTGGACGCAGCTGCGGGAGGTCTTCATCGAAGTTGCGGAGAATCCCGAAGATCGCGTCCTGGTCGTGACCGGCGCGGGCGGTGCTTTCTGTAGCGGCGCGGACCTTTCCGGCGTCGGCGACATTGCGTCCGGAGGTCTGACCCGCATGCGAACCGTGGGTGCAGCCGCTCAAGCCCTGCACGACCTTCCCAAGCCGACCATCGCGAAGGTGCCCGGCGTTGCCGCCGGCGCGGGAGCCAATCTCGCGCTCGGGTGCGACCTGATAGTGGCGTCCGACGAAGCTCGCTTCAGCGAGATCTTCTCGGCGCGGGGTCTCTCGTTGGATTTCGGGGGCTCATGGTTGCTGCCTCGGCTGATCGGACTTCACCGGGCGAAGGAGCTCGCGTTCTTCGCCGACATCCTCTCCGCCAAGGAGGCTCAGGACTTCGGGTTGGTGAACCGGGTAGTACCCAGCTCGGACCTCGACAGCCTCGTCGACGAATGGGCCGCCCGCCTGGCCGCCGGCCCTCCCATCGCGCTGTCCATGACCAAGCGCATGCTGAACAACGCGTCGACTTCTACCCTCGGAGAGTCACTCGAAGCCGAGGCCCTGAGTCAGGTGGTCAACTTCAAGACCGAAGACCTCGGAGAGGCCATGCGCGCCTTCGCGGAAAAGCGCCCCCCAAACTTCAGGGGGCGCTAATCGCGTGTCGGGTGAATCAGCCTTCGGCTGGTTCCTCGGCCTCTTCGGATTCGCTGCCGTCGGCGGGCTGCTCTTCCTCGATCTGGCTCGGGTCGGCTGGCTCTTCGGTCTCGCCGGCCTCGTCCTCCGAACCGCACTCGGTGAACCCGTAAGCCCGAGCTTCCTCGTCCGCGGCGTTGCCTTCCTCACTCGCCTGACTTAGGAGGTCCTCACCGGTAACCGTGTCACCGCCCTCGAACGCAGTGATCGCTCCCTTGACCGTTTCGATCGAAGTTCCCAAGGCATCGAGCAGCGCCTGGTGGACGTCCTCGCCATCGGCCGGCGGCTTGAGCTCGGCGAATTGCTTGTGAGCCTCCTCCGCCTGACCAACGTGTTCAGTGAGAACAACGGGGTAGTCCTCGGGGCTCTGCGGGTCCTCGACGGTCTCGCCCGCAGCCTCGAGGGCGGCGCAGATCGTGTCGCCCTGCTCGATGAATTCTTCCTTCGTCAGCGTGTCGCCCGAGGCGGCCTCGCTCGTGTCGTCTGTAGAAGCCGCGTCGGTGTCGTCTGCGTTGTCTCCGCAGGCTCCAATCGCGAACAGCGATAGCAGGGCGAATAGGGCGATGAGCTTCTTGCGCATCGGGTCAACGTAGTCCCCGAGAACCGGCGAGGTTTACCTCTAGGGATGCGGGTCGCCCTCCTGGCGTTCCGCGGGCGGATCGTCTACGGGTGCGGGGTCCTGCTCCTCCGGGAGCGGCTCGTCGTCACGGGGCGGGTCGTTGGGCTGCGGGTCTTCCTCCTCCGGCAACGGCTGGTCGTCTGCCGCGCCGCCGCTCTCCTCGTCGGCGTCGTCCTTGCCGCACTCCTCGAAGCCGTACGCCTGAGCCTGCGCGTCGACTTCGTCACCGGCGCGGTCGGCCTCGGACAGGAGGTCCTCCGCGGTGACGGTGTCGCCTGACTCCGCCGCGGTGATCGCACCGTTCAATGCCTCGAGGCCCTCGGTCAACGAGTCCAGTAACGCTTGGTGCACGTCCTGCCCGTCGTCCGGCGGGACGAGCAACTCCCAGCTCTCGCGCGCCGCCTCCACAGGGCCACGGATCTCGGTGAGGTAATGCGCGAAGTCCTCCTGCGACTGCGGTGACTCGACCAGGCTCACCGCCACCTCGAGCTCTCCGCAGATCGCGTCACCGCGCTCGAGAAACTCGGCCCTGGTCAGTTGCTCACCGTCGACCGCCGTGTCCTTGTCCTCGACGGTGCCGGCGGTACCGCCGTCCTTTCCGCACGCGCCGGCAACCACGAGCAACAGGAGGGCCACCAAAGTTGTGAGCTTTCTTCGCATTCGGAAAAAGCTAACCGCCGCCGCGCGGACGCAAGGCTGTCACCAGCCCTCGATACCGTCGCGATTGTCTCGGGAGCCGGACTGTGGCTCTCCTCCAAACGCTGAGCGGAGGGGGAGCCGTGTCCGCACGGACAGCATCAATCCAAGCCGCGGTGCTGTTCGGCATCGACGGGCATCCCGTGAAGGTCGAGGCGCACATCGCCAACGGGCTTCCGGCATTCAATATCGTCGGCTTGCCCGATACCGCGTGCCGTGAGGCGCGAGATCGCGTGAAGGCGGCCATGACGACGACGGGGTTGGGCTTTCCGGACACCCGCGTGACCGTGAACCTGGCGCCGTCCAATCTGCGCAAGCACGGGGGCGTTCTCGATCTCGCCATTGCCATCGCGCTGTTGAGAGCGAACGGCACCGTTCCCGAGGAGACAACGGACGACACGGCCTTCATCGGCGAGCTCGGACTGAACGGAGCGCTGCGCTCGGTTGGCGGCGTCCTGTCTCTGGTGGACGCCCTTCCGGCCCGCCGCGTCGTGGTTCCGGCTCGCGCCGCCGCCGAGGCGCGCCTGGCCGGCAAGCACGAAGTCCTTTGCGCCGCGACCCTGGCAGAGGTCGTGGCCGCCCTCCGGGGCGACGCGCCCTGGCCGGAGCCGCCGGCATTAGCTCCGGCGGGTGTGGCGGAAGACGGTCCGGACCTCGCCGACGTGCAAGGGAGCAGTGTCGGGCGTTTCGCCATCGAGGTCGCCGCCGCAGGTGGCCACAACCTTCTGTTGACGGGCCCGCCGGGATCCGGCAAGACCCTCTTGGCCCGGCGGCTCCCCGGCCTTCTGCCGAAGCTCAGTCGCGCTGAGGGCCTCGAGACGACGCGGGTCCATTCCGCGGCCGGCCTCCAGCTGCCTGCCGACGGGCTGATCGCCACCCCGCCCTTCCGCGCTCCGCACCACGGCGCCTCTGCGGCCTCCCTGATCGGCGGCGGCTCCGGGTGGGTGCGTCCGGGCGAAATCAGCTGCGCGCACAACGGGATCTTGTTCTTGGACGAAATGGCGGAGTTCGCTCCGAGCGTCCTGGACGGGTTACGCCAACCCCTCGAGGAGGGAGTGGTGCGCATCGCCCGCGCCCATGGTTCGGTTCGCCTGCCGGCACGGTTCCTCTTGGTCGGCGCCATGAACCCGTGTCCCTGCGGCAAAGGTGGCGCGCCCGGGTCGTGCCGGTGCAGCGAGTGGGCCCGACTTCGCTACTTCCGACGCATCTCCGGCCCCCTTCTGGACCGGTTCGACCTGCGCGTTCACGTGGAGCGGGCGGAGGCCGACGACCTTCTGTCCGCTACAGCTGGGGAGTCCAGCGCGGTGGTTGCGGCGCGGGTGGCGAATGCGCGCCGGATCGCGGAGGAGCGCGGCGTTCGCTGCAACGCCGAGATCCCGCCCGCCCGGCTGCCCCAGGTCGTCGATCCGGAGCCGCCGGCCCGCCGCCTCCTTCAGCAGACGCTCAAATCGGGCTCGTTGTCCGGGCGCGGTCTCCACCGGGTGCAGCGTGTCGCTCGCACTTTGGCGGACCTCGAGGGTGTGGACGGCCGGGTCCAGGAGCATCACATTTCGCTCGCCCTGCAACTCCGGCTCGAGCCGGAGCAGTTGGAGGCCGCATGAGCATTCAGAGGCCGTTACCCCCGGGCGCGTGGTGCGTCGACCGTGGCGATCCTGACTTCCCCCCCGCCCTGGCGGACGATCCAAGGCCGCCGGAGCGGATACACGGCTTGGGCGAACTGGACCTCCTGGCGAAGGGCCGGCCGCGCGTCGGCATGGTCGGGGCCCGTCGCTGCACCAGTTACGGGCGCGATGTCGCCCGCAGTTTCGGGCGGGAGTTGGCGGCCGCGGGCGTCTCGGTCGTGTCCGGGCTGGCCCTCGGCATCGACGGCGCCGCGCACGAGGGCGCGCTACAGGCCGCGGACGGCGCGCCGCCCATTGGGGTGGTGGCGTCGGGGCTGGACGTCGTCTACCCCAGACAGCACCTGCGCCTTTGGGACTCCGTCGGTGAGTTGGGCTGCCTCATCACTGAGGCGGACTTCGGCACGAAGCCGGAACACTGGCGCTTCCCGGAACGCAATCGCATCATCGCTGCGCTGTCCGACATCGTCCTGGTTGTCGAGGCGCATCCCACCAGCGGCACGCGCCACACCGTCGACGCAGCTATCGAGCGGGGCGTGCCGGTGATGGCCGTCCCTGGCCCGGTAGGGAGCAAGGCATCCGAGGGTTCGAACCAGTTGTTGCGCGAGGGCTGCGCGCCGGCTTGCGAGCTCGACGACGTGCTGACCGCTCTGGGACTGGAGAGGTGTTCCGGCGCACCCTTCGTCGACATTCGCCGGCGTCCCGACGCCTGCGATGAGGGGATCCTCGCCGCGGTCGATTGGGCGCCTACGAGCCTCGAGAAGTTGATGCGCCGCACCACTTTGGGTCCAGGTGAAATCACAGCTGCGCTCTATCGGCTCTTGTCCAAGGGGTGGGTCAGATGCACCGACGGTTGGTGGGAGCGGATCGCGGCCCCAGGAGCGCCTTGAGTGTGCCCCGATTCGCCAGGCCACCCCGGTACCGTCGCTATGTGGACGGTTGGCAGCTCGATGACTTCCGGCTGTCGCTCACCTCGACGGGAGGCGCGACTGAGGCCGCGTACCTGTCGGACCTCCGCGCCTTCATCGAGTGGGCCGGTCGGGGTGGCGCGGACGAGCCCTCGAAGGTCGACCGGCGCATGCTGCGCCGCTACGTCTCGTTTCTCGGCACGAAGGTCTCCGCGAAGGGCGAGGCGTACAGCCGCCGGACGATCGTGCGCAAGGTGGCCTCGATACGGCGGTACTTCGCCTGGGCGACGCGGGCCGGCCTTACAGCCGACGATCCCGCGGTCCGACTTTCGGGCGGGCCTGCGAAGGGCCGGCTGCCGCGCGTCCTTCCGGCGGCCGACCTCGAGGCACTGCTCGAGGTCGTGCCCGACCCCGCGGGGCAGATCGGCCCGTGGGAGCTGCGCGACCGCGCCATCGTGGAACTGCTCTATGGCAGCGGACTACGCGTCAGCGAACTCTGCAATCTGGATCTCGATGACATCCATGTCGGCTCACGCACCGTCACCGTGACTGGAAAGGGCGACAAGGAGCGGCGCGTGCCGGTGAGCGAACCGGCGCTTGGCGCGGTCGCCGAATGGAAGGACCGAGGGCGGCCAGCCGTTCTGATCCAGACGGTTGCGTCGGGCCGTCGGAACAATGGGTCGGGAGCAGCTGCTCTCTTTCTCAACCGGCGCGGCGCGCGACTCGGCCCCCGCGACGTTCGGCGAATGATCGACGCCCGCGCTTTATCACCGACTCACCCCCACGCCTTGCGCCACACCTATGCGACGCACTTGCTCGACGGCGGCGCCGACTTGCGGGCGGTCCAGGAGCTACTCGGCCACGCCAGCCTCGGCACCACGCAGATCTACACCCACGTCTCCAAGGAACGCCTGCGAGAGGTGCACGGGGAGACACACCCCCGGGCCTGACCGGCCGAAGCTAGGGCCCGCCCCGCCTGAACACCGTCCGGGCACGGCTAGGCCCGTTAGCCTCAGGCGGCGCCTATGACCACCGAAAGCCCCCCGCTCGCTGGCGGCGGACCCGAGCCCGCCCGCCCTGGGGAAGCTGGCGTGCTCGACGGCCTCTGGGCGGAGCTGAAGTCGACCGGGTCCAAGGAGGCCCGTGACCGCCTGATAGTGCACTTCTCGCCGTTGGTGAAGTACGTCGCGGGGCGCGTCTCGGTTGGCCTCCCGTCCTATGTCGAACAGGCGGACCTGATCAGTTACGGCATGTTCGGCCTGATCGACGCCATCGAGAAGTTCGAGCCGGCGCGTGAGCGCCGATTCGAGGCGTACGCGGTCACACGCATCAAGGGCGCGATTATCGACGAGCTCCGCGCCATGGACTGGGTCCCGCGATCGGTGCGGTCGAAGGCGAAGTCGATCGAGTCTGCGTACGCGAAGTTGGAAGGTCGGCATCTGCGCGCTCCGACCGACGCGGAAGTAGCCGCCGAGCTCGGCGTCAGCGAGGACGACCTGCAGACCATGTTCGCCCAGATCTCCTTCGTCGGGCTGGTGGCGCTGGACGAAATTCTCTCCGTGGATCGCGGCGAGTCCACGACCCTCGGTGACACGCTGGCCGACCCCGGCGAAGGACCGATGGCCGCCTACGAGGTCGTCGAGATGCGCCAGCTACTGGCCAGCGCGGTGGACCGACTCGGCGAACGCGAGAAGACGGTGCTCGGCCTCTACTACTACGAAGGTCTGACCCTGGCCGAGATCGGCGACGTGCTCGGCGTCACCGAGAGTCGCATCTGCCAGATCCACACCAAGGCGGTTCTCCAGCTGAGAGCAAGGTTGCGCAAGCAAGACGACGCCTGAGGGCGCCCCTTTCCAAAAGGTCGCGGCTCCCGTAGGGTCGGTACGGCCTTCCCCCATAGAGCAATCCGCTCTGGGGGTAGCCCATGTCCCGGTTCGTTCCGGCGCGTCGCGTCGGCGCGGCTCTCGCCGTTGTTTCGCTGATCGCTCCGGCCGCGCCTGTGGCCGCGGAGCCTGGCCCAGTCTCCTATGTCCCGCCGCTGGATGCGCCGGTCGTCGACGGCTTTCGCCCGCCGGCTACGCAGTTCTCCGCGGGCAACCGGGGGATCGACTACGCCGCGGCCGAGGGCGACCCGGTTCGTGCCGCGGCACCAGGGCGCGTGGTCTTCGCGGGTCGCATCGGGTCGCAGTTCCACGTCACGGTCCTGCACGACGACGGAATCCGCACGAGTTACTCGTTCTTGCGCGACGTCGCGGTCCACCGTGGCGACCGCGTCGAGCAGGGTCAAGTTGTCGGTACCGCGGCGGGACGCGTTCACTTCGGAGCGCGTGCCGGCGAGGCCTATCTCGATCCCACGGATCTGTTCGCCGGCGATCTGCCGGCCATCCGCCTCGTGCCTATCGAAGAGCTCCCACCCGAAGACGAGGAGCGGGGTCTCTTGCGGCGCGCGTTATCGGGAATTCGTTCGGGTGTCGCGGCCGTCCCTGGCTGGATCGGCGAGCAGGCCGGCGCGGTCGCCGATCAGGTCCGCGATGACTTGATGGAAAGCATTAGGCGCACCATTCACTACGTCGAGACGCTGGTTCCAGGACTGAGCGGCGTCGGCGTCATGACCGAGGCCGCGGCCGCGGCCGCCGAGTGGGAGGAGACCCGCCACACGTGCACACCCCCCGGCGTTGAACCCCCACCACCGACGGGTCGGCGAATCGCCGTCCTGGTGGGCGGTCTCGGTTCCTCGAGCGCGGCCCTCCGGGAAGGCAAAGGCGTCGGCGGAGTCGACACCCACGCGCTGGGGTTCGCGGCCCGCGATACCTATTACTTCTCGTATCAGGGCGGCCACGTCGGACAGCGTGGCTACGGGCCAGAGGACACGCAGAACGGCTTCGAGGAATCCGGAGCAAAGTTGGCGGCTTTCCTGAGCCACCTCCATCGAGAGAACCCCGGGGTACCGATCGTGCTGATCGCGCACTCGCAAGGCGGCCTCGTGTCGAGGGCGGCCATCGCCTGTGGTGGCGCCGGCCCCGCGGCCGTCTCCGACCTGATCACGCTCGCGACGCCGCATCACGGTTCGGACGTCGCGACCGGCCTCGGCGAAGTTCGAGGACACCTTGCCGCGCAGGTACCCGTCGACGTAGCCGGGCGAGCACTGGCGGGAGTCGATCCGGGCAGCGAATCGGTGCAGCAGCTATCGGAGACGTCTGAGTTCATCCGGGACCAGCCGCCGGTGCCGGATCGGATTCGGTTCACTTCCATAGCCGGCACCGGCGATCCGGTAGTTGCCGCGCCGAGAGCCCGCGTAGAGGGAGCGGACAATCGCCTGGTCAGCGCGGGAACTCAGTTCGGGGATCACGACGCATTGCCCGGCCACGCGAACGCAAGGCGCGAGATGGCTCTGGCGCTAGCCGGTATGGCGGCCACCTGTCAGGCCCGGGCGGAGTTCGTCTGGAATCACGTTCGTGCCTACCTGAATGGGCTCAGTGTGGACGCGGCCTCCGCCGCGGTTTCGCTCGTCCTCTCCAGTCGCGGGCTGTAAGACCCAGTCGCGGCCGAGCCGCTCCCTAAGATCGTCCGCCGTGCTGGGGCCCAGAAGTTTCTCCCTCGCGGTCGCCGCCCTGGTTTCCGCTGTGTCATTTATCGCTGCCCCGTCGGTCTCCGCCACTCCTCCGGCCGCGCACTGGGAGGCGAGCGAGTTCACCCTCGAGCCCTTGAGCGGACCGTTGGCCGTCGGCGGCGAGCCATACCGCGGCCGCTTCCACCTTCGTCTCGACGGCGGCTCCGTCCGCCTGATCAACGAAGTGAACGTCGAGGACTACCTGCGCGGCGTCCGTGAGATGCCACCGAGCTGGCCGATCGAAGCCCAGCGCGCCCAAGCCATCGCGGCCCGGTCGTATGCGCTGCATCAGGCTCTGGTCGCCCGGGCGGAGGGCCGCCAGTGGGACTTGTGCGCCACCGCGTCGTGTCAGGTCTACGGCGGCATCGGCGCAGAACGGCAGGGCGGCACCGCGTGGGCACATGCCGTCGACTCCACCGAGTCAGAGGTGCTCGCCTATCGCGGCGTGCCCATCCTTGCGATGTACTCGTCATCCAACGGAGGTCGGACCGTCGCTGCTTCGCAGCCATACCTGCGGTCGGTGCCCGACCCCGATGACGCGGCGAGCCCTCACCACCGCTGGCGCGTCGAGGTGCCGGAGACCGCCATCGGCGCCGCCGTCGACCTGCCGGAGGGCGCGCAGTTGACCGGGCTAGAGCGCGCCGGTGGAGTCGTGGTTGCCAGGTGGGCGGGTCCAGAGCCGGACGTCCCCGAGACCGCACGACCTATTCCCGTCGCGGAATTCCGCACTCGCCTCGAGGCAGCGCAACCCCCTCCCGTCGGCCTGCCTCGCCTCCTGCCCTCCACCGCCTTCGGTGTGGCGCCGTCGCCGGACCCGGGCCGGGTGGTCATCGAGGGGCGCGGCTGGGGCCACGGAATCGGCATGAGCCAGCACGGTGCGCTCGGGAAGGCGCGGCGGGGCCTGGACGCCCGGCGGATATTGGCCGCCTATTACGCGGGGCTCACACCGGTCAGGGCTCCGGCGGGCCGCGTGCCGGACACGGTCCGGATCGACCTCGGCGCCAGCCCGGGTTTCGATCTCGGAGGCCTGGGTGCCTTCCGGGTGGTGGCGGGCGGCCAGGGTGTGGCCACTGGAGCTGAATCGCAGGGATGGAAGGTCGCGGTCCGCAGAGGGGCGCTCGTCCTCACCGCGCCAAGGGGCTGGGAGCCCCCCCAGCCTGCGAACCCGCAGTCGAGTTCCGATCCGATCGAAGTCTTGCCTGGGGCGTCGGCTCCGACCTCCGAGCTGGCAGCGGTTGTCGCGCCGACGACCGCGGTCGAACCGGGCGACGCCTGGGGTGGCTTCGCCCTTCTCCTGGTGCTGGCGGTCGGCGGCGCGACATTCAGGCTCCGCGACCGGCCCGATCCGGTCCCGTTTCCCCGCGGGTAGGATCAGCGAGCCCGAAATACGGGCGATCTCGCACTCGGGCGCACCCAACGGTCGCCGGCCACCAGCCGGCGCAGCCCTGAGTCAGGAACAACCGATGGGGAGGAAGCACGTGGCAGTCGTAAGCATGAAGCAGCTACTGGAGGCCGGGGTTCATTTCGGCCACCAGACCCGGCGCTGGAACCCGAAGATGAAGCGATTCATCTTC